>DATJVW010000125.1:0-8962 GCA_035501675.1 Burkholderiales bacterium
TCGGCGCTGAAATCAAGCATGGCCGACGTCGTCCGACAGCCGCGCTAGGTCTACCCCGAGCAGGCTCATCGCCGCGGACAGACGCTGATCGGCCGGCAGCTCGAAGATCACATCCACGTCGGCGCTCACCGTGAGCCATGCGTTCTGAGTGAGCTCCTGCTCCAGCTGCCCGGGCGCCCAACCGGCATAGCCCAGAGAGACCAAGATCTGCTCCGGCCCGCGCCCTTCCGCCACCGCCTGCAAGATGTCGCGGGAAGTGGTCAGCCCGACCTGGGCGTTGATGGACAGAGTCGATTCCCAATCGCCCGGCGGTCGATGCAGAACGAATCCGCGGTCCACCTGGACCGGACCGCCAAAGTACACGGGCAAGCGGCTGCGGCTCTCGTCGCGCAACGGGATGTCGATCTGCTCGAACAGCGCCTTCAGCGTCATGTCGATCGGACGGTTCACCACCACCCCGAGCGCCCCTTGCTCATTGTGCTCGCAGATATAGGTGAGCGACTTGGCGAAATTGGTATCGACCATGCTGGGCATGGCGATCAAGAAGTGGTGAGTGAGATCCACAGGCTTCACACAGTCGGGCAAGGTGTGTATTGTAGACGGCTCGAGAAGGTTCAACAAACATCTGTCATAACAAGTAGTTATCACCTTCTCCGCGAGCGCTGAGAGCCGGAGTGCACGTTGCCAGGTCGATTTGTTAACATCCAGCCTGCCGCGCCCCTCGCGCGCCGAGAAACAACGGGGCAACCTCCTCTGGCGACAGAAAAAGAGCTTGCGATCTTCCTCGCCGAAGTCGAGCGCCGGGCCTTCAAGCAAGCGGTGTTCGCCGTCCGCGACGAGCAACTGGCACTCGATCTCGTGCAGGACGCCATGCTAAAACTGGCCGAGAAATACGCGGGCAAGCCTGCAGCGGAGCTTCCGCTGCTGTTCCAGCGCATCCTGCAAAACAGCATACGGGATCACTACCGCAGACAGCGCGTGCGCTCGTTGTGGACGACACTGCTGTCCTCACTGCAAGGGAAGCAAGACGAAGACGACCATGATCCGCTCGACACCGTGGAGGTCAGTGAGGGCCCCGGAGTCATTGCCGGTCCCGCCCAGGTGCTGGAACAGTCTCAGGTCATCCGGCTGATCGAGAGTGGCCTGGCGAGCTTGCCCGCACGTCAACGAGAGGCTTTTCTCTTGCGTTACTGGGAGGAACTCGATGTGCAGGAAACCGCAGCCGTGATGGGTTGCTCGGAGGGGAGTGTAAAGACTCACTGCTCTCGGGCGACCCATGCGCTCGCAGTCTTCCTCAAAGCGAGGGGAATAGAGCCATGACTGAACGGGATGTGGCCGATCGCATCGTTCACAAGCTAGACGAGGGGCTGGACTCCCTGCCCTACGGCACGCTTTATCGTCTCCGGCTCGCGCGCGATGCCGCGCTGTCTCGCGCGCATCTCGGGGACTCTCAATCCCGGCCACCTCGCGTCGCGCGTCTTTTCGATCGTCGTGTCTTGGTACCCGCGCTCGCGCTGATCCTGGGGTTGTCTCTGGTGGTCGTCTGGCAGCAGCAGCAATCATCCCCGCAAGCGGACTATGCGGAACTCGACGCACAGGTGTTATCGGACGAGCTTCCGGTTACTGCCTATCTGGACACGGGGTTCGAGGCTTGGCTGCATCATCACGCCGCCGACTAGTCGTTGTCTTCCTGTTGTTGTCCCTTGGCGCGCCGGCGGGCGTCTGCGCCGGCAAAGGTCCAGCGGACGAGCGGGGGCCGGAATGGGCGCAACTCACCGCGGAACAACAGCACATCCTCGCGCCGCTGGCCGAGGAGTGGCCCAAGATGGAGGGCGCGCGCCGCACCAAATGGATCGAGATCGCCAAGCGCTACCCGAAGATGACGCCACAGCAGCAGCAGCGCCTGCAGTCGCGCATGAAGCAGTGGGCGAGCATGACCCCGGAGCAGCGCGCGCAGGTGCGCGACCGCTATAAGAAGCTGAAGGAAATGCCGCCGGAGAAGCGCGAGGCGATCCATCGCAAGTGGAAGGAATACGAAGGGCTCACGGAGGAGGAGAAGAAGAGCCTCCGACAAGCCCACCCGCCACGGTCGACCCCGCCGGCCGGGAAAACCCTGACCCGAGACTGAGGTCGAGCCCAAGTGCGGCTCGCCGCCCTGTTCCCACGCTTCGCGAGTCTGGGCTACGAGGCGATCCTGCTCACGCCGGTGTTGTTCATCGCAGCCTATCTGTTTCTCGCTTTGACCCAGGCGGCGGTGCGTACGCCGATGCTGCACGCGGTGTTTCAGATCTGGCTGCTGGGCGTGCTGGCGATCTACTTCGTGTACTGCTGGCATCGCGGCGGGCAGACGCTGGCGATGAAAACCTGGCGCATCCGAGTCGCGCGAAAAGACGGCTCTGCCCTGTCCGTACGCGAAGCGCTCGCGCGTTTCCTGCTTGCGCTGTGGAGTCTGTCGCTGTTCGGGGCGGGGTTCTGGTGGGGATTCGTGGACCGGGAGCGCCAGTTTCTGCACGATCGGCTGGTAGGGAGTCGGCTCTACAGCACGAGGTGATTGGGATGCCTTTCGACTGGCGCTCTCGCAGCCCGGCAGAGGCCAGGCCGCGGGTGGTGCAGGCGCGGGTGAACCTGCTCCGGAGCGTGCCGGCGCTGCGCTCAACGGCGCTCGAGACGCCGGAGCATCAAGACCGCCAGCACCAGGAAGCCAACGGTCGGCACGAAAGCCGCCAAGATCGGCGGCCAGGCTGCGAGCTGCCCGACGTGCCCGAACAGCCGGTTGAGCAAATGAAAGCTCAGACCGAGCATGATCCCGGCGAACACCTTCGCGCTCACCCCCCCCTCGCGCACGTTCATGTAAGCGAAAGGCAACGCCAGCAGCATCATCACCAGCACGGCAAAGGGGTAGATGAGCTTGTTCCACAGCGCGATCTCGTAGCGTGTCGACTCCTGCCGGTTCTCGCGCAGGTGTCGAACGTAGGAGTACAGCGTCCACAGCGACATTTTCTCGGGGGGGATCAGCAACACGCTCAGCACGCTGGGCGTGAGCACCGAGTGCCAGTCCTGCTCAGCGGCGCTTGCCACCGAGGTGCGTCCGTCGACGAAATGCGTCTGCACAACGTCGGTCAAGCGCCACAGGTTGGAGTGCACATACCTGCCCTCTCGCGCCAGGCTGATGGTGCGCAGCCGGTACTGGTCATCAAACTCGTAGATGCGCACACCCTGCAGGGTCGCGTCGTACAGCACACGCGCCACGTTCACGAAGCTCCCCTCCTCCTTGACCCATAAGCCGGAACGGAACGCTTGTGCCACCACGCTGCTGGTCTGCTCCAACCGCAGCTTCTTGGCCGCCTCCTCGGACAGCGGCGCGAGGAACTCGCCCGTTACGAACGTGGCCACGGCGAATAACAGCCCGGTGCGCAGGAGCGTCGAGGCCATGTTAAGGATCGACATGCCCGAGGTACGCATCACCGCGTACTCGGAGTGGACCACGAGCTGCGCCAGGGCGAACAGCGTCCCGATCAGGGCCGCCACCGGCAACAGCTCGTACAGGTGCCCCGGGATGCTCAGGGCGACATAAGTGAGCACCGCATACAGCCGATAGCCTTCGGTACCGACGTCCCTCAGCTCATAGATCAGGTCGAAAAAGGAGAACAGCATGATCAGTGCGATGAGCACGAGCAGGATAGCGCCCACGATCTGGCGGAAGAGATAGCGGCGCAGGATCCTCATGCGCGACGCCGCCAAAAGCGCAGACGCAACCCATACATACGCCGATAGAGCAGCACGATCAGCACCAGCACCATTACCACGTGGACGATCGTGATCCCGACCCACGGGTTCACTTCGCCCTTTGCGACCATCGCCTGAAAGATGCTGATGAGATTGCTGTACACGAAGAACAGGAACAGCGCCGTCAGCACGTTGAAGAAACGCCCGCTGCGGGGGTTCACCGCCGACAGCGGTAACGCCAGCAAGGCGAGGACCAGCGCCGACACCGGCAAGGCGATGCGCCACGTCAGCTCGGACAGGTTGACCCGCGTGGGGTCTTCGATCAGCTGGCGGGTGGGCAGCGACTTCTGCGAGGGAAAGAAGGCCCTGGTTTCATTTTGCTGAATGCGCACGGCGTAACGCTCGAAGCGCTCGACGCGGTAGTCCGCTTGGCCCGGCGTGCCCGTATAGCGGCGGCCATTGAGCGCCACCAGATAGCGGTCGCCGTTTTCTTCGAGCTCCGTGTAGCCGCGCTTGGCGACCATCACCCACTGCTGGTTGCTCTGCACGGAGTGCACGAAGATGTTTGCCACCTGGCTCAGATCGGAGGTCACCTTTTCGACGAAGAAAACGCGGTCGCCGCTCTTCGATTCCTTGAACACGCCCGGGGACACCGCCGAAATGTCGTCCCGGTTCTCCAGCTGATGGCGGTACTGCTCGGCCTTGCCGATGGCCCAAGGCATGAGATCGAAGCTGAACACGCCGACGAGCAAAACAATCGGGGCCGCGTATACGAGCACCGGAAGGAACCAGGCCAGAAGCCCGCGGCCGGCGCTGTGCCAAACCACCATCTCCGAATCGCGGTAGGCGCGCGTCACGCTCAGCAGCACGGAGCCGAACAGCGTGCCCGACAGCAACACGGGCAGGTAGCCCAGCACGGAAAGCCCCAGCAGGATGAGCACCGCATCGGGCGGAATGCGCCCGCTCGAGGCGAATCCCAGGAACCTGATGAGCTGGGTCGTGAAGATGATGACCAGAAGGACGAGGAAGACCGCGATGCCGGCGGCGCTGAATTCGCGCAGCGTGGAGCGCAGGAAGATCATGGTCGCACCCCTGGGCGGGCAGCGAGGCTTTGACTTTTCGGGAGCCGTGACGTGATAATTCCGAATCCTTAAGAGATTAAATATATTGATGAAAACAGGAGTGCTGGGTGGAATTTAGCACAAAAGCCGGCGGCCCGGACAAACAGAAGGCCGGATGCGTCGTGGCGGGCGTGTTCGAGCCGCGCCGACTGACCGACGCGCTCAAGACGCTGGATCGCGCCGCCAAGGGCTATATCGCCTCAATCCTGCGCCGGGGAGACTTGGACGGCAAGCTTGGCTCCACGCTCTGGCTGCACAACGTGCCCGGGATTGCAGCCGAGCGCGTTCTGCTCGTGGGCTTGGGGAAAGAGCAGGAGCTCGGGCCGAAGGCGTTCCGTGACGCGGTGCGTGCAGCGGTGCGCGCGGTCAACGAAAGCGGTGCCGCGGATGCGGTTCTGTACCTGGCCGACCTTCCCGTCGCCGGTCACGATCCGGCTTGGAACGCCATGCAGCTGGCGGTAGTCGCGGAGGATTGCAGCTACCGCTTCGACCGGCTGAAGAGCAAGAAAGACGCACAGCATCGCGTCGAATTCGGCGTCGGCGCGACAGGGAAACCGTCCGCCGCCGCGGCGCGCGCCCTACGGCGTGGCCTGGCATTGGCGCAGGGCGTGAACCTCGCCAAGGATCTCGGCAATCTGCCGAGCAACATTTGCACGCCGACCTACCTCGCTGCGCAGGCCCAGGCACTGGCCAAGCAACACAAGCTGCGTTGTCGCGTCCTCGAAGAAAAGGACATGAAGAAGCTGGGGATGGGTGCGCTGTTGTCGGTCACCAAAGGGTCGCATGAGCCGGCCAAGCTGATCGTCCTGGAGCATCGCGGCGGCGCAGCCAAGCAGAAACCCGTTGCGCTGGTCGGCAAGGGAATCACCTTCGATACCGGCGGCATCTCGCTCAAACCCTCCGGTGAGATGGACGAGATGAAGTACGACATGTCCGGTGCTGGGTCCGTGCTGGGGACCATGCAGGCGGTGGCGCAGATGCGGCTTCCGATCAACGTTGTCGGCATCATCCCGACCTGCGAGAACATGCCCGGCGGCCACGCGACCAAACCGGGAGACATCGTCACCAGCCTGTCGGGGCAGACGATCGAGATCCTGAACACGGACGCCGAAGGCCGCTTGATCCTGTGCGATGCGCTGACCTACGCCGAGCGCTTTGACCCCGAAGTGGTGGTGGACATCGCCACGCTCACCGGCGCGTGCGTGGTCGCGCTCGGGAACGTGGCCAGCGGCTTGTACGCAAACGACGACCCCCTCGCGGAAGAGCTGTTGCAAGCCGGGCAGGACTCGTGGGATCGCGCCTGGCACATGCCGCTATGGGACGACTATCAGGACCAGATCAAAAGCCCGTTCGCTGACATGGCGAACATCGGCGGCCGCCCCGCGGGCAGCGTCACCGCTGCATGCTTCCTGTCGCGTTATGCCAGGAAGTACAAGTGGGCGCACCTGGACGTCGCGGGCACCGCATGGCAATCGGGCAAGGACAAGGGCTCGACCGGGCGGCCGGTGCCGCTGTTGACGACGTTCTTGATCCGCCGCGCGGATCGCGGCTAGCTCGAGGGGCAGCGCATGACTCAAATCGACTTCTACGTGCATGTCGAAAACAAGCTGCAAACGCTGACCACGCTCGCGGCGAAGGCGCTGGCCAAGGACGTGCGCATGATGATTCTCACTCCGGACGCGGAGACTACCGAACGCGTCGACAAGGTGCTCTGGAGCCAGCCGTCCATCGGCTTTCTACCTCACTGCCGCGCCCATCACCCGCTCGCCGCGGTCACCCCGATCATCGTGGACCACGTGGCCGAGCCGGCCGTGCACGAACAGGTGCTGGTCAATCTATGCCCCGACTGCCCCTCCGGGTTCAGCCGCTTCGAGCGGCTGATCGAGATCGTCAGCCTGGACGAGGCGGATCGCAGCCTGGCGCGGACTCGCTTTCGGTTCTACCGCGATCGGGGCTACGAGATCCGCACGCACGACCTCGCCAGTTGATGCGCGGGTGCGAAAGGCCAACCGCTCCATGACTTCCGATCCGTTGCACTCCGCGTCTGGCGAAAACGAACAGGCCGAGGCCAACGACCTGTTCAGCAAGCTCGACTCGCTGATCCAAAAGCATCAGGCGCGCGGCGCAAAGCGGCAGCCAGACGCCGCGCCCCTGCTCACGGACCCGCTCGAGCAAACACCGCCACCGCAGGCCGCGGAGGTTCCGGTGCTACACGATGCCGTCGATCCGGCGCTCGCCCCGGACGAGAACGCGCCGTTGCTGATGGCCGATCAGCGACGGCAGCTTCAGGTGGCCTTGTATCTGCGGCTGCGTCAGCGTCTGGACCAGGAGCTCGACGCGGCGCTGGCCGATGATCTACGGCTGGGAGCAGTGGCGATCCACCCTGCTTTCACGCGCGTCGTGCAGGAGCTGCGCGCGGTGTTGCCGATCGTCGTGCGTGAGTCGGTGGAGCAGGTGTTCGGTCGCGACTCGCTAGAGGCGCTGCTGGGTCGTCCACCCGCGCGCGGCAGCGCTGTGCGCTGAACCCCTCGCTGTCTCACCCCTGCCATCCGCGTGGAACTCGCCAAGAGCTTCGAGCCGCACGAGATCGAGCGGCGCTGGTACCCGGTGTGGGAGTCGCGCGGGTACTTCAACGCCAGCACCGACCCGGCGCGCCCCGCCTATTGCATCCAGTTGCCGCCGCCCAACGTGACCGGCACGCTGCACATGGGCCACGCCTTCCAGCAGACGCTCATGGACGCGCTCATCCGTTACCACCGGATGCGCGGCTTGAATACCAACTGGGTCGTCGGCACCGACCACGCCGGGATCGCCACTCAGATCGTGGTCGAGCGGCAGCTCGAGGCCGAGGGAGTCAAGCGGCGGGACCTGGCCCGGGAAGAGTTCGTCCAAAGGGTGTGGGCCTGGAAACAGCTGTCGGGCGCGACGATCACGCTGCAGATGCGCCGCCTGGGCGCTTCCGCGAACTGGAGTTACGCCGATACAGAAGGGCAAAAGGCCGGCTATTTCACCATGGACTCCCGCATGTCGCGCGCGGTCGTCGAGGTGTTCGTCCGGCTCCACGAACAGGGTCTGATCTACCGCGGCAAGCGGCTGGTGAACTGGGACCCCGTCCTTGGCACAGCGGTGTCCGACCTCGAGGTCGACAGCGAAGAGGAAGACGGCACCCTCTGGGAGATTCGTTATCCGCTGGCCGATGGAACGGGCGGCGTGGTGGTCGCGACCACGCGCCCGGAGACGATGCTCGGCGATGTCGCCGTGGCCGTGAACCCGCGCGACGCGCGCTATCGAGCGTTGGTGGGCAAGCGGGTCCTTCTGCCGCTGACGGGGCGCAGCATTCCCGTGATCGCAGACGAGTACGTGGACCCGGAGTTCGGCACCGGCTGCGTCAAGACCACCCCGGCGCACGACTTCAACGATTACCAGGTCGGCGCGCGTCATGGGCTTCCCAGCATCAACATCCTGACTCTGGACGCCAGGATCAACGGGGAGGCGCCGCCTGCGTACCAGGGTCTCGATCGGTTCGAGGCGCGCAAGCGCGTCGTGGCTGACTTGCAGGCACAAGGGCTGCTGGCATCCCACAGACCGCACAAGCTCAAGGTCCCACGTTCGGGGCGCACCGGCGTGATCGTCGAGCCGATGTTGACCGACCAGTGGTTCGTCGCGATGGAGACTCTGGCGCGGCGCGGGCTCCATGCGGTCGCCGCCGGCGACGTCAAGTTCTTCCCCGAGCATTGGGCCTCGACGTACAACCACTGGCTCGAGAACATCCAGGACTGGTGCATCTCGCGGCAACTCTGGTGGGGTCATCAGATCCCCGCGTGGTACGACGACGCCGGCAATATCTACGTCGCCCGCACCGAGGCGGACGCCAAAAGCAACGCTGCGGCGCAGGGTTACACCGGGCGGCTCAAGCGCGACGAGGACGTGCTGGACACCTGGTTCTCCTCGGCATTGGTGCCGTTCACCTCGCTCGGCTGGCCGGATAAAACGCCCGATCTCGAGCTGTTTCTGCCGTCGTCCGTGCTGGTGACCGGGTTCGACATCATCTTCTTCTGGGTCGCCCGGATGATCATGATGACGTTGCACTTCACCGACAAAGTGCCGTTCCGCCA
>DATJVW010000126.1:0-22455 GCA_035501675.1 Burkholderiales bacterium
GGAACACGGATGGCGACGACTTACGACCGGGCCCGGGAGGATGTGAGCAACATCGTCCACCTGGAGCACGTCAACGTCACCCAGCCCGACCAGCGCCTGGCGACGGTGTTCTATGTATCGGGCCTGGGGTTCACGCGCGACCCCTACATCATGGTCGGGATCGACAACATGTGGATCAACATGGGGCGTAGCCAGATGCACCTGCCCACGAACCGTCCGCAGCGGATGCGGGGAACGATCGGCCTCGTGGTCCCGGACTTGACGCAGCTCAAGCAGCGCCTGCAACGGGTCGCGCCCGCTCTCGAGGGAACTGAGTTCGGCTTCGCCGACCGCGGCGCGTTCGTGGACGTGACCTGCCCCTGGGGGAACCGTTTCCGTTGCCACGCGCCCGCCTCCGAGTTCGGTGACGGCGAGCTGGGGATGCCGTACGTCGAGTTCGACGTACCGGCCGGCAGTGCGGCAGGCATCGCGCGGTTCTATGCTGAAATCATGGGAGCGACGACGGAAGTCGTGAGCCGCGAGGGGGCTCGAGCAGCGTCGGTATCCGCAGGCCGGGACCAGCGCCTATTCTTCCGCGAGACGGCGCAGCGGCTCCCGCCGTACGACGGACACCACGTCCAGATCTATGTGGCTGACTTCTCGGGTCCATACAGGCGCCTGGTCGAGCGCAACCTGATCACGCTGGACATGGATGCCCACGAGTGGCGTTTCCAGAACATCGTCGACCCGCAGACCAACCAGATGCTCTTCACGGTGGAGCACGAAGTGCGCAGCCTCAAGCACCCGCTGTACGGCCGGCCGCTGGTGAATCGCAATCCAGCGCAGACGAACCGCTCCTACGTGCGCGGCCACGACGCGTACCGCGGGACGTACTAGCCGCGCGAAACTCATGGACAATGTGATGCCCCGCACATTCCCGTGCGGTGCCACGCCCAACTTGGAGGTGATACATGGCAACGGGCACAGTCAAGTGGTTCAACCCCGGTAAGGGCTTCGGCTTCATCAAGCCCGATGACGGGTCGAAGGATGTTTTCGTGCACATCTCGGCCGTTGAGGCGTCCGGACTCGGCACCCTGACGGAGAATCAGAAGGTGTCCTATGAGGTGGTACGGGGGCGCGACGGCAAGTCGTCCGCAGCAAACCTCAAAGCGCTCTAGAGCCCTCGCGCGACGCGGGCTCGGCCGGGACCGGATCCGGTGGGTGACGGTCCGCTGCGCGCGCCGCAGAACGTCACCCCGCGAGCCAGGCCAGGATCCACAGCCCCGCACCGATGACGGCGGCTGCTCCAGAGGCCCAGAACAGCCACCGCTTACGCGTGAGCACGGTGATGGCAGCGATCGAGATGGCGATCTGGACCATGGTGGTCGCCTGCGCCAGCCGGTGGTGCGGGTGCAGGGCACGGTCGGATAGCTCGTTGAACTTTTTCGTCTCCGCTTCCAACCCCTCGGCGCGCGCCTGGATTTCCTTCTTTTCCTGTTTGTAGCGCTCGACCTCGGCCTCGTACGCGGCCCTCTTGTCCGGAGGCGCGATGACGGCGGCCACCTCGGCGAGGTGCTGCTTGTTGCTCTTCGCCTGATAGAACGCCCATTGATCCGAAGCCTCGGTACGGCGAAGCACCGCCTCGTTCTTGTACATCATCGCATCGCTTTGGGTGGCCCCGCCCTGGTAGGCGAACACCGCACCTACGGTCGACAGGATCGCGGTCATCACCGCCACCCGGCCGGCCAGGCTGTCCCCGGCGTGTGCGGCATGCTCCACGGCGTGTTCCTCTGGCCCGTGAACTTCGAACAGTTCCTCCGCCATTCCTCTTCTCTCTCATCCAGACACTGAAATCTGATACCCCCGCGAGACTGCCGAACTGCCGCTGGCGGCTCAGCCCAGCGCCGAAGCCGCCAGCCCGTAGAAGCGCACCGCATTGCCGCCCATGACGTCGGATTGGTCCGACGGCGCGAGCCGTGCAATCAGTCGCTTCGCGGCGTCTACCCAACGCGCATACTCCGAGTTGAGCGTCATGACCGGCCAGTCGCTGCCCCAGACGATGCGTTGCGGCCCGAAGCAGTCCACCACATGCTCAATGTAGGGGAGCAGGTCGTCGATTTCCCAGCCGGGGCGCGCTTCGGTGACCAATCCCGATAGCTTGCAATAGGCCCGGGTTTCCAGAGCGATACGGCGCATGTCGTCGGCCCAGGGCTGCCACATCCGGCGCGCGATAGCGGGCTTAGCGCAATGGTCCACGATCGCGCGCAGCTCGGGGTATCGCGTGAGCAGCGTAAGCGAGCTGGGAAGGTGCGGCGGCCGGATCAGCACGTCGAACGACAAATCGAGCTCGATGAGCGCACGAAATGCCGCATCCAGCCGCGGCTGGAGCACCCAGTCCACTGCCGGGATATCCTGCAGCATGGGACGGATGGCGCGCAGGAGCGGGTCTTGCGCCAAAGCGCCCAAAGCGTCCGCAGCGTCCGCCGCCGTCATGTCGATCCATCCGACCACTCCCAGAACCAGCCCGTTGCTTGCGCGCGCCTGCGCCAGCAACCACCGGGTCTCGGCGACGCTCTCGGCCGCCTGGACCAGCACGCTCCCCGCGATTCCATGGGCGGCGGCGAGCGGCACGTAGTCCCCCAGCAGGTAATCGCGTGCGATCGGGGCCAGCGCCGGGTTGGCTCGAGCATCGAGCCAGTGGTAGTCGCCGCGCGACCGTTGCCAGAGATGATGGTGCGCGTCGATGATCACGGACTTTCCGTCTGCGGGCTGTGCGCGAGGGCCGGCCGGGCAAAGCGCACTCTAGGGGGTGGGCGCTTCGCGCTGGATGAGAGTCCGGGACTTGAGATCGTGCCACAGCTCCGCGGGGATGGGCACACGCAGCATGCTCAAGTTCTCGGCCAGCTCGCCAGGGCTGCGCGTTCCCGGTATCACGCTCGCCACGCACGGATGGTGCAGGGGAAACTGGAGCGCCGCGGCCTTGAGCGGCACGTCGTGCCGCGCACACACTTCCTGGATCGCCTCGACCCGGGACAGCACAGCATCGTTGGCGGGAGCGTAGTCGAACCACGCGCCCTTGACGGCACCGCTGGCGAGGATCCCAGAATTGTAGGGCCCCCCCAGGATGATGCCGATGCCGCGGCGCTGGCACAGCGGCAGAAAGGACTCGATCGATTCCTGTTCGAGCAGCGTGTAGCGGCCAGCCAGCAGGAAGCAGTCGAAATCCCCCGCCTCCGCGAACTGCTGGCAAGCCTCCCACTCGTTCAGCCCGCACCCGATGGCTTTGATGACGCCCTGCTCCCGTAGCGAGAGCAAAGCCTTGTAGGCGCCCGTCATGGCAGCGCGGAACACTTCGGGCAGCCGGTCTCCCTGGTTGCGGCGGTCGACGTCGTGGATCAGGAGAATATCCACGCGCTGGGCGCCGAGGCGGTTCAAGCTGTCCTCGAACGAGCGCATGGCACCGTCGTAGCTGTAGTCGTTGAAGCGGGAGAACGCGCTGATGTCGCGGAACAGCCCCGCATCGGAAGGGCCGCCGAAAGTCGGCTTGAGGCGCCACCCGACCTTGGTGGACACGACGGCGCCGGGATCGGCGAAGCGGCGCAGCCCGCTTCCCGTGCGCAGCTCGGATAGACCGTGTCCATACAGCGGAGCCGTGTCGTAGTAGCGCAGCCCGGAAGTGTACGCGGCGTCCAGCGTCTGGATCGCGTCTCGCTCGGACATCGCGCTGTACATGTTGCCGAGCCCGGTGCCGCCGAAGCCCAAGGCCGAAAGCCTGAGGCCCGTGCGTCCGAGCGCTCTGTGCTGCAGTTCCATACCGATCCAGCTACCCTAACGCGCGTGCCTCGCATGCTAGCATAGCGGTAGGCGGCTCCCGACCCCGGTTGGGATGCATGAATGAAGGGGTCGTGCGGCGCACAATGAATTTCGCCCCGCACGGCGGTGCCGGTGCCGCCTGCGAGGAGTGGCAAATGCTCAAGAATATCGATCCCGTCTTGTCTCCCGAGCTGCTGTCGACGCTTGCAGCCATGGGTCATGGGGACGAGCTCGCGATCGTGGACGCGAACTATCCGGCGGCATCGAGCGGAAGGCCGCTGATCCGCATGGACGGGGTGGCGACCGCCACGCGTATCCTAGAGGCCGTGCTTTCGCTCATGCCGCTCGACGAGTTCGTGCCCTGTGCCGCGTTCCACATGCAGGTCGTGAACCACCCTGCCGAGCAGGTGCCGATCTTCGCGGAGTTCCGCGCGTTGCTCGAACGCCACGAGCCGAGCGCGGCCCGGCTGGAAGGCATCGAACGGTTCGCGTTCTATGAGCGGGTGAGGGGCTGTTTCGCCGTGGTGGCGACGGGCGAGCGGCGGCTGTACGGAAACCTGATCCTGAAAAAAGGAATCGTGCGGCCCCCGGAATAGGACCATTGGAGGAGGGATGCGGTTATTTGAGCTGCGCGGGATTTCCAAGCACTTCGGCGCTATCCAGGCGCTCAACGGTGTCGATCTCAAGATCGACGCCGGGGAGGTACTCGGCCTGATGGGCGACAACGGGGCCGGCAAATCGACCCTGATCAAAATCCTGGCCGGCAACTTCCCGCCCTCCGGCGGCGAGATCTGGCTCAAGGGAGAGAAGGTCGAGTTCCACAGTCCGGTCGACGCGCGCCGCAAGGGCGTGGAGGTGGTCTATCAGGATCTGGCCCTGTGTGACAACCTCACCGCGGCGGAGAACGTCTTCCTGGGCCGTGAGGCCAAGCGTCGATTCGGGCCATTCCAATTCGTGCACTATGCGGAGATGTTCCGGGTGGCGGCGCGCCACTTTGCGGAGCTCAAGTCCGAGACGCGCCCGCGCGACCTGGTGAAGCAGATGTCCGGGGGCCAACGGCAGGCGGTCGCCATCGCCCGCACGCGGCTTTCCAATCCTGACATCGTGCTGATGGACGAGCCCACGGCGGCCATCAGCGTGCGCCAGGTTGCCGAGGTGCTGGACCTGATCCGGCGCCTGCGCGACCAGGGTATCGCGGTCATCCTGATCAGCCATCGGATGCCGGACGTGTTTGCGGTGTCCGACCATCTGTCCGTCATGCGGCGTGGCAAAGTGGTAGCCGACAAGCCGATCGGCCAGACCTCGCCCGAGGAGGTCACCGGGCTCATCACCGGCGCAATCGAGACGGCATAGTACAGCCCACCAAGGCAGAAGAAGAAGGAGAACGCATGAGCGTCGCGATCGAACCGGTCACCAGTCAGCGCGAATACGGGCCGCTGCGCGCCGTGGTCATGAGTCAGCCGTTCTGGGTGACCATCGCCCTGGCGATCATGTGCGTCGTCATGGGCAAAGTATCGGACGTGTTCTTCACCGACGACAACTTCTTCAACGTAACCCGCAACTTCTCCTTCATCGGCATCCTCGCCCTAGGCATGACCGCGGTCATCATCACGAAGGGTATCGATCTCTCGGTGGGCTCCATCGTCGGAGTGTCGGGGATCGCGTGCGCAATGGTTCTCAATGCGGGGCACTCCTGGTGGGCCGGAATCGGGGCGGGCCTGCTGGCGGCGGTGGCGTGTGGGTTCGTCAACGGCGTGCTGGTCGCGTACCTGAACCTGTCGTCTTTCATCGTCACGCTGGGCATGTTCGCAGTGGCCCGGAGCCTTGCGCAGGTGCTGTCGCAGAATCGCATGATCTACCAGTTCGGACCGGACGAGAAACTCTTCGAGCAGATCGGCGGCGGTAGCGTCCTGGGCATCGCCAATACTTTCATCGTGTTGCTCGCGCTGACGATCGTCTTTATGATTGCCTTTCGCTATACCACCTGGGGACGCTGGGTGTACGCGGTCGGGGGAAATGAGCATGCGGCCCGCTTGACCGGAGTCCCGGTCAACCGCGTCAAGCTCTCGGTCTACATGCTGTCCGGTTTGATGTCGGGGATCTGCGCCGTGCTCCTGGTGGGCTGGCAGGGTGCGGCGATCAACGCCATGGGGACTGGCTACGAGCTACGGGCGATCGCATCGTCGGTCATCGGCGGGACCGACCTCATGGGCGGCGCGGGTGGGGCATACGGCGCGTTCATCGGCGCGGCCCTGATCGAGGTGATCCGCAATAGCCTGTTGCTGGCGGGTGTTGACGCCAATTGGGAAGGGACTTTTGTCGGCTTGTTCATAGTTTTCGCGGTGATGTTGAGCAAGTTCCGCGGAATGCGGTCGGGGTGAGACCCCGTGTCTTAACTGAGGAGGAGGATGTTAGATGAAGAAGACTCTACTGGCAGCGGCTATCCTGGCACTAATCAGCGCACCGGTCATCGCCAGTGCCCAGACCAAAATGGTCTTTGCCCTGGTGCCCAAGAATATGAACAACCCGTTCTTCGATCAGGCGCGCGATGGCTGCAAGAAGGCCGAGAAGGAGAGCGGCGGCAAGATCGAGTGCTATTACATCGGGCCGGGCGAGCATGGTGGCGGCGACGAGCAGGTGCAGGTGGTGCAGGACCTCATCACCAAGAAAGTGAACGGCATCGCCGTCTCGCCTTCGAACGCGCCTGCCATGGCCAAGGTATTGGAGCGCGCCAAGGCGGCGAACATCCCGGTGACGACGTGGGACTCGGACCTGCTGCCTCAGGACAAGGCTCTGCGCAAGACCTATATCGGAACCCACAACTACGATATCGGCGTCAACCTCGCGAAGATCACGATGAAGCTCAAGCCCAAGGGCGGCACGATCTGCATCCAGTCGGGCGGTCCCGCGGCAGCCAACCACAACGAGCGCATGCAGGGCATCCGCGACACCATATCGGGCAAGAAGTCCAAAGAGCCGCCGGGCGATCGTCTGACCGGCCAGAATGGCTGGACCGAAGTCGAGGGCTGTCCGCTGTACACGAACGACGATTTCCCGCTGTCGGTGAAGCAAATGGGTGAGATCCTGGCGAAGTATCCGAACTTGACCGCTTTCGTGCCGACCGGCGGCTTCCCGCAGTTCGTGCCCAATGCCTACAAGCAAGTGGTCGAGAAGAACATGGACCGCATCAAGAGCGGCAAAACCATCCTGGTGGTCGCCGATACGCTCCCGGTCCAGATGGATCTGATGAAGGCGGGCTACAGCAGTGGGCAGGTCGGCCAGCGCCCGTTCGACATGGGCTACAAGTCGATGTTCATCCTGCAGGACATCGTGAACGGGAAGCATGTGGCCGATCCCATCTACACCGGTCTGGACGTCTGCGAGCCCGCAACCGCAGCCACCTGCATCGCGAAGTAAGCTCGACGCAGCAGTTCCATAGTTCTGCGGCTGCCGCGCGGTCACCCGACCGCCCGGCAGCCGCAGTCACTAAGGAGGCACCATGATCGAAGTCGCTTTGTTCGGCGCGGGACGCATAGGAAAAATCCATGCTGGCAACTTGGCGGCGCAGCCCGGCGTGAGGCTGAGATACGTCGTCGACGTCAGCGGCCCTGCCGCTGCAGAGTTGGCGCAGCGCTACGCGGCAAAGGCAGTGGATGTGGAAGCTGCGCTCAAGGATACGACGGTGTCCGCAGTCGTGATCGCGTCCAGCACGGACACCCATGCCGATCTGATCATGCGTGCGGCCGCTGCGGGCAAGGCGATTTTCTGCGAGAAGCCCGTAGACCTGGCGCTGGAGCGCGCGCGCGCATGCGTAGACGCCGTCGCCAAGGCCCGCGTGCTATGCATGATCGGTTTCCAGCGGCGCTTCGATCCCACCTTTTCCGCGTTGAAGCAGCGGCTCGATGCGGGCGAGATCGGCAACCCGGAGATGCTGATCATCACCAGCCGCGATCCGGCGCCGCCTCCGGTCGGTTACATCAAGGTCTCCGGCGGAATCTTCAAGGACATGCTGATCCACGATTTCGATGTCTTCCGCTGGGTCTTGCAGGACGAAGCCCAGAGCATCTTCGCCACCGGCAGCTGCCTGGTCGATGCGGCGATCGGTGGAGCGGGCGATGTGGACTCGACGGCCGTCACCATCCGCACGCGCGGCGGTCGCCTGTGTCAGATCAACACGAGCCGCAGGGCGGCTTACGGCTACGACCAGCGCTTCGAGGTCCTGGGGAGCAAAGGCCTGCTGCAGGCCCGCAACCACGCACCCACACAGGTTGTTGCGCAGACCGAAGCGGGAGTGTACGAGGACAAACCCGAGCATTTCTTCCTCGAACGCTACCGCGGCGCGTACGCGCTGGAGATCACCCACTTCTTCGACGCCCTGACGCAAGGCAAACCCGTGCGCACCACGCTCGAGGACGGCGTCAAAGCGCTAGAGCTGGCCGAAGCCGCCACGCAGTCCTGGCGAGAGGGACGCGCCCTCACGCTCTAGCAGCGCGCGCCAAGTCCATCCGGGGCGCAGCCGCGGCACGCCTGACTCAGAGGGGGCTCTTCAGCGCCTCTTGCCACTGGGTGAGCTTCATGTTCTCCGAGTAGTCCACCGGGCAGTCGATGATGGAGACCCTGTCCTCAGCCAGGGCGGACTCGAGCGTCGGGCCGAGATCGGCAGTCTTCTCGACGCGATAGCCCCGGGCCCCGAAGCTCTCCGCGTACTTGACGAAGTCGGGGTTGTTGAACGACACGTGGCTCGGCCGGCCGAAATGCCGCAGCTGGTGCCACGTGATGAGCCCGTACTCCGAGTCGTTCCAGATGAGGATCACGAACGGCGTGCTAGAGCGCAATGCGGTCTCGATCTCCTGCGAGTTCATCAAAAAGCCCGCATCGCCGGTGACCGCCACCACCTTGCGGTCGGAACGGGCGAGCTTGGCCGCCAGCGCGCCGGGCACGGCGATGCCCATGGAGGCAAAGCCGTTGGAAATGATGCAGGTGTTGGGGCGCTCGCTGCGGTACATGCGCCCCATCCACATCTTGTGTGCGCCGACGTCGCAAATGACAATGTCGTCGGCGGCGAGCGCCTCTCGCAGGTCGCACACGATCTTCTGGGGTTTGACCGGGAAGGCCTGATCGTGAGCGTAGCGGGTCCACTCCTCGACGATGGCGCGGCGCAGAGCCTTGAGCGGGGAGCGGTGCTTGGGGCTCGAGGCGAAGGCGATTCCGCGCAACGCCTCGCCGATGTCCCCCAGCACGCCCGTCGCAACGATGTAATGCTCATCCACCTCCGCCGGCAGCGCGTCGATGTGAACGATGGTCTTGTCGCCGTTCGGGTTCCACTGCTCGGGGTGATATTCCACCATGTCGTAACCGACGCAAATGACCACGTCGGCGTGCTCGAAGGCGAAGGACACCAGGTCGCGCGACTTCAGTCCGATGGTGCCCAGCGCATAGTCGCTGGAAGAGGGAATCGCGCCCTTGGCCATGAAGGTGGTGGCCGCGGGGATGCGCAGCACCTCCGCGAAGCTCACCAGCGAGTCGCAGGCGTTCTGGCGGATGACCCCGTTGCCGGCCAGGATGACGGGACACTGGGCGTGGGAAATGATGCGCGCCGCCTCGGTGATCTTGAAATCGGGCGGTGCCGACGTGTAAGCGGCCTGTACCTCGATCGGTTTGCGGTTTCCCACCTCGGCCTCGGCGATGTTCTCGGGGAAGTCGATAAAGCAGGCGCCCGGCTTCTCGGTTTGAGCCACTTTGAACGCCTTGCGCACGACCTCTGCGACGATATCCGGTTCGCGGATCTGACTGCTGTATTTGGTGATCGGCCGGAACAGGTTCATCAAGTCCAAGATCTGGTGGCTTTCCTTGTGCATGCGCGTGGTCGAGCCTTGGCCCGCGATCGCGACTACCGGGGCGCGATCCATATTGGCGTCCGCCACCCCGGTGATGAGGTTGGTCGCGCCGGGGCCCAGCGTCGAGATGCACACGCCCGCTTTCCCCGTCAAGCGCCCGTACACGTCGGCCATGAAGGCCGCCCCTTGCTCGTGGCGGGTTGTGATGAAGCGAACTCGGCTTTCCAGCAGCGCGTCCATGACGTCGATGTTCTCTTCGCCGGGAACGCCGAACATGAACTCGACGCCTTCGTTCTCCAGGCACTTCACGAACAGTTCGGCGGCCCTCACCTGATCCTCCCTCCGGATGCGCGTTATTCCACCCCGACGAACTCGAAACTTCTCTGCAGCGGCGCGAAGCCCCAGGCTAGCACGAGAACCCGCCGGCCGCCGGGGCGGGTAGAATACGCGACCGCAACCGCTGTGCCGTGCTGCGCTTGAAGCTGCGACGCCGGATGCGGCGAACCCTTCATGCCCAGCGACCCGCCCATCACACATCCCGCGCCCGCTGTTTCCAGGCCGCTGATCGCGCTTACGGTGCTCGCGGTCGTGCTGAGCTTCTTCTTCGCCCTCGGCCGCGCGCCGCTGTTCGACGTCGACGAAGGCGCGTTCAGCCAGGCCACGATGGAGATGTTCGAACGCGGCGATTTCCTGTCGACCTACCTGAACGGTGAGCCGCGCTACGACAAACCGATCCTGGTCTACTGGCTGCAGGCGGGGAGCGTGCTGTTGTTCGGCGTGAACGAGTTCGCCTTTCGCTTCCCTTCCGCTCTGTGCGCTTC
The DNA here is from genome assembly GCA_035501675.1 of Burkholderiales bacterium. GTDB lineage: Bacteria > Pseudomonadota > Gammaproteobacteria > Burkholderiales > SHXO01 > SHXO01. The sequence continues at coordinate 10,451 of DATJVW010000126.1, forward strand.
GCTCTGGGTGCTGCTGACCTTCCTGTTCGCGCGCCGGCGCTTCGGCCCCAACGCGGCGCTGCTCGCCTCCGGCGTCATGGCCACCTCGCTCGGGGTATACATCATCGGACGCGCGGCGACGGCCGATGCGCTCCTCAACATGCTGATCGCCGCTTCCATGTTCGCGGCTTGGCTGTACCTCGAGACACGCCAGCGCACATGGTCGTACGCGACCTTCGCTGCCGTCGGCCTGGGCTTCCTGGCGAAAGGCCCGGTCGCGATCCTGATCCCGCTGGCGGTCACCTTTGTGTTCTGCTGGCTGCGCCGCGATCTGAAGACCTGGGCGCTGGCGATTTTCGATTGGCGCGGCCTGCTGGTCTTCGTGGCCGTCGCCTTGCCCTGGTACGCGTTCATCCTGCACCGGGAGGGCTGGCCCTTCGTGCAGGGTTTTTTCCTCAAGCACAATGTCGGTCGCTTCGGCGGCACCCTGCAGGGCCATGCCGGCAGTTTGGTGTACTACATCCCCACGGTGCTGATCGGCACATTGCCCTTTACCGCCTTTCTCCTCCGTGCGGTGCTGCGCGTGCGCGCGGCGTGGCGCGACGACTTGCAGTGCTATCTTTGGCTGTGGTTCGGTTTTGTGTTCGTGTTCTTTTCACTGTCGGGGACCAAGCTGCCGCACTACATGCTCTATGGAATGACCGGCATGTTCATCCTGATGGCAATCTACGGCCCCGAGTGGCGGTCGCGCTTCTGGGCGTTGTTGCCGGCGCTGCTGTTCTACCTGTTCCTGCTTGCGCTGCCCGCGATCGTCGACAACGCGCTGCCCTGGGTGGACGACGCCTACTATCGGGAGGCCGTGGCTGGGGCAAAAGAGTACTTCGGGCCCGGGTACTTGGCGTTCGCGGCTGCGGCCGTGCTGCTCACCGCGTATTTCATGCTGGAGCGCCGCTTCGATCTGTCGCACAAGCTGGTGGTGAGCGGCATCGTCGCCGTCGTCGGGCTGTCCGCGTACGTCGTGCCGGTGGGGGCCGGGGTGCAGCAGGAGCCGATCAAGCAAGCCGGCCTGTTGGCGCGGGCGAAGGGCTATCGGGTGGTCATGTGGCGGCTGAACGCGCCGAGCTTCAGCGTCTACTATGGGCGGCCGACCCCCAACCGCGATCCGCGCCCCGGCGACATCGTCATCACCAAAGGCGAGCGCTTAGCCGAGCTTCCCGGTTACGGCTTCGATGTCATCTATGCCAAGAACGGCATCGTGCTCGTGCGAGTAACGGGATGACGGCAGCGGCCCGGGACTGGTCCTGGCGCAGTCCGCGTGTCTGGTTGGTGCCGGTGCTCGCCCTGCTGGGCGGCGGCGTGCTGATCGCAGCCGGCGCGAATGAGCGCGTGTTCCTCCTGTTGAACCGGCTGGGGCCAGCGACGAGCGACGCGCTGTGGGCCAACATCACTATCCTCGGCGACACCACCGTCGCGCTCGCGCTCGGCCTCGCTCTAGCTCGGCGTCGCGCGGAGCTGTTGTGGGCGGTGGTGCCGGTGGCACTGCTGGCCACTGCGTGGTCGCGCGCGTGCAAGTATCTGGTGGACATCCCGCGCCCGCCGACCGTGCTCTCAGCCGACGCCGTCCATGTCATCGGGCCCGCCTATCACTTCCACTCGTTTCCTTCCGGCCACGCGACTACGGCATTCGCGCTCGCTGCGCTGTGTGTGCTCGGTTTCAGGCTGAGAGCGTGGAGTCTGGTCCCTGTCGCGATTGCTGCGCTGGTGGGCATATCGCGATGCGCAGTGGGCGTGCATTGGCCGCTAGACGTGCTGGGAGGCGTGTTCGGGGGCTGGCTCGCCGCCGCGCTGGGGTTGAGGGCAGCTGCGCAACTGCCGTTCGGCTTGCGCCCGAGCGTGCAATGGGTCATCACCGTGGCTCTGGCCGGCTGCGCGGTCGCGCTCATAGTCGGTTACCCGACAGATTACCCGCAAGCCCTATGGCTCCAGCGCGCAATCGGGGCTGCGTGCCTGGCGGCATTTGCCGCGACCTTTGTGCCAGCGCGCGGCAGCCGGGCAGCGCAGGGATGATAGAATCCGGCCACTTGCCTTTTGGTCGCAGCCACATCGGGCCTCGCCGATGACTCTCGAGCAGCCGCAAGTTTCCGTCGTCATCCCCATCTACAACGAGGAAGAGAATCTCGCCGACCTCGTAGAGCGGGTCGGCAGCGCGCTGTTGCGCGCCGGGCGCCGCTTCGAGTTGATCTGCGTGGACGACGGTTCCAAGGACGAGTCAGCATTTATCCTCGCCGAGCTGACCATCACGCGCAGCTGGTTGAAGCCCCTCTACATGATCCGCAACTACGGTCAGTCGGCGGCGCTCCAGGCCGGCTTCGACCAAGCCAAGGGCGACATCATCGTCACGCTGGACGGCGACCTGCAGAACGATCCGGACGACATTCCGCGCCTTCTGGAGTTGATGGACGAGCGCCCGGACGTGGATGTGATTTCAGGCTGGCGCAAGAACCGCCAGGACAAGACCGTCTCGCGCAAGCTCCCGTCGATCATCGCCAACGGCGTTATCTCCAAGGTTACGGGTGTTCGGCTGCACGACTATGGGTGCGCGCTGAAGCTGTATCGCGCGCAGGTGATCAGCGACATCAAGCTGTACGGCGAGCTGCACCGCTTCATCCCGGCACTGGCTGCGGAGGTTGGCGCAAACATCATCGAAGTGCCGGTCAACCATCATCCGCGCACTCGCGGGACCTCCAAGTACGGCATCGACCGCACCTTTCGGGTGATCCTCGATCTGCTATGGATCAAGTTCTTCATGCGATTTCTCCATCGCCCGATGCAGGCGTTTGGCGGGGTCGGCCTGGGGCTGCTCGGCATCGGGCTGCTGATCCTGGCCTACCTCAGCTTCGACAAGCTCATTCGCGGCCACGACATCGGCGGCCGGCCGCTGCTGCTGCTGGGCGTGCTGCTTGCGCTGATCGGCGTGCAGCTCGTGGCCACCGGTGTGCTGGGCGAGTTGCTCACCCGCGTGTACCATGAGCCGCAGGGGCGCCCGCAGTACGTACTGCGTCTCGCGCCCCGCGCGCGCCGGAGGCCGACCTCTGACGACGCGAAGCAGACGTCCGGCTGATACCGGCGTTGTGCCGTCGGAGGCAGGGCAGCCGGCCCAGGGGCCCCGGGCTTGGCGGTTCGCGCTGCGCATCGCGGCTGGCGCCGCGCTGCTGACGCTGGTCGTCTGGTATGCCGATCCCCCCGCGTTGTGGGCCAAGTTGAGCCGCGCGAACCCCTGGTTGGTCGCGCTGGCCCTGGCGGTCTCGGTGGTGGCTAACTTGATGTGCGCTATGCGTTGGGCGGTCATCGCGCGCGGCCTGGGGCTGATCGCGCCCAGCGCTAGGCTGGTTCTGATGTACGCGCGCGGTATAACCACCAACATGCTGCTACCCGGGGCCACGCTGTCCGGCGACCTGTTGCGCAGCGTGCAACTCTCCCGCCTGGGCAATCCGTTCGTGCGCTCAGCGCTGTCGGTGTTCCTGGATCGTCTCAGCGGCCTGTGGGTGCTGTGCGTGCTGTCACTGCTCGCCGCTGCCGGACTGGTATTGTGGGGTGCAGTGGGACAGGGTGGTGAGCGCGTCGCGCCGCGTGAGATGAGCGTGTATCTATCGATCCTGGCGGCACTGGCGATCGCACCCTTCATCCCCCTGCCGTTCGGGAAGTTGGAGCGCTCGAGCATCGCCTGGGTGGCGACACTGGCCTCGCGTTGGGAGCGATTGCGCGAGCGCTTGCGTCAGGCGCGACCGGCGCTCGTCGCCTCGGCCTGGCGGTCGCTGGGCGTGCAGCTGCTGTCGGCCTGCACGCTGTGGATCTGCGGGATGGCGGTGGGCGTGTCGCTATCCTACCCGGTGATGCTCGCGGCGGCTGCTCCGATTTTCATCATGGCGGCGTTGCCCATCGGAGTGGCCGGCTTTGGAACGCGCGAACTGGCAGCGGTGATCGTGCTGGGGTTGGCTGGAGTGCCGGGTGATCAGGCCACGGCTACGGCGCTCTTGTACGGGCTCGCAGCGGTGATACAAGGCATCGTTGCCGCGCCGCTGTTTTTCGCCGAGCCCTGAGGCGCCCTGGCGAAGATCGCGTCATCGCGCCCGCGAACCGGCGGCGAGTCCGGCTTGTACGCCTCCATCACACTTGTTCATGCCGCAGCCGTCTCGCCGGCTTCAGTGTGAAGCGTCGGACCAGCGTCGGCGCGGCTGGCCCTCATCGTTGCTCGCCGGCATGAAGGACCATTCTACCCACCCGGCCAGCTCATCTGTCCGGGCAAACCGACCCTCATAGTCGGTGAGCTCCCGAATCAGCGCTTCGAGCCGCTCCGCTTCGACAAAGAAAAAGGTTCTAGCGCGCTCCGTGACGAGCTTCTTCACCGTCTCGTAGTCGCGCTCGGTGAAGATCGGTCGAGCCATGCGTGCGTAGGACCTGAAGTCTCTGCTGCTCATCCCGTTGCCCCTCCCGTGTTCCGAAAGGCCGGCAGGCGACGCCACGCTCAGAACGAAATCGACCCGCCATCCTCGCTGGCTAGTATCCGGCCCGGCCGTGCAATGTCCAGAATGGTCAAAAAAATGTAGCCCTCTTTCCGCGACTTTCGGCGTGTCAACGAGAGCGGCCTGAAGAAAGCGCACACCGATTGTGGCCGTGCGGATTGTGCGCAACGCCTCGATCAAACTCGGTCCCAGCGCGCTGCGCTGCGAATAAGGAGCTTGAGCCACGCGCGCGTTACTCACACGGCCCCGTAAACCGTTTGCGGCCCGTGCGAGATCAGGCTACTCGTCCGCAACCGGGCGCGCATGCAACAGCAGACCACCAGAAGCGGGAACGGTTCCTGCTAACCCTTCGGATCGAGTCATCTGCGATCCGCAACAGTGTCGCGCCCGTGTGAACCCGCTGATTCAGGGGCGCAAAACTAGGGCGGGCGCGAGCCGAATGATGGAGAACAAAAATGTTAGTCGATTTTACCAGTGCCGAGACGACCACAGTCATCAACTGGATCGAATCGGACGAGCAGCGCCGGCATTACTGGCTTGCGCTGGCGGCCAGCGCGCTTACCAGGAACGAGCGCACGGCAGCGATCCCAAAGATCTCGGCGGCCTTGTACGAGGCCGTGGTCGAGACGCTTCCCGCGGTCGATGGACTGGCCGCAGACTTCATTCCGCGGTCGCTGCTGCGGGTGAACTTCTACGAGATCGCGGCTGCCTTGCTCAGGGAGGTTTCGCCTGAGTCGCAACGCGCGGCGGCCTGATCTGCAGGCCGAGCTTCTTCATCGCTCGGAGCCCGTGCCGGCGATTGCAATCGGTGCAGGCGGCAGCGAGTCGCGGTACGCATCCCGGCGCAGCGAAACGCCAGCTACGAGACCATATAACTTTAGTCGGGTACTAAGGACCGCCGTGTTCGCGCAATCTAACGACGAACATCGCGTGCGTTGCCTCGGGTCGTGAGTAAGTCGCCCACTCAGGTTTTCACAGGAAGTGCTATGATGCCCCGTCGAGAAGTGTCCCAGCTCATCGTCGCTGACGAAGGATTGCGGCGAGGCTGGCGGATGCCCCTCGCCGACGATGGCCTCGGTCCCCTGTTTCACGCTCTGTTAGAGGACGAAGAGCTCGAAGCGGTGTTCCGGGACTTCAGGGCCTCGGCAGGGCCGTCCGCGTAAGCCTTTCCGGTTCATTGGTGTCGGGACCGACATGCGAATCGCTTTTCTTGAAGACGACCCATCCCAGACGGAGCTGTTCAGCCACTGGTTCGAGCTTGCCGGTCATCATCCGCATCCGTTCGACCGGGGAGCGCGCTTGCTGCAAGCTCTCGAGCAGGAAAGCTTCGACGTGCTTCTGCTCGACTGGAACGTTCCTGAGATGAGCGGCATCGACGTGCTGAGGCATCTGCGTCAACGGCTGCAGTCTGCCGTCCCGGTGCTGTTCAGCACGGCGCGCAGCCGCGAGGAGGACGTGGTTCGCGCGCTACGCGAAGGTGCCGACGGCTACGTAACCAAGCCAGTGCGGCGGCTGGAGCTCTTAGCCCGTCTCGAATCGCTGGCGCAGCGTCGCCGCGACAGCCAGCCGCGGACGGGCGCGATCGAGCTTGACGCGTTCCGGGTGGACCTCGAGACACGAACGCTCCTGCGCAACGGGGAGCCGTTGCGGCTTACCGCGAAGGACTTCGACCTCTCCGTGCTATTCCTGCGCAACGTTGGGCGATTGCTTTCGCGCGGCCACATCCGCGAGACGGTTTGGAGCGCCAACCACCCCATGAGCTCCCGCACATTGGACACGCACGTGAGCCGCGTCCGCAACAAGCTTGGCCTGGTCCGGGAGCAGGGCTGGCGCCTCGTCGCGGTGTACGGCTATGGCTATCGCCTCGAGCGCCTGCAGCCCCGCAGTTCGAATGGCCACGGCGAGCATCCTGACGCGAAACCTACCGCTGCCGCGTAACCCAAAGCGACGCCGCCGGCCGTAGCTCCTCCTCAAGCCGATTGAGCGGCGGCCAGATCCGGGTTTTCCCCCAAGATGCTCCGCGGTGGAACTGCATTCCAAGGCCGTTGCAATTTTCTGAACTTGGGATGGCCGGTGGCGCCAAACGCAACGCGAGGCATCATTTGCCCAGGTACTGCCGCAAGTGCAGCTGATCGGCGATCACAGAAAGGAGGGTGATGCCGAGACAGACGATGAGCACCAGCAGCACAAGGGCGGGCGTGGAGGCCAGTACCCACTTGACCGTGACCTTGACGATGGACCAGAAGGGCATCTGGACATCGGCAACCGAGACACGCCACGGCGAAACGGTCCGCACCTTCCCCTGCGCGTCGAGGTACGTTTCCTTTTGCCAACCGCAGTGCGGGCAAAGTGCTGCCCCGTCTGAGAGCTGACCTTCGCAATCCGGGCACTTGATCAGGGCCATGGGTAGAGCCTGAGTGCAGCGAGTTTCGACTGTGCGCAGCAGGGTACGGCGAGACTCCCGCGGGTGTCAATGTGCCGGCTCGTACCGCATACGTACCCGGCGCGAGTTCTCGGCCGACGCCCTTAAGCCTGAATCGCCCACGTCGTTAACTCCTCGAGGCAAGTAGGCTCTGGTCGACCCGCGGGAGACACTTTATGCAGCCGACCTACTATGAGAGAGTGCTCGCGGACCCGCGATTGAAGCTCGCGGCCGTCTTGGACGCGGACATCGCCCGTCTCAAGGCCGCCGGTCCGCTCGTTCCCATTACCGATGAATCGAGCCTCGCTCGGTGCAGAGGCGTCTACGTCCAGGGCGCCATCGGCCAGTTCAAGCAAACTCTGGCCGCCTCGATGAGCGCAGAGCAGTTCGAGCGGTTCCAGCAGACGCCTTCCTACCACGAAGCCCTGGTGCAAAAGGCGACCCAGCAGTACTGGACCTACGAGACGTTTTTCTATCTGCGCGCGCACGGAGAGCGCACGTTGTATTTGGGCCCAGAAGTCTCTGGGCAACTTCTGGCGACTCCTCTGGAGATCTATGGAAGCGAGTTCAGGCTCGAGGTGCCGGCCGCGATGCTGGTGTTCGATTCCGCGGAACTGGTGGATGCGTTCTACGCGGGGGAGCGCCGCACCGGGCCGGGCCGCCATCATCAGGAGGCACCGGTTTGCGTTCTTGCCTTGCTGTGCGCGAACACAACCTCGCGCGAGCGCTATCTCAGAGTGCTGAGCGTTCACGGAGACACTGAGCACGACTACCGAGTGGAGCTGCGGCAATTCGTTCTGGCCGACAAGCTTCCGCTGGAGGACATCCTCGACGGCGCGGAGGGAGATGCTTGGCACGGCGGCGAGGAGGTCGAGCAACTGATAGGCCTGCCCGCGTGCAAGCTTGCCTGGGCCAGCCGCAAAGCGGATTGTGGGTTCTATGGGGCCAAAACCGCATACTATCGGGCCGTTCTTAGTGCTCTGCATTATGCGGAGACGGCCCCGCAGCGCTTGTCATGGCACCCCAACGGCACGCCGTCGAACGCTTTGGTGTCAGCGCTGGGATACAGCGAACTGCTGCCTTCCGGTCTGTGACGGGCCGTGCGAGGAGTCGCGTTACCGCGTTAGCCGGCGCCGATCAAAGGCGGGCGCGCGCCTCATGGTAGCGTCCCGGCGTCGTCAGAACACTACCGGGAGACGGACCCAGATCGTTGTGTCCGGTGCATCGGGCGTGACGCCGATACCCAGACTGAGGTTGAAGGTCGTCGACTTGGACAATCGATATGAATACCCGATTAACAGCGTCCCGAGGGTCTGATTCTGTGCATTGAGAATGTACTGTCCATTTTGCTTGTCCTTGAAGAAGACATCGTGCTCGTAACCGACACTGAAGGACGTGCGCTCGTTGAGCGACAAGCCTAAGCCGAAGTTCAGGGTAACGCCGTCGCCTGGGTCGTACGAGCCTATCGATACGCCCCCTTCAGTTGTCACGTTGTTGCGGCCAATATTCCAGACGTAGCTGGCGCCGCCGAAAAGTACGGCGGGGTCCGATGCATACAGCGCCGTGATGCCGGGTTGCAGCGCATAGAAGCCCGTACCGGTTGGTAATTGGCTCTGTACGAAGACACCTGGGATGGGGGAGGTGGTTGGCACGTCGAAGGGGCCGGTGCCGGTCGTGGTCTTGAAGCGCAGCGAGCCCACGAAATACGGCGTGTCGGGCTCACCCTTGTTGAGCTGAGCTCGGGCGGTGAACTCGATGTCGCCCAGTCCATTCCCAGATGCGTTGAAGGCTTGGTCGATGCTGGACTGCTCCAAGAGTGGCCGCGCGGTCGTCGAGTCCTGACGATACACGTACGGGATCTTCATTTCGACTTCGAACCGAGACGTAAGTCCGTAGCGCGCCGTGAGCGAGGCGACGAAGAGCTGCCGGTTCAAGTTCTCGATGTTGATCTCCCCTATGACAATGGCCGGGGCGATGGTGAAGCCAGCGAGCGCAACGCGGTTGTTGGAGGCGTAGGAGTATTGAAGCGCCGGTTCCAATACTATTTTGCCAGCCGGCGTGAGCACGCCAGGGTACTCTGTGATCTGAGCAATCTCAGGGGGGCGATTAGCGCTCTCGGGAGCCTGTCCCGTGGGCTTCTGCGGGGTCTGCGTGCCGGGCTCGGGTTTGGTCTGCGCTATGACCGTGGGGCCGGCGCGTTTCTTCTTCGCTTCTTCAGGGTCGCCCGCGAGGGAGTCAATTTTGCTCTGTTGCGCGCTGCTAGCTGCCGCGCCAGTGGCCTGCATTCCAGTGCCGCGCTGCGTCTCCAAGTCTTCCAGTCGCAGCCCCTGCAGCGCGAGAGCGCGCTCCAGCGCCTCCTTGTATTCCTGGAGCCGCTTCTCTTGCTCGGCAAGGCGCTTCTGCTGGTGTGCAAGCACCCGAGACTGCTGCTCGAGCTTTTCGATCAACTCCTCGAGGGTCGGTTGAGGCTTGATCGGCCTCTGCGCCGGTGGATCGCCCAGCGCGGCTCCGCTCAGGAGCAGGCCAATGACACTGGCACGGACGAGTCGCCCACCAATGCGCCTGTTCTCCATAGTCCGGCCTTCCCAGCTGTTCCGAACCACCACGCGACTCTCTGGGGTCCCGCCTTGTTGTCGTCGGGTACTCTTCTTGTCTTCACGCGGTTGTCCGGCTGCTCCACCGGCCGCTAGGTAGACACCGACCCAAGTCCATTCCGCGAATCCGCCCCCGAACACTACGGCCGGGAGGTGGCCATTCCTTGCCTGACCGCGTCGCGAATGGACGCTGCGCTCATCGCCTTGCTGAGTGCCATCGATACGTTCATCTGCGTCACTGCGCGAATCGACTGGTCGTTGAGCGTGTTCTGGACCATTGCTCCCACTCCCGCAGCGATGTCTGCCGCGTTGGGCACCACGACATTCCCGGCGCCGTTTTGCACAATCAGCACGCGAAGGTTCCCGGCGCTGGGAACGCTGATCACCGGGCTGCCGGGGGCTGGCGCCGAGCCGGTAGCCGATACACTCGGAGCAACAGGAGCGGCAGACGCGGCCTTCGAAGAACTGACGGGCGCCTGCGACCCCGCGGCGTTCAACGTGGTGTTGAGGCCGGTTGTTTGGGTGGGTGGCGTCGACGTCGGTGAGGCACTGACGACCGGAGCGCCTGAAGCAGCGGAAGCAGCACTCTGCACCGCATTCGAGGCCGCGGCAGCGGATGCGCTGGCCCCCGCTGCAACGGAAGAAGACAGCGGTGTCACCGGTGCTCCCTGAGCTGCCGCATTGAGCGCTTGTGCTTGGGAGGGCCTCGGCGCGACAGTGCCAACCGACTGTCCCGAACCTCCCACGTTCCCCATGAGTTGCGTCACCGCAACCAGCTGGTTGTTGATGTATACCGCCTGCGTGAGGCCGAACGTGATCTCGATCGGGCCGATCGAGCTCATGAACGAAAAACCACCGCGCAGCCGGTCCAGCTCTGCGGGACTCAACCGGCGGCAATCCTTCTGGACGCGGCACGCATCGAAACCGGGGGACCCCAGACTCTCGGCGCCCACTGGCACCGCGAACAAGACGGGTAGCACTGCAGCGATAGCACGTCTGCTGACCATCGTTTTCATGCTGCCCTCCTCAGAAATCGTTCACGCCCCGCAAGAAGATCATCGTACTGGCGAGAGCATCGCGGCTGATGGCCGTACCCAGCGGAGCTATGCCGCTACTCCACTCGGCGCTGGCGTTAAACGTGGCGAGATCGCGCTGGCTCGTGATGACAAATACGATGCCGTTGGACCAGAGCCTCGCGAACTCGGTGCGCGAGACTATGCGCGACCCAATCGACGGATCCCCCACCAGGACCTTGCCTCCGAGTATCCCTTTGACCACTACGAAATGGTGGTAACCCTCGTCGCTGATCAGCACGATGGCGGGCACGCCCACCTTGGCGAGCTTGTCAAGCGACGTCTCGAAGCCGTCCGCGTTGTAACCGTGGGCTTCGAGATAGCGTTTGATGTCGAGCAGCGAGAAGCCCTCGCGCTGGATTTTCGCCTGGTCCCCACGCTCGTACATGTATTGAAAGACCTGTGCTTCGGTCACCGGGTCGCCGTAGTGATAGGCCAACAGCGTCGCCAGTGCCGCCGAACCGCAGCTGAAGTCATACTGCTGTTTGATCGTCCTGCGAAACTTCGCCTCTTTGAGGCTCGCCACCCGCACGGTGTATGCCCCGGCGTTCGTGGTGGGCAGCCCGTTCAGGCTCACCTCCCCGGCACCGGCTAGCGCAGGCGCAAGGGAGCACAGACCGACCGACAGTAGGACCGCGCTTTTCATCGGGTCGCGATGCCTATTTCAGCTCCATGTTCAGGATGAAGGAGTTCTGGATGATGACGTTGTTTCCGGTGTTCTGGATCGCGACCGGCAGTCCGCTGGAGCGCGAGAACGATTCCCCAGCGATGTAGTTGCTGCCGGTGACGTTGTCGATGGCGCGTGTGTCGTGCATCCTCGCGTCTAAATCGTTTTTGTTGATCACTAACGCCTGCCCGCCTCGCTGTGCATCCAGCGCCCTCGGCGTCATGGTCTTTCCGAGCGCAGTCACATCTTCCGGCCCCGGCTTCTTCTGCGCGAGTGCTTGCTGTGCGCCGACGGCAAGCATAATGATCCCGGCGAGGACTATTGTTTTCTGCCGCATCTTCGGCCCTCCTCCGCACAAGCCTCGTCGAAAACCATCCCCGGGGGCCGAGTGCACCCCCGGGGACCGCTTCAGTAGATCAGCGAGTGAACCCGCCCAAGTTAGCTTGGACGTTGACGCTCTGCTGGATGAGGCTGGCGTGGCCGGTGTTCATGGTCGTCTGGGTGATTCCGGCGACGCTTGAGAACGAGCTATTGATCTGGTTGTAGGCGTTGAACGCTCCGGCATCGGTGGTCGAGTTGCCTCCGTTCCCGCCTGTGCCCGCCTGGCCTCCGCTGCCGGCGCCGCCGTTGCCAGCACCGCCGTTGCCAGCACCGCCTGCTCCGCCGGTCCCGCCGGAAGCCGCCGCCGCCTGCGTCTGCGTGCCGCCATTGCCTGCGGTGGCGCTGCCGTTGGTCGCGCTGCCGTTG
>DATJVW010000127.1:0-3211 GCA_035501675.1 Burkholderiales bacterium
GGGTACAGGCTCAGTCCTGGCACCCTGTATCCGATCTTCCGGGGCCTCGAGGATGCCGGGTTCCTGCGTTCCGAACCGGTCGTCGTCTCCGGCAAAGTGCGCAAGTACTACCGCATCACCACGCCTGGCCGCAAAGCGCTGGAGGAGTTCAAGGCGAAGATCCGTGAGCTCGTCGGCGAAGCGTTGTATGGCGCCGAGCCGCCGGCCGTCAAAGGCAGGAAAGCAAAGACCGTGGCTCGATAGCCATGTCACGAGCTCACGCCGAGGGTTGGGGCTTTTGGGTCATCGAGCCCATCTCGCCTATCGGTAAATCGACAGGGAGACCATGATCACCGAAAAAGGAGTCGGTCTATGACCAGTGTTGCGAGGCGACGGCGTTTCCTGGCGGCGGGGGGCACGTGGATCGCCGCTTCAGTAGTGCTCCCCGCCGTTGCGGACGAGCGTGCCGAGCCGGACGAAGACGAGGTCAGCCCACAGGAGGATCTCATGCGGGAGCACGGCGTCCTGCGCCGCATCCTGCTCATCTACGACGAGATCCTGTGGCGGCGCCTGGCGCATGACGAGGGCTTTCCTCCCGAGGTCCTGGCCGGATCGGCCCAGATCGTGCGCGGCTTCGTCGAGAACTATCACGAGAAGCTCGAGGAGGATTACGTCTTTCCCCGCTTCCGCAAGGCGGGTAAATCGGTCGAGCTGGTCGACACGCTTGTGGCTCAGCACCGCGCCGGCCGCGTGCTCACCGACGCCATCCTGCAGCGCGCAAACGTCAAGGCGCTCAAAGACCAAGGCGAACGCGCCAAGCTCATGGCCGCACTGCGGCTGTTCGCGCGCATGTATCGCCCCCATGCTGCGCGCGAGGACACGGTCCTGTTTCCGGCCTTAAGGTCGGTCGTTTCGCCCCATGAGTTCGACGCGCTCGGGGAGCAGTTCGAGAACAAGGAACACGAGCTGTTCGGCGAGGAGGGATTCGAGGGCGTCGTCGCACGGGTGGCCATGCTTGAGCAGAAGCTCGGCATCGACGAGCTGGCGAGCTTCACCGCTTCCTGGAAGGAGAGCTGAGGGGACGTGGGCGAGGTCCGGAACTCACCCGGCGCGGCCGTCCAGCCGGGCACGCCTCGCATCCGCGAGGTCTTCCTGGCCTTTCTCAAGCTCGGGCTGACGTCCTTTGGCGGACCGATCGCGCATCTCGGCTACTTCCGAGAGGAATTCGTCGTGCGCCGCAAATGGCTGGGCGACAAGACCTATTCCGACCTCGTCGCCCTGTGCCAGCTTCTGCCCGGGCCGGCCAGCAGCCAAGTCGGGATCGCGCTCGGCGTCTCGAAAGCGGGTCTGCTCGGAGGGTTCGCTGCGTGGTTGGGGTTTACACTGCCCTCGGCGCTCGCCCTCGTCGCGTTCGGCTACGGCATCGCCAGCTTCGGTCGCCTCAGCGAGTCGGGCGCGATCCACGGGCTGAAGGTGGCCGCCGTCGCGGTGGTCGCCCTGGCGGTATGGGGCATGGGCAGAACGCTATGCCCCGACGCCAAACGCGCCTCGCTCGCGGTGCTTTCCGCCTTGTTGGCGCTGGTCTCGCCCAGCGTCGCCGGGCAGGTTGGCGCGATCCTGGCGTGCGGGCTGATCGGCCGGTGGACCATGACTCGCGCCGCCGCGGGTCCCGATGCGCCGCATGGCTTCGGTGTGGCAAGAGGCATTGCCATGGTCGCCTGGTGCATTTTTTTCGGCCTGCTGATCGGCCTCCCGCTCCTCTCTCGGTCCCTTCCGAGCCATGCGCTGGCCCTGTTCGACAGCTTCTACCGATCCGGCTCCCTGGTGTTCGGGGGTGGGCACGTCGTGCTGCCGTTATTGCGGGCCGAGGTCGTCCCGCCGGGATGGGTCACCGATAGCGTGTTCTTGGCGGGATACGGCGCGGCACAGGCCGTCCCCGGCCCGCTCTTCACGTTCGCGGCTTATCTGGGAACCGTAATGACTCAGCCGCCCACCGGCTGGCTCGGCGCGAGCCTGTGCCTGACCGCGATCTTTCTGCCGTCCTTCCTGCTGGTGGTCGGCGCGTTGCCGCTGTGGGAAGCGCTGAGAGGCCACCCCGGAATTCAGGCCGCGCTGACCGGCATCAACGCCGGCGTGGTCGGATTGCTGCTGGCGGCTCTCTACGATCCCGTGTGGACAGGGGCAATCCGCTCGCGCGCGGATTTTGGTTTAGCGCTAGTGGCGTTCGTCCTCCTGGCGTTCTGGAAAATCTCTCCGGTCGTCGTGGTCGTCTTCTCTGCGCTCGCAGGCTGGCTGCTGGGCCTGGGCTCCGCAGGGGGAGAAATATTTTGAACTGCCCGGTTTGTTGAACCAAGGTGGCCCGGCCTTGCACCACCTCAGGATGCGCTCGAGCAGCGGCAACCGTAGGGGTCGTTCTCAGCGCGCTGCGAATGCTGTTCCAGGAAGCCCAGCAACTGGCCGGCACGGGGTGAGGGGCGCGCGGTGACCAGTCTATACCTGCGCCCCCGGGGGCACGCCGGACAGGATGAATCTGGGCCCTGGATCGAGGCTGTGCTGCCTTGATCGGCTGTCCGCTATTGGCAACCAGCGGGGAGAACTCACACGGTCCGCCGGGCGCGCTTTACAGCACGCCCGGTCTCTGCTCGTTACTTGGACGGCTGTTGCAGCATCTGCTGATACTGCAACATCTGGTCCATCATCATCTGCATCATGTCCAGGCGGTTTTGCATCATCTCCGGGTTCATCATCATGTGGCCGCGCATTCCCGGGCCACCCATACCCATCATGCCCATCATCGGCCCGCCGCAGCACTGGTTCATCCACTGCATCCCCTGCATCATGCTTTGCCAATGCTGTTGCATTAGCGCGCGGCGCTTTGCGGGATCTTGGGTCTTGCGGATCTCATCCATCTCCTGCTGCATCTTCTTTAGCTGCTCCTGCATCTTCTGCAGGGCCGCAGCTTGGTCAGCTGCGGCCGCATCAGGCGACTCATCAGCAGACAAAGCAGAAATGGCAGGCATGAGCAAACAGACGGCGGTCGCAACCGCGACAAACAAGCGTTTCATGGTCTCTCCTTGAGGTTGTGCAAACAAGAACGTCAGTCTTGAAAACTGAAGGAGACGTCGCGCGGGGGGTGGTAAGGCGGATCAGGAAAGATAGAGCGCAATGCTTGTGGCTGCTCAGAGAGTCCGATACAAGCTGCCGTATACACAGCCATTGCGAAGTCGCCCGA
>DATJVW010000128.1:0-5823 GCA_035501675.1 Burkholderiales bacterium
CGGCCCACGGCGAGGGGGTATCTTTTGGGGCGGGGACGGGCGGCGGCGGGCTGCTCCCGCAAACGGCCGCAAGCGGTAACGTGTCGCAGCCCGACCCCGAGTCCCTCATGAAATATCCGGGCTAGCTTAAATCCCCGTCCCGTTCTGTGCGGTAACGCACATCCAGATCGATCGCAAGATGCTACAAGCTCGCTTCCCGATGGAATTGGAACGGAGCCGGATGGTCCGGCTGTGTGAGGCTCGTGCACAAACTGCGCATCGGCATCATCGACCTCGTCACCAGAGGACCCACTCGCGCTTTGTACGC
Organism: Burkholderiales bacterium; assembly: GCA_035501675.1. GTDB lineage: Bacteria > Pseudomonadota > Gammaproteobacteria > Burkholderiales > SHXO01 > SHXO01. The sequence continues at coordinate 308 of DATJVW010000128.1, forward strand.
GCGCGTCATGAACGCCAACCTCGCGAGCATCATGCCTCAAGTCGTCGGGGTGTGGTGCGAGGCCGCGGGGCACGACGTCACCTTCGTTTGTTATACCGGACTCGAGGACCTCGTCGACGAGCTACCGGATAACGTCGACCTTGTCTTCATCGGGGCGTTCAGTGAGGCGGCCCTTCTAGCTTACTCGCTGAGCAACCTGTTCCGCTCCCGAGGCGCGATCACCGTCCTCGGCGGCCCTCACGCGCGCTGCTATCCGGAGGACGCACGGAAGTACTTCGACTACGTCCTGGGTTTCACCGACCAGGCGGTGATCCGCGATGTGTTGCAGGACTGCGCGCGGCACCGGCCGTTGGGGATCCACCTCGCTGCCCCGCGCCAGCCCGTGGCGCTGCCCGGCGTGCGCGAGCGCTGGAAGTTCATCGCACCGACGCTCGACAAGGCGCCGATGCTGAAGGCCGTCCCGATGCTCGGCAGCCTGGGATGCCCGTACACCTGCAGCTTCTGCATCGACTCGGTCGTGCCCTATCAGCCGCTGGACTTCGGCGAGATCACGAAGGACCTCCGCTTCCTCGCAAAAATGCGTCGGCGGCCGCGGGTCGGCTGGCACGATCCCAACTTCGGGGTCCGATTCGATGATTGCATGGAAGCGATCGAGGCCGCCGCGCCGCCGGGCAGCATCGATTTCATCGCCGAGAGCAGCCTGTCGCTGCTTTCCGAGCGGCGCCTCGAGCGCCTGCGGCGCAACGGCTTCAAGGCCATGCTGCCGGGCGTGGAGTCGTGGTACGACATGGGCGACAAGTCGAAGACCGGCAAGCGGACGGGGATGAACAAGGTGCGGGACATCTCCGAGCACGTCAACATGATCATGCGGTACCTGCCCTACGTGCAGACCAACTTCGTGCTCGGTCTGGACGGGGACGTCGGGCCGGAGCCGTTCGAGCTCACCAAGCGGTTCATCGACCTGACGCCGGGCGCGTTTCCCGGCTATTCGCTGCTGTCGGCGTTCGGGCGGGCGGCGCCGCTCAATCTGCAATATCAGCGCGACAATCGCGTTCTGGGGTTCCCGTTCCACTTCCTGGACAACCATCACGCGATGAACGTGAGGCCAAAGCACTATTCCTGGCCTGACTTCTACGATCAGGTGATCGGCCTGACCGAGTACAGCTTCTCCTGGCGCGCGATCGCCAACCGTTTCCGAACGAACCGCACGACGATCCCGAAATGGTTGAACGTGATCCGGGCGGTATCCACCGAAGGCTTCGGCCGAATCAAATACTACAAGGAAGTGCGGCGGCGACTCGACGCCGACCTGCCGTTCCGGCGCTATTTCGAGCAGGAAACGACGCAGCTGCCGGAGTTCTTCGTGAACGCGGTACGTCGAGAGCTGGGGTCGCTGTACGAGTGGCTCCCGGCGGGGGCGCTGTACCACGACCCCTGCGCCTACCTCAAAGCCGAGGAGGCGCTGCCGGTGCGCGTCCGGGCGGCGATCGGCTCGGAACAGGCCCAGGTTCCCTAGGGAAGGTCATATCAGGGCACAAGCGCGATCTCCACGCGCTTGTTGCGTTTGCCTTCGCTTCGGATCTTGAGCACGCGGATGCCGCCGATCTCGGCGATGTTCTTCACGTGCGTCCCCCCGCAAGGTTGCAGGTCGATGCCTGGAATGTTCAGCAATCGCACGCGCCCCGCGCCGCGCGGCGGTTGCACGCTCATCGTCTTGACGAGCTCCGGTCGCGCGTCGAGCTCCTCATCGGTGATCCACACGGTTTCCGTCTCGACGCCCCGGGCGATGAGGGCGTTCGTCTCGCGCTCGATCCTCTCGGCGTCGAGCAAGCTCATGTCGATGTCGAAATCCAGGCGGGCCTTCTCCGGCGAGATGTTCCCGCCGGTCACCGGCGCCACCACAACGCAAGACATCACATGCAGCGCGGTATGCAGGCGCATCAGGCGGTAGCGGCGTGCCCAGTCGATTTCGAGCATGAGCGTTTCTCCGAGCTCGGGTAGCGCCGTGCCGGGGGCGGGCACGTGCAGAACGCTGTCGACCGCATCACTCTTGCGCGTGTCGGCGATCGTAATGCGCTCCCCGTTTGCGCGCACCAGCGCACCGGTGTCTCCCGCCTGACCGCCTCCCATTGGATAGAAGATCGTGCGGTCAAGCTCGATGCCGCGCTCATGCACCGCGATTGCGCGCGCGCTCGCGGTGCTCAGGTAGGCATCGTTTCTGAATAGCAGGTCGGTGGGCATGGCATCGGGCCAAGAGGAGTTCGACGGGCGAAGGCCCTGATGCCTTCAATTCCAGAGCAGGATGTCGCTGCCGTCGACCCGCACCGGATCACCCACGCGAAACAACGGCTCGGTGCGCTGCCGGATTCCTCGTGAAATGCGGGTCTCCTCGCGGAACGAGCGCTTTCAGTCTAGCATGACGCTCTACCCGATCCGCCCGGTCCCGCGCGGTCAAGCGGCCGGAAGCCGGCTCGGCGTGCCGGCGACCTGTAGAGTAATAGGCCGATGCTCTGGGCATGAGGCCGCAGGCCCTTTCTTGATGAGGTGTGTATGAGCGAGACCCAGTCCACCGCCCAGCCCCAAACGGCACAGCAGCAGGGGCCAGGGTTTTTCGTGCGCGAGTTGCCCTACATGATTCTTCTAGCGCTGGCCGTCATCGGCATCGTATCCACCAGCGTCTCTCCGGACGCAAGCGTCGTCTACTGGAAGGTTCTAGCGCCCGTATTCGCGATCGTCTGCATCGTCACCCAGTGGCCACGCGTACCTGGCGGCGGCGGCGCGAAGACGCGCCTGGTCATCGTCCAACTGCTGCACTGGGGCGCTTTCCTGCTCACCGTCCTGATCCTGTTTCTGCCCGACGCGCAGAAGATGGTGAACAGCCTGGTCAGCGCGCAGGTGGTGCTCTACCTGCTTGCTCTGAGCACTTTTCTTGCGGGTCTCTACAACACCTCCTGGCAGCTGGTCGCCGTCGGGGTGCTCATGGCGCTGGCCGTGCCGGCGATCGCGTTGCTCCAGCAGACGGTGCTGCTGGTGGCGGTGATCGGCGCGGCGCTGGCCGTCGTCGCCGGGGCTTTCATTCTGCACCGTCGCCGCGGCGCCTGAGCGGCCGCTGCGGCGGACGGTGTTGCACGACGGCGACACCCGGAGTCAGCGTTGCAGCCTGGGTAGCTCCTGAGCATCGTCGCTCCATTCCAGAGGCTTATACGTGCCGAACACGCGGTCCCAGATGTCCAGTGCCATGCCGAAGTTGTGATGCCACTGATTGAGCGCGTGATGGACGTAGTGGATCGGCATCGGCATCCAGAAGACCTTCTCCGGATAGACGTGCTGCAGTTGATGCGAATAGGCGGAGAACAGCGCAAAGGCGTTGGCTCCCAGCACCCAGCTGATCCCGGCCAGCGGCGAGATCAAGAACGGCGGCAACATCAGCCACCACGTGCCTTTCAAATAATCGAGGTATTCCGGGAATATCCCTTGCCCCGTTCCCCGGGCATGGTGCTCCACGTGCACCTTGCCCAACCAGCGCACCGAATGCATTGCGCGATGCCCCCAGTACTCCACGAAGCTGGCGAACACGAACCCGGCGGTGAACCAAGCCGCCCCCGTTCGAACCGCGTACCAGTCCATTAGCAACTCCGCACGAAGAGACAACCTGTATTTCCCCCTCTCCCGCGCGGGCAAGAGTCGGGATAGGGGTTCATGCACTCTTCCTCTTGCCGGCAGCATCGGCGGCCGGTCCCGGGAACACCAGCGCCCACTCGCTTGGCGTGAGCACCGACTTGAGCTGGAAGCGCAAGTCGAGCAGCGTTTCGGCGGTAACCCGATCGGCGCTGATCAGCGGCTGTCCGGCGCGCTCGATCTCGCTCGCCGGCGTCTGGCGCTTTCCGAGCAACGCATTGAGCGCGTTCATGGAGCCTTCGCGCTGCTTCGCGTACGACTTGGTCACTCCTTTCATCTGGTCGACGATGGCCAAGGCTTGCTTTTGGCGCGCCTCGTCCTGAACATCCTTCCGGATGAGTTGCGCGGTCTGGTCCAGCTGCGGCGACACCGCGGAGGAATGGGCGCTGAAGTGAATCAGCAAGAACGCTGTCAAGGCAGCGATCAGCATAGCGTTGTCTTTTGACGGCCCGTGCTCGATGGAAGGCGCCTGATCAAGATAGCAGTTCCTCCAGGTCGGCATCCAGTGCTCGGAGCCGGGCTTTTTTCAGCTGCTCCCATTCCGAATCGCTGGTGAACACGACCATCCGCTCGCGCAGCGCTCCCGCCTTCTTCACGAAAGCCTCGCGCGCCGCGTCCTGTTCGCTGAACAGCACTTCGTAGTCCGCCCGGGTCGCGTCGTAGTTCGAGTTGAGCGCCGCCACCTTCGCCCTGTAATTCTTGATCCTGGCAATGCTTTCCGTCGCGAGGCTCTGAAACTCGTTGGTCAGCGCGATCAGCTGATCCGCGCGCGCCGGTTCCGCAATCACTTTACGGATCTCCTGCTCGTAAGCCGCCAGGTCGACTAGCGCTTGCTGCTCGGGCGTGAGGTCGCCTTTGGAGGAGCAGCCGGACCCTGCGGCCAGCGCGAGCGTCAGCAACAGCAGAGCAACGATCCGCGGCGAGGCGAAAAGCATTCTGCGCGGTCTCAAGGTCATGGACCATCACTCGAAAGTCATAGTTCGGCCAGACATTGTATCGAACAGGCCGCGATGCGCAAACCCCGAGCCTCGCGTGCTTGACCTCAGTAGCGCTGGAGCGCGACAACGCAAAACGATTATGCCTTCTCCAGTCTCTGGCGCACCAGCGCGATGTGCAACCTCAACGCATACAGGAGAGGCCTGAAGGACACCGGCAGCCGGAAGCGACTCGCGCGGTCTTCCAACCGATCCAGCCGGGCGATCAGAGCGGCCACGCTCTGCTGAGCCTCGCGGGAGGCGACCTGATCCTCGAGCAGCCTGAGCTCGTTGTAGAGCCTGAAAACCCGGCGCCGCATCGCCCAGCCGTACAGGGCAGGGATGAATCGCAGCAGCGGGTACAAAACGGCAAACACGGGAATGAGCACGACCAGCAGTTGCTGCGCGAGCACCGCGAGCCAGAAAGGCAGATGACGCTGCAGGAAGGGCGGCCCCGCCTTGTAGAACTGGATTGCATCAGTGCTCAGCGGCAAGTCGATCGATTCGGGGGCGGGAAACTGTCCGGCCTTGCGGAACATTCCCGGTCCGGAGTGGATCTCCCTCGCGGCCTCGAGCAGGAGGTATTGGATTGCCGGGTGCAAGTCCTTGCGCACGACGAGGCTGGCCGTAGGGGCGACCAGGACCACATCCGCGGGAGGCCGGTTGTTGACCATGTCGCCCACTCCCGCCGGCAGGACGACCTTGCTCAGGAACGGGTACAGGGCAACGAAGGCGGCGGCTCTGGGTACGCTGACCAGATTGATGCCCTGCGCGGAAATCAGCTGCCGGACTACGGGTGATTCCCACGCAGCCAGCAGCACGACGGCGTCGATCTCCCGGTGCAGCAGCTTTTCCGCCGCCACC
>DATJVW010000129.1:0-3091 GCA_035501675.1 Burkholderiales bacterium
AGCGATCGAGAGATCGCGTCAATGAGCAAGTCCGTCAGCTCACACCGAGGAACTGGGGCGGGTCACTCAAAGATTGCATCGGGCGGCTCAACCTGTTTCTCCGGGGATGGATAGGCTTCTTCTGGATCTGTTCCGCCGCGGAGGAGCGGACGTTCTCGAATCTGGACGCGCACATCAGGCGCCGGCTGCGGGCCCTGCTGCTGAAGCACTGGAAGCGCAGACGGTCCATTGTCCGTCGACTCATCCGGTTGGGGATCAAGCCGAAGAAGGCGTGGCGCTATATCTACGGGGAGCATCGGTCCTGGTGGGCGATGAGTCATTGTCCCCCCGTGGACCGAGCTCTCGATAAGGCATTCTTTGCCCGACGGGGGCTCTTGTCCCTCCTTGTGGAATGGCACCTAAGAACCGACCGCGTTGTCGCCCCAGCCCAGCTGGAACTCGGGTTGGGGTAGCTGCGGGTGGAAACACTATTGCCGAAATACCGGGATTGAGTTCCTGGGACCCCGGCGATCCGAAGAGCCGGATGTGAGGCCCACAAGTCCGGTTCCGTGGGAGCTGGGGGAGGGAAACTTCCCCCGGCTACCCGACACGCCGCCGCAGGCCTGTGGCCCAGCGGACGCGGGTGGTCGTGCCGGGGCCCAGTTCCAGGTTCCCGTTCCGTTTTCTTTACGGCGCGCGGGGAGCGGTAGCGGGAACTCCCTCGGGAAGCTTGCTCAGGGCGCCATCAAAGAGGTCCGCACGTTCAAGGCTGCCGGACACCTTCAGTGAGTGGCCTTGGCCTTCGCTCTGCCGCGGCGGCGAGTGCGGCGTGAGCGTGGCAAGGGCCCAGGCGCCTCGCGGCGCTGGGCCCGGAAGCTCGGGGCATCAGGGGGAAAGACGAAGAGGTGACTGGCATCGAGCAACCGGTCCACGGCGGGTGTCACCAAGGATGGTGTGCCCAGCGCGGTAGGCCATTGCTCGAGTCCCAGATTTGTGGTCAAGATCATGGCCCCGCGTCGGTACCGCCGGTAGACGAGTTCGTAGAAGACAGCGGCATAGTCATGCTCGGGTTTTCGGGCCCCTTGCGTCAGTTCATCCAAAATGAGGAGATGCGGACGGCTATACTCGTCGAGCACCTCATCCAAGGTGTTATCCGCGATCGCAGCCCAGAGGCGCTTCAGCAAGTCGTTGGCGCGAGCGAAGCATACGTGGTAGCCGGCGGCACAGGCGCGGACACCGAGTCCGATGGCCAAATGACTCTTGCCCACGCCCGAAGGGCCTATGAAGAGGACGGCCTGGCAGCGGTCCACGAAGCCAAGCTCGGCAACATCGAGCAGTTGCTGTCGGTCGAGGCAGACCTGGAACTTGAAGTCATAGTCGTCAATTCGCAGGATTTCCGGGAATCTCGCCTCTTCGAGGCGCCGCTTCGTACCGGTTTCGTTGCGGGCAATTACTTCGGCTTCGATCACCTTTGAGAAGAAGGCCAGGCGGCCGAGCTTCAGTTCATCGGCCTGCCGAAGGTGTTCTTGGAGATTATTGGCGGCATGGGCAAGCTTGAGGCGCCGCAGATTGGCTATCAAGCGGTCGAGCTCTTCACTTGCCATCGCCTGACCCTCTCAGCTTGCGGAGCATCTGCTCATACGAGCGCAGCGGCCGCTGGTGCTCGCCGACACCTCGCAGATATTCGTGGATACGTTCCGGCAAGGGGCCAGTCAACGATGGGGCTACGATGGGCTTGTCGGTCTTGCCTTCGACGATGCGGGCGACGGCGTTGTAGTCAAAGGCGCCGTAGCGCACGGCGTGCCGTAGCGCCTCGGCGATGCGCGGCGCACCGACTCGCTCCGCCAAGCTGAGAATGCGAGACATGTGGTAGCCGGCCGCGCCGCGGTGCTCGGCGATGAGACCGTCTTGGAACTCGCACGCGGAAGGACCGAGCCGCAGGAATTGCTCGCTCAAGACGTGGCGACTCGTCGAGCGCTCTCGGAATTCCGCCTCGTGCTCGGGGAGGATGTACCTCTTGTAGCGCGTGTTCCGCACGGTATGGATGGCCACTTCCCCACCAACCCACACTTCCAGGCGCTGGTCGAGTACCCGCAGTTTGGCTGTGTGACCTACAAACCGCGGCCGGACTGAATAGCGATTGGTCTTCCACGGTACGCAGAAATCATCGCCGACCAAATGCTCCACGATCTCAGCTGCCTCGAATCGGGCAAACGGGAGCGGTTTGAGATGAGGTCGCTCGAGATCGAGCCGGTCGATGGGCCGTTCTTGGGTGGTACCGTGCTTGCGAGGCCACGCTGTGTCGCGCAGCCACACCGCAGCCTTCTCGTTGAGGTCGTCCATGCTCCTGAAGGAGCGTCGGTGCTCGCACAGGAAGTGCCCCTCGATGTATCTGAATGGATTTTCAATTTTCCCCTTGCCTTCCTTGTAGCCGGGGGCGAGCGGTACGGCGCGGAAGGCCCCGTAATGCAGCCGCATTGCCTCGAACAGCGGGTGCATCACCACGCGGTGCCGGTAGCTTTCCAGGACAACCTGCTTCATCCGGTCATAGAGGATTTCCTCTGGGACTCCACCGGCTTTCTCGAAGGCGAGCACGTGGCCATGGCAGACAGCGTGCGCGTCCGCATGGAGGAAGAAGTAAATGGACTGCCAGCGGCTGAAGCAGAGTATGAAAGAGAAACACACTACTGCCGTGGGCACGTCGGCGAGCAGTACTTCGTAGGGGGAAAGATCCACCTGTCCCTGCTTTCCCTGTGCGGTCTCGAAGCGCAGGTGCGGCCGCCGTAGGGACTTTGGCCGGACGAGGCGCACGAAGCTCTTCAGGATACTGTAGCCGCCCTGGTAGCCGAGTCCCCTGAGCTCTTTGAGGACCAGCACAGCGGAGAGCTCGTCCTGACAGACGAGCTTGGTGATATGCGGCCGGAAAGGGTCGAGCTTGCTCTTTCGCTTCTTCGGATTGCTCTTGAGCCGCACGAGTCGCCGTACTGTCTTCACATCGACCCCGGCCTTGCGAGCGGCACCTCGGATGCCACTGCCTTCGCTGATCAGCCGCCGGATCTTCGCATCGCGCTCGTCGCGCCGCTGTCGTCGGAACTGGCGCACTTGCTTGCGG
>DATJVW010000130.1:0-4490 GCA_035501675.1 Burkholderiales bacterium
ACTGGTGAACAGCGGCAGATGGCTGCAGTGGCACTGGAAGGGCGCCGACCCGCCGGCAGAGGCCAAGGCCGACGCCGAGATCATGGGCGGCCTGTTCCTCAAAGTGCGCGAGCTCTACAAGAAGGAGGGCGGCGCGTTCCCGGATCCGGTGGTCAACCTGACCTGGCCGTATGTGATTGCCGATGCGCCCTCGCCCGACGAACTCGCGAGGGAGTTCAACGGCAAAGCGCTGGCCGACGTCATGGATCCGAAGGACCCGAAGAAGCAGACGGTCCTGGTCAAGGCTGGCGACCAACTGGACAGCTTCGGACAACTGCAGGACGACGGCAGCACGGCGTGCGGCTGCTGGCTGTTCACCGGCGCTTGGAACAGCAAAGGGAACATGATGGCCCGGCGCGACAATTCCGACCCGAGCGGTTTGGGCAGCACGTTGGGCTGGGCGTTCTCCTGGCCAGCCAACCGGCGCATTCTGTACAACCGAGCGTCGTGCGATCCTTCGGGAAAACCGTGGGATCCCAAGCGCAAGTTGATCGCCTGGAACGGGCAGAAGTGGGCCGGCGCGGATGTGCCCGACATCAAGCCGGACTCGGCGCCTGACGAAGGCGTGGGGCCGTTCATCATGATCCCGGAGGGCGTAGCTCGCTTCTTCGCCGTGGACAAGATGGTCGAAGGCCCGTTCCCCGAGCATTACGAGCCGTTCGAGTCCCCGCTCGCCAACAACCCGCTGCATCCCGACAACCCGCTGGCCCGCAACAATCCGGGCTGTCGCGTGTTCAAGGACGACCGGGAGAACTTCGGGGAGGCGAAGGACTATCCCTACGTAGCCACGACTTACCGGTTGACCGAGCATTTCCACTACTGGACCAAGCACGCTCTCATCAACGCGATCTTGCAGCCCGAGCAATTCGTGGAGATCGGTGAAGAGCTGGCCAAGGAAAAAGGCGTCAAGCACGGCGACAAAGTCAAGGTGCGCTCCAAGCGCGGCGAGATCGTAGCGGTGGCGGTGGTGACCAAGCGCATCCGATCACTGGATGTGCAGGGCAAGCGTGTCCACACCGTCGGCATCCCCATCCACTGGGGCTTCAAAGGGGAGACCAAGCCCGGCTACCTCGCCAACACGCTGACGCCTTTTGTGGGTGACGCAGACGCCAATACGCCCGAGTTCAAGGCGTTCCTCGTCAACGTGGAAAAGGCCTGAGGAGGACGCCATGCCATTGCAATCTCTCGACATCGAGCGCCGCTCCGCCACCACCACGCAACCGCCCGACCAGCGGCGGGCGCTGCCGGTCGCCAAGCTGATCGACATCAGCAAGTGCATCGGCTGCAAGGCGTGCCAGAGCGCCTGCATGGAGTGGAATGACCTGCGCGACGCGGTGGGCACCAACACCGGGACCTACGACAACCCGCGCGACCTCACCGAGAACTCCTGGACGGTGATGAAGTTCTTCGAGGTGGAGCCCGACGGCAGGCTGGAGTGGCTGATCCGCAAGGACGGCTGCATGCACTGCGCCGATCCGGGCTGCCTCAAAGCCTGCCCCTCGCCCGGAGCGATCGTGCAGTACTCCAACGGCATCGTCGACTTCCACGAGGAGAACTGCATCGGTTGCGGCTACTGCGTCACCGGTTGCCCGTTCAACGTCCCGCGCATCTCGAAGAAGGACAGCAAGGCGTACAAGTGCACGCTGTGCTCGGACCGCGTCTCGGTCGGGCTCGAGCCGGCCTGCATCAAGAGCTGCCCGACCGGGGCGCTGGTGTTCGGGTCCAAGGAAGACATGATCGATCACGCCGAGGAGCGCATCGCCGATCTGAAGGAACGTGGCTATCAAAAGGCCGGGCTGTACGATCCTGCGGGAGTGGGCGGCACGCACGTGATGTACGTGCTGCAGCACGCCGACAGGCCGGAGCTGTATGGTTTGCCCAAGGACCCGAAGATCAGCCCCTGGGTGAGCGTGTGGAAGGGCGCCGCGAAACCTTTGGCGCTGCTGGCGCTGGGGTTGGCCGCAGTCGGCACGTTCTTCCACTACGTCAAGGTCGGGCCCAACGAGGTCGAGGAAGACGAGAAGGAGGGCAAGTGAACAAGGCCAACCTCATCGAGCGCTACGAGTCCTCGGACCGGGTCAACCATTGGCTGGTGGCGATCACCTTCGTCCTGCTGGCCTTGTCGGGGCTGGCGCTGTTCCATCCTTCCATGTTCTTCCTGACCAACCTGTTCGGCGGCGGGCCGTGGACGCGCATCCTGCATCCGTTCATCGGCCTTGTCATGTTCGTGGCGTTCGCGGCACTGGCGATGCGCTTCTGGCGCCACAACGTGCTGGACAAGAACGACGAGCAGTGGCTGAAGCAGTGGGACGATGTGATCAACAACCGCGAAGACAAGCTGCCCGAGGTGGGCCGCTACAACGCCGGGCAGAAGGTGCTGTTCTGGGTGATGGCCGGGTGCTTGATCCTGCTGCTGCTGACCGGGTTTGTCATCTGGCGGCCGTACTTCGCCCCGGGGTTCAACATCACGGTCATCCGCATCGCGGTGTTGCTCCACGCGATCGCGGCCTTCGTGCTGATCCTGGGCATCATCGTGCACATCTACGCTGCGATCTGGGTCAAGGGCAGCGTCCGCGCCATGACTCGCGGCTATGTCACCCGCGCCTGGGCGAAGAAGCACCACCCGGCGTGGTACAAGCAAGTGACCAGCGGCAGCGGCCCGAATAGGATCGGTCATCCCGGCGTACGCCGGGATCCAGTGTAGTTCCCTCTGCTCAGTCGGGAGAGTTCCCTTTGCCTCGCGGGGAGAGTTCCCTCGCTCTCCCCTGGCGGGCTGCCTCTCCCCTCGCGGGAGAGGGCTGGAGTGAGGGGCGAGGGGTGAGGGGCGAGGGGGCGATGCAACACCCCTTCAATTTCTTGCGAAAGCGCAATGTCTTCAGAAATCATCCAAGATGGTTCGGTCGCCGGCCAGATCCCGGACATTCCCGCCTTCCGCCCGGTGCAACCCGATGTGTTCGCCGAGCGCGGTGAGCGCCTCAAGGCGCTCGCGCCCGGCCACGCGCTCGAGCCCTACCTGCGCTTCGCCGCTGCGCTGTCCGCCGTGCAGGCCGAAGTGCTCGAGTCGCTTCCCGCTCTCCCACTGTCGGACGAGCGCACGCTGGCGCATTGCCGCGATCACGGGCTGCCCGTGCTGTCCGTGGATGGTCACCGGCGCGATCCCGCTTGGCGCGCGGCGCTGGCGGAGCTCGCGGCGAGGTTGGATAGCGGCGCCATCACCGCTCAGGCTGCGGAGGTCGTGAAGGGCCTTCGCCGCGCCGACGAGGGCAAGCTCGAAGCCGCGGCCGCGGACCTCTTGGCAGGCGCGTACACGGAGCTCGATCCGGGCGAAGTGCCCTTCATCGCCGCCGCATTACAAGTCTACTGGGTGAAGATGGCGCTGCAGCTAGGCGAGCGCGCCACCGTCAATCCCGCGCAGGTTGGCCTGTGCCCGGTGTGCGGCTCGCATCCCGTTGCGAGCGTGGTCCGCATCGGAGGGGCGCAGCAGGGTCTGCGCTACCTGGTCTGTTCGCTGTGCGCGTCGGAGTGGCACATGGTGCGCGTCAAGTGCTCCGCGTGCGGATCGACCAAGGGTCTCTCGTACTTCAACATCGAGGCCGGCAGCGAAGCCATCAAAGCCGAATGCTGCGATGAGTGCAAGACCTACCTCAAGATCTTCTACCTAGAGAAAGACACGGGGATGATCCCTGCGGCCGACGATCTCGCATCTTTGACGCTGGACATGCTGGTAGACGACGAAGGGTACAACCGCATCGGGCCGAATCTGCTGTTTCTGCCCGGGCACGCCGACACGTAGGGGTTCACGACTGCGACGCGCAATGCGTCGCCGAGGAGGTTAGAGCAGGGGGTGACTCCATCGGAGTCCGGGAAACCGTGCATAGTCGCGATCCGTTGTCACCCACTCGGTGCCGTGTTCGATCGCGAGCGCCGCGAAGTACGCGTCGGGAATCAGATCGCCCTTTGCGCTCGCAGCACGGCACAGCCCTTCGAAGATGTCCCAATGCCGACCCCCCGGCGCCATGAGTACACAGTTCGGTCGCGTGCGAAGTTGATCGGCAAACTGGAGCGCCTCCTCGAGTGGGGTCGGGTCATGAAAGACCCGAGGATGCGTGACGACGCGGACGAAGCCGCTGAGCGCCAGCTCGGAGATACCGTACGCCGCATCGCCGTTGACCAGGTCTTCGAGCCATCGGCGATACTCCGTGTGCCTATTGGCGTCGGCGCGGTGCGCATACACGAGGACGTTAACGTCCGGCAGCACCATGGGAGTTGTTCATCAACTCTAACAGTGCCGCGCTGTCATCGAGGTCCACCCCTGGTTGCAGCCCTTTTTGTCCAAAGGTGATCAGGCTGGTGCGCGGCGTCTTTGCCTTGTTCCGCCGGCCGCCGAGCGATGCCCGTAGCGAATCCTCGATCAACGCCGTGACCGTCGTGCCTTGCTCCGCGGCACGCTT
>DATJVW010000131.1:0-3481 GCA_035501675.1 Burkholderiales bacterium
GCCAGGATGATGGCCGACAGCGCCTGGTACAGCAGCGGGATGGTCGTGGGCAGCTTCAAGCCCATGATCCAGTAGATGGCCAGCCAGACGATCGCCGCCATGTTCATCAGCCCGCTGGCCAACATGAGCAGCGTTTTGCGCAGCCTGAGCTCTTCGCTGTCCTTCTCGTCGACCGCGGCGCGTGCAAGACGCTCTAGCAGCGAGAGGCGCTGCGGCGTGGATGCCGGGAGCGCGACCGCCGCCGCAGGCGCACCGTCACTCGCATCGGGAAGGTCGGTCATGGCCGGCACACTGGGCGCGACCGCGCTCGCGTGGGCCAGTAGCTGCGCGTCTGACATCGGGAGGTCGGTTCTAGTGAGGGGAGTACGGCGAAGCGTAAAGCATGAGCTATGCCTAAGCAAGTGAAGTCTCGACCCGCGAAAACTTCAGCTCGCGAGGTCCGAACCGAAGCCCTCAGCGCAGTCGGCGCAGGCCGAGCCGGCGCGCCCCTCACCCTTGAGCCACAGGCTCGGCGGCCGCCTCGACCAGCGCGCGCAACAACACCTCAGGCTCCTGAGCCCCGGACACCGCCAGCCGCTGGCCGAAAATGAAGAACGGCACACCGCTCACGCCCAGCGCACGCGCCTGCTCGTCTTCCCGAACAACCGTCTGCCGCTGGGCGTCATCGCCCAGCGACGCCCGTGCGGCCTCGCCGTCCAGGCCGGCCTGGCACGCCAAAGCGAGCAGGTTGCCGATTTGTGTCAGATCGACGCCCTCCAGGAAATACGCGCGAAACAGTGTCTCCACCATCTCGTCCTGTTTGCCGCTCGGCCGAGCCAGTTCGATCAGCTGGTGGGCGGCGGCCGTGTTGGGCTGCCGCGCGATGCGCTCGAAGGCGAAGTCGATGCCGACATCGCGTCCAACGGCCGCGACTCGCGCGTAGATTTCCGGCGCGCGGGAGCCGAACTTGAGCGCCACGTATTCGCTGCGATCCATCCCGCCCAGCGGCAAATTCGGGTTGAGCTGGAAAGGATGCCACACCACTTGAACCTGCGGAGCCCGATCCGTGCTGTCGCGCAACAGCTCCAGCGCGCGCGTCAGCCGTCGTTTGCCGATGAAGCACCAAGGGCACACGACATCGGAGATCACATCGATTTGCACCGTCACAGCATGCTCCGGCGACACAGATGAGCGCACAGGGTATCCCATACCTCGAGGCAGGCGCGGTAAAGATTCCAGCCTACGCTAGAATAGGCCCTTTGAGGCGGAGATCAAGACCATGTCGATGGCAGACCGCGACGGCCATATCTGGTACGACGGTAAGCTCGTGCCCTGGCGCGAGGCCACCACCCATGTGCTGACGCATTCGCTGCACTACGGGCTAGCGGTGTTCGAGGGGCTGCGCGCCTACAAGACCGTGAGCGGAACCGCGATCTTCCGCCTCCAGGAACACACCGAGCGCCTGTTCAACTCGGCACACATCTTCATGATGAAGATGCCCTACGACAGGCCGACCCTCGTCGAGGCGCAAAAGGAGGTGGTGCGTGCCAATCGGTTGGAGGCCTGTTACGTGCGGCCCATCGCGTTCTACGGTTCGGAGAAGATGGGGGTGTCGCCCAAAGGGGCTCAGGTGCACGTGGCCATTGCGGCGTGGCCTTGGGGCGCTTATCTGGGCGCCGACGGCATCGAGAAAGGCATTCGCGTGAAGACCGCGTCCTACGCACGTCATCACATCAACGTGACGATGTGCCGGGCCAAGTTCTCCGGCACCTATGCCAACTCCATCCTGGCCAACCAGGAAGCCCTCGAGCATGGCTACGACGAGGCGCTTCTGCTGGACGTGGAAGGCTACGTGGCCGAAGGCTCGGGCGAAAACCTGTTCATCGTCAAGAACGGCAAGCTGTACGAGCCCGAGCTCACCTCCGCGCTGATCGGGGTCACGCGCGACGCCGTGATCACGCTGGCGCGCGACATCGGTCTCGAGGTGCAGGCCAAGCGCATCACGCGCGACGACGTGTACATCGCCGACGAGGCGTTCTTCACCGGCACCGCCGCGGAGGTCACGCCCATCCGCGAGCTGGACAGCCGCGTCATCGGCTCGGGCCGGCGCGGCCCGATTACAGAGAAGCTGCAGTCCATGTTCTTCGACGTGGTCAACGGCCGCACCGAGAAGTACCGCCACTGGCTCACTCACGTCTGATCGCAGATCTATGGAGCAAGCCAAGCGTGCCAACACCCAGCGGCGGATCGAGGTGACCGCAGCGGAGTTGCCGCTGCACTGCCCGACGCCCTCGCAGGTGCTGTGGAACGCCCACCCGCGCGTCTTCCTGCCCATCGAGAAGACGGGTGAGGCGCTGTGTCCTTACTGCGGCACGCTGTACGTGCTCAAGGCGGGCGCGCAGTCGGGACACCGCTGAGTCCGGTTTCAACGGCACACCCGCCGCGTCCTTGTACAAGATCCTCGTAGTCGGCCCGTCCTGGATCGGTGACACGGTGCTGTCGCAGCCGTTGCTGCGGCGGCTGCGCGAGCGGCATTCCGAGCTGGAGCTCGATGTCCTGGCCCCGTCCTGGACGTTGCCGCTGCTGCGCCGCATGCCGGAGATTTCGCGAGCCGTTCCCAGCCCCTTCGGTCATGGCGAACTGAGCCTCGCGGCGCGCTGGCGCCTCGCCCGCGAGCTTGCGCAGCACGGTTACGACCAGGCCATCGTTTTGCCCAACTCCTTCAAGTCGGCGTTGGTCCCGCGACTGGCGGGGATTGCATTGCGTACGGGCTACGCCGGCGAGTTCCGCTACCCGCTGCTCAACGATGCGCGCCGACTCGACAAGCAGGCGCTGCCCCTGATGGCGGAGCGCTATGCGGCGCTGGCCGATCCGCCTGGGACGCAATTGATGCGGCCGCTTCCCGCGCTGCACCTGACGGTCTCCCTGCCCGCGCGTTCCGCGTTGCGCGAGCGGCTCAACCTCACATCCGATGCTCCGCTGGCAGTTCTGTGCCCCGGTGCCGAGTACGGACCGGCGAAACGCTGGCCGCCGGCTTACTTCTCCGATCTCGGGCGTCGGCTCGCACGCAACGGGTGGCAGATCTGGGTGATCGGATCGCCCCAAGACCGCGTCATCGGCGCGGAGATCGCGCGCCTGAGCGCGGGCGTGTGCGTCGACTTGTGCGGGCGCACTAGTCTCGATGAAGCCGTGGATCTGCTGTCCTGCGCCCAGCTCGTGGTCTCCAATGACTCCGGACTGATGCACGTGGCGGCGGCGCTGGACGTGCCCCTGATCGCGCTGTACGGCTCCAGCAGCCCAAGGTTCACGCCACCGCTTTCCACGCGCGCCACCGTCCTCAAGCTCGATCTGCCCTGCAGCCCATGCTATCAGAGGCGCTGCCCCCTGCAGCATTTCAACTGCATGCTCCAACTCACGCCCGACCGCGTCTACCAAGCGGTCGCGGGACTGCGGGCCAGCGCTGCGATCGCGACCAACCCGTGAAGCGGTACCGAGCGCCGAG
>DATJVW010000132.1:0-7613 GCA_035501675.1 Burkholderiales bacterium
TGTTCGCGCTCCGCCTCCAGGCCATCGGTGAGCAACGAGAGGTCGATAGACTCCCGTCCGCGGCTGCGCGATGCACGCTCCACCGCCGCGAACTGGTCCTCCAAGATGGCGCGGCTGTCGTGCAGCAGGCGCCCGATCAGCGTGCTTTTGCCGTCGTCCACGCTCCCCGCGGTGATGAAGCGCAGCACGCCGGTGTTGGCCGGAGCCTCGGCGTGCGCTGCCTGCAGCAGGCCCGCGTTCATCAGAAATAGCCCTCTTTCTTGCGCCGTTCCATGGAGGCGTCCGAGGTCTGGTCGTCCATGCGCGTGGCGCCGCGCTCGGTGATGCGCGCGCCCGCGGTCTCGGCCACGATGGCAGCGACGGTGTCCGCGGTCGACTGAACCGGGCAGGTGCAGGTCATATCGCCTACCGTGCGGAAACGCACGCTCAGCTCTTCGACCACCTCGCCCGGCCTCGGCGGCGTGATCGCGGTGGCGGCCACGAGCAGGCCGTTGCGCCGCAGCACCGGGCGCCGATGCGCGAAGTAAAGCGGCGGCAAACTCATCCGCTCGCGCTCGATATACTGCCATACATCCAGCTCGGTCCAGTTGCTGATCGGAAACACGCGCACGTGCTCGCCGGCATGCGCCCGGGCGTTATACAGGTTCCACAGCTCGGGGCGCTGGTTCTTCGGGTCCCACTGGCCGAACTCGTCGCGGAACGAGAACACGCGCTCCTTGGCCCGCGCCTTCTCTTCGTCACGGCGCGCGCCGCCAATGCAGGCATCCAGCCCGTGCGCAGCGATGGTCTCGAGCAGGGTGATGGACTGGGCGGCATTGCGGCTCTCGTCGGGCCGGCGCAGCTTGACCGTGCCCCGCCGGATCGACTCCTCCACCGCGCCCACGATCAGCCGGACCTTGAGCTCCGCTACGCGAGCGTCGCGGAACGCGATCGCCTCGGGGAAATTGTGGCCCGTGTCGATGTGGAGCACTGGGAAGGGAATCGGGCTCGGACGGAAAGCCTTCTCCGCGAGACGCAGCACCACAGCGGAGTCCTTCCCGCCCGAGAACAGGAGGGCCGGGCTGCGGCACTCGCCGGCGACTTCACGCAGGATGTGCACGGCCTCGGACTCCAGCCAGTCCAGATGACTGTGGCGCCTGTATGCGTCGCTGGCGTCATCCAGGACGCGCGCTTCGCTGGCCAGATTCATGCGCGCCGGCTCCGATCGGTGTCCATCTCTCCCGTCCTGTGCGGGTGTAAGCCGCACTCCTTGGTCTGCGCGTCTTCCCACCACCAGCGGCCCGCCCGCAGGTCTTCCCCGGCGGCGGTGGGGCGGGTGCAAGGAGCGCAGCCGATGCTGCGGAAGCCTCGGTCGTGCAGCGGGTTATAGGGCACATCGCGGCTGCGCAGGTAATCCCAGACCTCGCCTTCGCTCCATTCGGCCAGCGGATTGAATTTCCACAGGCCGTGAGCCGGCTCGAACTCTTTGAGCGGCAGGTCCGCGCGTGTCACCGACTGCGCCCGGCGCAACCCGGTCACCCACGCGCTCTTTCCGGTCAGCGCGCGACGCAGCGGCTCCACCTTGCGGATCTCGCAGCAGCTGCGCCGCAGCTCCACGCTGCGATAGATGGCATCGAGGCCGAGCTCACTCACGTAGCGCTCCACCGCGGCGGCGTCCGGCCGGTACACACGGATGTCGTATCCATAGCGCTCACGCACCCGATCCAGTACGCCCAGCGTCTCCGGGTGCAGCCGCCCCGTGTCGAGAGTGAAGATCTCGATCGCGAGTCCATCGCGCAGGATGGCATCGGTCAGCACCATGTCTTCGGCGCCCAGGCTGCTGGCCAGCGCCGCAGGCGCGTGCTCGCCGGCGATCGCCCGCAGCGCGCGCTGCAGATCCACTGCGCGCTGTTGGGTTCCAGGGGCGCTGGTTGCGGGGGCGTTGGTCATGATGCAAGCGCGACCGGCTGGAGGTGGGCTCCGGAAGCCGCGCGCGGCAGCGCGTCGCGCAACGTGAGCGTCGGGTCGCGCCGTTGGCAAAGTTCCGCCGCCGCCAGGATCCAGGCGTCGACGCGCGCGAACAAAGCCGAGATATCCGGCTCACCCGGCGCATCCTCCAGCGCCACCGCCGCGGACAGGATCGTCAGCTCGGCGGCCAGTGACTGTGCCTCTGGGATCACACCGGTAAGGCTGTCCGCGAATGCGGCAAGGTCCTCGTTCTCGGGAGTGGCGGTAGCGTCGGCGAGTGCGCGCGCCGCGGCCTGCAGCCCGGCCTCGGCACAGTTCAAGGCCTCGGCGTACTTCCGCTGGTACTTGAGCGCGTCACGGTAGTTGCGCTCGTGAGCCGCCTCGAAGAACAGCGTGCCGATCTTCTGCTGCGAGGCCCCGGCGCACTCGCCGCCGCCTAGCTGCAGCACGCGGAAGTCGGCCGCGTCGCCGTGATCGCGCAGGACAGCGGGCACTTGCTCCGGCGTGACGGCGACCAGGTCCGCCAGCAGTTCCTGGAAGTAGCTGGGCCCCTGCCGGCGCGACCAGGAGAAGAAGCTCTCCTGGTCGACGCGCTGCTCCGAATAGGCGCGCTTGAGCCGTTCGATCGCCCCTTCAATCCGGGCCGAGGGCACCGACGGTCCCTTACGGCCGATGCCGCCACCGTTCGTCCCGTCACCGCCCAGGTAGATCTGGTAGTGCGGGATGAGCTTGCCGTGCAGGCGGCGGCCCTCGCCGTAGACGCCGATGTCGCCGCTTTCCGGCTGCGCGCAACCGTTGTGACATCCCGACACGCGGATGCGCAGGTCGTGCTCGCCTCCGTCCACCTTGGGGCCGAGAACGGTGGAGGACGTGATCCCGAGGCGGCAGGTGGATGTCCCGGGACACGCGACCACATTGTCGCCCGTTCTGGGCGGGCCCAGGCCCAGTGCCTTGAACTGCGCAAGCAGTTGCGGCACGAGACGATCTGGCACGTCGAGGAAGATCAGGTTCTGGTCCTGCGTGGTTTGCAGCTGCGTCATGCCGTGCCGTTCGGCGATGTCGGCGATGCCACGCATCTGCGCTGTTGTGAGATTGCCGATGGGCAAAGCGAGCGGCAGCACAGACAGCCCCTCCTGCTTCTGCGGCCACACCTTCCGCGGCGCGCCCGGTCCCGGTGCCCCGCCTTCGGCGCCGGCTCGCCATTGCCCGGCCGGGAAATCCTGCTGTCCCAGCGCTTGCTTGATGCGCGCGAACTCTTCGCGGTAGCGCTCCACGAAGCCTTCGGGGCCGAAGCGATCGACCAGGAACTTGATGCGGGACTTGGCGCGCTTGGCGCGGTCCGAGTACTTGTTGTGCAGCGTGACGACCGCCTCCATGGCGATGAGCAGATCGTGCTCCGCGATGAACGTCTCGACCACGATGGCTTCGTGCGGCTTGTGCCCCAGGCCGCCGGCGGCCAGGACCTTGAAGCCGAAACGCGTTGCGCCGTCCGCGTCGTCCCGACGCACGGCGACGATGCCCAGATCGTGGATCATCGCCTGGGCGCAATCCGACTCGCAGCCGGAGAAGCTGACCTTGAACTTGCGCGGCAGCTGCTGATTGAGCGGGTTACGCAGGAAATGGCGCACCGCCGTCTGCAAGTGATGATTGACGTCGGTGTGCTCCTTCGAGCAGACGCCCGCGAGGGAGCAGGCCGTCACGTTGCGGATCGTGTTGCCGCAGGCTTCGCGCGTGGTGAGCCCCGCACGCGCCAGGTCGCGCATCGCATGCGGCGTCTTCTCCAGGGGAATGAAGTGGATCTGGATATCTTGACGAGTGGTGACGTGGGCCACCTCGTGCCGGGAGTGGCGCTCCAGTACATCACCGATCGCGCGCAGCTGGGCGGGGCGCAGGCGTCCGCCCGGGATCTTGATCCGCAGCATGTTCACGCCTTCCTGGCGCTGACCGTAGCAACCCATCTGCAAGCGGATCGCGGTAAAGCGCTCGGCGTCGATCTCCAGGTTGCGATAGCTCTGAAGGTCGCGCTCGTACTGCTCGATCTCGACCAGGTCCGCGAGGCCCTGCTTGAAGCTGACAGACCCTTCCATGTCCTTGGGGTGTACGTTGGTGGAATCGAATAGCCCAGCCGGCTCGGGCGGCGCGCCCGTTCCTCTTTCCAAGCAGCGTCTGATCGTAATAAGCTTCCGATATAAAAAAAACGAACTAATGCCTATATTCAAATAACCTGGGATTCCAAGCCTCGGTCCGATGAACCTTCAACAGCTTCGTTATGTCCGGGAGGCCGTGCGCCAGGGTCTCAACCTCACCGAGGCGGCCAACGCCCTGTTCACGTCGCAGCCCGGAATAAGCAAGCAGATTCGCGAGTTGGAGGACGAACTCGGCATCGAAATCTTCGTGCGGCGGGGCAAGCGGCTGGTGGACCTCACCGAGCCAGGGCGGACGGTGGTGCGGGTGATCGAGCGGTTGCTGGCCGAAGCCGAAAACCTGAGGCAGGTCGGCAAAGAGTTCGCCGACCGCGACAGCGGCGCTCTGACGATTGCGACCACGCACACGCAGGCGCGGTACGCGCTGCCGGGCGTGGTGCAGGAGTTTCGCAATCAGTATCCGAAAGTGCGGCTGTCCTTGCAGCAAGGTAGCCCCACCCAGATCGCGCAGATGGTGATCGCCGGAGACGCGGACCTCGCTATCGCCACCGAGGCGCTCGACCATTTTCCCGAACTGCTCGCGTTACCGGGCTACACCTGGCACCACTGTGTGGTCGTCCCCCAGGGCCATCCCCTCACCAAGGTCAAGCACCTGACTGTGGACGAGCTGGCGCGCTACCCGCTCATCACTTACAGCCCGGAGTTCACCGGCCGCTCCCACATCGATCAGGCATTCGCCGGGAAGGGGCTGAAGATGGATGTGGTGCTGACCGCGATCGACGCGGACGTGATCAAGACCTACGCGGAGCTCGGGCTGGGCGTTGGGGTGATTGCGGCCATGGCCTACGACCCCAAACGCGATGCGCGGCTGCACGCCATCGACGCGGGCCACTTGTTCCGCAACAACACCACCCGTTTAGCGGTCAAGCGCGCCGCCTATCTGCGCCGTTACACCTACGCCTTCATCCAGATGTTCGCCCCGCACCTCACCCCGGAAATCGTGGACAAGGCCAGGCAGGCCGAGGGGGAGAGCTACGAGCTGTAGCGCGCCGCGGTCTAGGCGACCTCGACCTCGCAGTCCAGAAAGTAGCCGGCGCGGCGTTCGGTCCTGATCAGCCGCGGCTCGGAAGGGTTGGCTTCGATCTTGCGCCGCAGCCGCAGGATCTGGACGTCGATGGAGCGGTCGTAGACGTCGTCATACATGCGGCTGCCCTCCAGCAGCTGGTCGCGGCTGAGGATCTGCCGGGGCGTGTTGAGGAACGTCACGAGCAGCGCGAACTCGCCGCCGGTCAGCTCGACTTCCTGCCCGGCCGGAGAGATCAGTTTGCGCGTTCCGGTGCGCAGCTCGAAGCCCGCGAAGCGATAGACGCGCAACGCTTGCGCGCGCCGGTTCCCGGGCTTGCCCTTGGTCCGGCGCAGCACGGCGCGAATACGGGCCAGCAGCTCACGCGGGCTGAAGGGCTTGGTGACGTAATCGTCCGCACCCAGCTCCAGCCCCAGCACGCGATCCATCTCCTCGATGCGCCCGGTCAGCATGACGATCGGGATATCGCGCTCCGCCAGCAATCTTTTCGCCAGCATCAGGCCGTCCTGATCCGGCAGGTTGAGGTCCAGGACGACGAGGTCCACGGGATCCCCACTCAGGGCTCGCTCGCCTTCGGCGCCGGTCACCGCAGTGCTCACCCGGAAGTGATTGTCCCCCAGATACTGGGAGATGAGATCGCGCGTGGCGCGATCGTCCTCCACCACCAAAATGTGCTGAGTCACTCGGGGGCCCCACCGGCTTCGGCTGCGACCACCTGAACCATAAACCACCAGACCGCCCGGCACAACGGTTTCAGCTGTAATCGAATGGCCGCTGTGAGACATCGACGAGAAACGGGGCTGGGTTCAAATGCGTGCCGCGGCGGCGCACCTCCGCGATGTTCCACCCTCCCTGGGCCATCGGGGTCGGTTTTCCGCCGCCGCCTTTTCCACCCTCCTCCACCTGCCGCGTCAAGAGGAACAGTTGGCCTCCGATTTCGACCTTCAGGCACAGCACCCCGCCATACTGGTGGTACAGGACAATCGCTTCCTGCGCGAGATGATCTGCGATTGGCTGGGCGGCGCAGGCTATATCGTCCATGCCGCAGGGGACGCGCATGATGCGCTGGCATGGCTCAACCGCCGCCGCTTCGACCTCGTGGTCCTGGAACTCGACTTGCCGCGCAGCGATGGGATGTCGCTGCTGCGTGCGGTTGAGAGTAAGCTTTCCGGGACGCCGATGGTCGTGTTGACCGGTTCGGTGAGCTACGATGACTTGCTGGCCTCCATCCCCGCCGAAGTGCCCTACGTGAGGATCGGCAAGCCCTACAGCTTTTTGACTCTAGGATTGGTGGTGAAAGCCGCGCTGGCCCGCTCCCGCGGCGGCCGCCCTCCTGGATCGGGCTCCTCGGCCTCGGTCTGCAGCTAGCCTGGGTCGATCGGCGGACTTGCGCACGCGCGGGGTGGGCTGCGCACAGCCTGACCACGGATCCACCCAAAACCAGAGAAACAGCTGAGCCCCTTCTACCAGCAACGCTTGCGCGACGCAGCCGGGTGCGTGTTGATCGGCGCGGTTTACTTTGCGCTGGCCTGGCTGTCCACGCGCTTGACCCCGCGCGCCGGAGACATCGCCTACCTGTGGCCTGCCGGCGGGTTCGCCCTGGGCGTGCTGCTGGTTGCGCCCAATCGGCTGTGGCTGCCATTTCTGGGCGCCACATTCCTGGCCGATGTGCTGCACGCCGAGACCATCACCAGCGCCTTGCACAAGAGCGTCGGCTACGCCGCGCTCTACTTCGCGTGCCTGCTGCTGGCCTCACTCACGTTGAGACGCTGGGTCGGAGCGCCGCTGCGCCTCGACAACATTCGCAAGGTGATGCTGTTTGTGCTGATCGCCCCCTTCGGCGCCAACCTGGTGGCCGCTGGCTTGGGCGCGTTCATGTCCGTAACGCCTGGAGAGCATACGTTCCTGCAGACCTTCCGGGTCTGGTGGGTGTCCGATGCGCTCGGCATGCTGTTGGTCGTGCCATTGGTGCTGGCCTGGTCCGATCTACGGATCGGCGCGCCGTGGCGCGCTCGCGTCGCACGTGCCGCCGAAGGGATCGTCTGCTTCGGCGGGCTGGCGCTCGTCTCGCATTGGGCCTTCAGCGCACCGCCGATTCCCGGCGGTGGCATTCCACCCCTGATGCATTTCATCGCGCCATTTCTGGTGTGGGCCGCGCTGCGCTTCGGGACTCGTGGCCAGAGTGCCGCGCTGGCGTTTCTGACGGTCATCTCGGTGTGGTGCACGATGCGCGGCCTGGGCCTGTTCTCGGCCGCCTTCATCCAGCCCGAGCGCTCGGTGCTCTACCTGCAGATGTACTTGGTGGTCGCCGCACTGATGACGTTACTCGTGTGTGCGGTCATGCAGGAGCGGATTGCGGCGGAGAGCGCGGCCGCGGAGTGGAAGCTGCGCTATGACGCCGCAGTCGTCTCCGCCGGCAACGTGCTGTATGACATGGA
>DATJVW010000133.1:0-4602 GCA_035501675.1 Burkholderiales bacterium
CTGGTGATCGTCGAGGTCACCGAGAGCGCCTTGATGGAGGACCCGCAGCGCGTCCACGAGATCATGCGAGAGCTCAAGCACCTCGGGCTGCGGCTGGCGATCGACGACTACGGCAAGGGCTACTCCTCGCTGGCTTACATCCAGCGCCTCCAGTGCGACGAGCTCAAGGTGGACCGGACCTTCGTCACCCACATTTCGGCCCGGGAAAAGGACGCAGCCATCGTGCGCTCGACCATAGACCTCGGGCACAGCCTGGGGCTGACCGTCGTCGCCGAAGGGATCGAGGACGCCGAAGTCATGGGCGTGCTTCGCAAGCTCGGATGCGACCTGGGCCAGGGATTTGGAATCTGCCGGCCCCTGCCTCCAGAACAGCTCGTGGATTGGATCGCGAGGTGCGAGTGGCAGCCGAAGCAGCCCGATCCATCGGCCGGGGCCTGGGACGGGCTGCCAGTGGGCTAGGTCGGCCGCCGATGCAGACGACGAAACGCCTCTGGATCGGCTGCCTGTATTGCGCGCTGGTGGTATTCAGCGCAGGCGCGCGCTCGGAGTGGGGCCTTGACACTGCGGCGGGGTTCACCTACGACGACAACCTGTCCAACAGCTTAGAGGCCGACGACCGCAAGGCAGACACCGCGGCGGTGATCGATCTGTCCGGCGGACTGCGTGAGCAGCTCGGGGCAAGCACGGGGCTGAGTCTGAGCCTGCTCGCCAACTCGCAAACGTATCTGCGCTATTCGGGCCTCAGCAATATCGGGCTGGGCGCGCGCGTGTTGCTGCGCACGAAGTTCGGCCTGGGAGCCGAGGCGCCGTGGCTGGCCGTGGCGGCGCAGGGCGTGTACCACAACTATCACTACGACTACCTGGACGGCTGGCAATACGAGGCGGGTGCAACGCTTGGGAAACAGTTCGGTGAGCGATGGGGGCTGCGCGCCAGCATTCGATATGACGCGTATGTCGCGCAACAGGTCCAGCCGCCCATCATTCTCGACAAGTCCGGCTCGCCCTATGACACCTACGGCTGGAACCTCGGTGTCCAGGCCACGTTCCTGGCCACCGATGCCGATCTGCTCGCGCTCTCCTTCAACTGGCGGACCGGTACCGTAACGTCGGTAAGCGGCCCGGACGAGGAGATCCTGGAGTACTCAGACCGCGTCGCCCCGACTCCGGTGTTCGGCAACCCGGAATTCGCTTACCGCATCAATGCCGACACCCAAACGATCAGCTTGGCGTGGAGCCATGCTCTGGATCAGCGCGCCGCGATGAACCTGGTCTATGCATACCGCAGAAGCCAGGCCGAGTATGATCTGGGCGACTACTCCTCGAACGTGATCACGCTCAGCTTTTCCTACACATTCTACTGATGACTGCCGGACAACGGCTTGCGATGCTGGCATGCCTCGTGTTATCGGCAAGCGCGCACGCGGCAAAGCTCAACGCGATCGTTTACGCCAGCGACGGAAAGCCATTGCCCAACGCCGTGGTCGTGGCGGTCCCAGAGGATGGCCGGCTGCCTGCGGTCCGCAAGGACATCGAGGTCGTGGACCAGATCGACAAGGAGTTCGTGCCCTACGTAAAGCCGGTGAGAGTCGGGTCGTACGTCCAGTTTCCGAACAGGGACAACATTCGACATCACGTCTATTCTTTTTCTCCCCCCAAGAAGTTCGAACTGCCGCTGTACAGCGGCACACCCGCCCAGCCCGTGCTGTTCGACAAGCCCGGGGTCGTGAAGCTGGGGTGCAACATACACGACTGGATGGTCGGGTACCTCTACGTGGCGGAGACGCCCTATTTCGGCAAGAGCGACGGCGACGGCCGCGTCGAGCTGGATCAGCTGCCCGCCGGACGCTATCGGGTCCGCGTATGGCATCCGCGCATGCAAGGCTCCGAGGACGCTACGGTGCAGCGCATGGAGCTGCAAGAGGCGGCGCCTGCGTCGGTCGAGTGGAAGCTCAAGCTCAACCGCGAATACCGGCCGCGGCGCACACCGTTGCCGGGCGAGCCCGGGTACCGGTAGCCATGGGTCTTCCCCATAGCACGTGACGCGCGAACCCCACAGTCGCGCGCGCGAGACTCGCTCAGCGCCTGCTAGATCTCGGCGACCACCCGGCCGATGATGGCTCCTGCCTTCAATTGATCCAGCGTACGGCTCACGTCCGCCAGCGGCCTCTTCTCGATCGGAATGCGTTTGAGTTTTCCCGCGCGGGCCAGCGCGACTACTTCCTTCAGCTCGGCGACCGTGCCGACGTAGGAGCCCTGTATCGTGATCGCGCGCTGGATGAGCGACACCAGCGAAAGCGGGATCTCGCCGCCATACAGGCCGACCAGTATCAGCCGCCCGCCCTTGCGCAGCGCGCCCAGCGCCAGGCTCGCCGTGCTGGCGGCGCCGACCAGATCGACCGCTCCGTAGATCGTCCCGCCGGTCAGGTCCTTCAGCGCTCTTGGCGCCTCCGGATCACGGCCGTCGACTGCGCCGGCAGCGCCGGCTGCGCGCGCCGCGTCGAGCTTGGCTGCGTCGATATCGACGGCGACGATGCGTTCGTGTCCGGACGCTCTGAGCATTTCGATCGCCATCAGCCCCAGCCCGCCCGCACCCATGACCGCAATCCACTCGTCGCGCGGGATGGGGTTGAGCTTGGAGACCGCCGAGTAGGTGGTCAACCCCGAGCACGACAACGTCGCCGCCCATGCGGGATCGACTCCGGCGGCATCGATCAGGTATTTGGGATGCGGTATCAGCAGGTGATCGGCGTAGCCGCCGGGGCGTTGAACGCCGACGAAACGCGGCGTCATGCAGTGATTGTCCTGGCCCTCTCGGCAGCGGGCACAGCTTCCGCAGCCGATCCACGGACAGACCAGGCGGTCCGCACCGATCGGAGCGCCGCCGGCTTCCGGTCCAGCCGCGACCACGGTGCCGTAGGGCTCGTGGCCGAGCGTGTGCGGCAGCTTCATGCCGCGCTCCGTCATGTAGAAGCGCTTGCCGCCCCCGAGCTCGAAATACCCGTCGCGGATGTGCACGTCGCTATGGCACACGCCGCAATACTTGAGCTTGAGCAGCACCTCGCTGCCGGTAGGCTTGGGTGTTTCGCGGGTGGCCGGTTGCAGCGGCTTGCCCCAGTCCGTGACGTCGTAGCTGAGCATGATGCCTCCGATGATTTCATTGCCGAGCGCGAGCACGCTCAGCCGTTAGTGTAACAAGGTGATGCAATTGTGCCGTAAGACGTTTCGGCTCGCGCGCAGGTCACACGCCCAGATAGCGGAGCCAGAGCGCGCGATCGGCGGCGAGCTGCGCCGAGCCGCCGCGCCAGGCGACACGGCCGCGCTCGATGATGCTGTGATGATCGGCGAGCGGAATCAGGCGCTGCACGTACTTGTCGACCACCAGGATGGTCTGGCCTGCGCCCTTCAATGCCGACAAGCAGCGCCAGATTTCCTCGCGTATCAGCGGCGCGAGACCTTCGGTGGCCTCGTCGAGGATGAGCAACTCCGGGTTGGTCATGAGCGCGCGGCCGATGGCGAGCATCTGCTGCTCGCCACCCGACAGCTGATCGCCCATATGGTTGGCGCGCGACGCCAGCGCCGGAAAAAGAGCCAGCACCCGCTCCATGGTCCACGGAGCTGTGACGCCGCCACGGTTTGCCGCGAAGGCGACCAGGTTCTCGCGCACCGTCAAATTGGGGAAGATCTGGCGCCCTTCGGGAACCAGCGCCACGCCCATGCGCGCGATCTGGTCCGGCCGACGGCGCTCGATGCGTTGCCCACGGAATGTGATCGTGCCGGCCCGCGCCGGGGTCAGGCCGAGCAACGTCCGGATGGTGGTGGTCTTACCCATGCCGTTGCGCCCCAGCAGAGTGGCCACGTCCCCGGTCCTCAACTCCAGGTCCATGCCGAACAGCACCTTGCTGGTCCCGTACGCCGCCTCGAGCCCTTCCACCTTGAGGAGCACGGCGCTCATGCAGGCATCCCGTTGAACGCAACCTCATCACCCAGGTAGGCGCGCTTCACCTCCGCATCGTTGCGGATGGATTGCGGCGTGCCGGTCGCGATGATGCGGCCAGAGTCGAGCACCGAGATTCGATCCGCCAGGCGAAACACCGCATCCATGTCGTGTTCCACCAGCAGGACCGCCTTCGCGCCCTTGAGCCCGCCGATCAATCCGACCACGCGCTGGATTTCCTCGGGTCCCAGACCGGCCAGGGGCTCATCGAGCAGCAAGAGCCGGGCGCCGGTGGCCAGCGCCAGCCCGACTTCGAGCTGGCGCTGCTCGCCGTGCGCCAGTGCGCCTGCCAACGCGTGCTCCCTGCCGGCGAGACCAACCTGGCCAGCCAGCGCCCGCGCCTCCTCGAACAGAGAGCCCTCGCGCGCCAGCGGCCGCCAGAAGCGCAGGCTCGAGCCGCGCCGCCCCAGCACCGCGAGCGCCAGGTTGTGCAGCACGCTGACGCCGCGGAAGATGCTCGTCACCTGATAGGAGCGCGCCATCCCGAGGTGCACGCGCTGGTGCTGGCTGGCACGGGTGACGTCGCGCCCGTCCAACAGAATTGCGCCGCCATCGGGTCGCAGTGCCCCCGACAGCTGTTGGATGAGCGTGGTCTTGCCCGCGCCGTT
>DATJVW010000134.1:0-4859 GCA_035501675.1 Burkholderiales bacterium
CTCGCCATGAAGCGGCCGCGCAAGCTGCTCGCCTCGGCCACCAAGTCGAACGGCATCTCGATCACGATGCCCTACTGGGACGAGCGCTTCGCCGCGATGGGGCAGCACTACCCCGAAGTCAAGACGAGCCAGTACCACATCGATGGCCTCACGATCCAACTGGTGCTCAACCCGCAGCGCTTCGATGTGATCGTCGCGTCGAACCTGTTCGGCGACATCATCTCGGATCTGGGACCTGCGACCGCCGGCACCATCGGTATCGCGCCGTCCGCGAACATCAATCCGGAACGCGACTTCCCTTCGTTGTTCGAGCCGGTGCACGGCTCGGCACCGGATATCTATGGCAAGAAGGTCGCCAATCCCATCGGGCAGATCTGGTCAGGCGCGATGATGCTCGATCACCTGAGTCATCCCGATGCGGGCGCGGCGATCGTGCGTGCTATCGAGCGCGCGCTGCAGGACGGCCCGCGAACGCCGGACATCGGCGGCAAGGCCAGTACCGAGGACATCGGCAGAGCTATCGCTGCGGCGATTTGATAAGGAGCAGAAGCCCCTAGAACCCGTAGCCTGGATGCAGCGCAGCGAAATCCAGGGAGTCGTCCTGGGTTACGCTGTGCTCCACCCAGGCTACGTTGCTGCGGCGATGTGAGCTCGGAACCTGTAGCCTGGATGCAGCGCAGCGGAATCCGGGGAGGCGTCCTGGGTTACGCTGTGCTCCACCCAGGCTACGTTGCTATCGCTGCGGCGATTTGATAACCGGAAGCCCCTAGAACTCGTAGCCTGGATGAAGCACAGCGGAATCCGGGGAGTTGTCCCGGGTTACGCTGTGCTTCACCCAGGCTACGTTGCCGTGTTTCACCCAAGCCACGTTGCTTCTCCTCTCTCGCTGGCGGGAGAGTTAGGGTGGGGCTTACTGAGCCACAGTCGCGGGCCGCGTCAGCAGCATCGCGGTAAGCCTATCCATCAAAACCGGCATGTCGAAAGCGTCGCGGCTCGTGTAGATGCTTCTATCGAGCAAGCCGGCTTTGACGAGCGCATCCGGGGAATTGCCTGCGGCGAAGATCGGCTTGCCCGCGCGCGCCGCCTCCTGCAGAAACGCGATGCTGTTGTGGTCACCCAAGCCACTGCCCTCCCCGGGGTGCCCGGGCAAATAGATGACGTCGTAGTCCTCCGCCCGGACTTGATCCAGGAAGCGGTCGAAGCTCGCCGTCTGCTGCTCGCCCGAGGGCTCGAGCACGGCGATCTGCGTCTTCGGTTTGATCACCGCGCCGGAGCCGGCAGCCTGCAAGACGTGGGACGGACGCGGGACGATGATGTGCACGATGGCGCCTCGCTCGGCCAGGAAGAGGCGCGGCACTTCGAGGTCGAACCCGTCCACGCCATCGGCGGCCAGGATGGCGACTCGGTAGCCCTGTAGCTGATTCGGATTTTCTACGGGTTGAAGGAGAAAGCGGACGAGCTGCGCGTGCTGCGACATCGTGCCGGCCGCGTCGCTGGTCTGCGCGGAGTCGATTGCGCCCGCATCCGTCGGTTTGGCGCTCGCGCTGCCAAACGCGAGGAACAACAGCGCCGCTGCCAAGAAACCTTTGTGCCTGATCATGGACATGCCTCCAGTCTTG
This sequence comes from Burkholderiales bacterium, assembly GCA_035501675.1. Taxonomy (GTDB): domain Bacteria; phylum Pseudomonadota; class Gammaproteobacteria; order Burkholderiales; family SHXO01; genus SHXO01. Next base: position 1,620 of record DATJVW010000134.1, read on the forward strand.
TGAGAGTTGCAGAAAAGCTAAGGCCCCTCGCCAGCCGAGTTAACGTCCCTGACCCCGGGAGAGGGTCGAGTGAGGGAGACGTTCAGCAACGCCCGCGAGAAGGGTTGGGGTGAGGGCTCAGGGCAAAAACAATTTGCCCGAGCGTGCTTCCAGCTCACGCAGGCGGCGGTCGTAGTCCGACACGTTGGGCCTGCGCACGCCGTCCGCGTTGCCGCTCCCAGCCGTCGGCCACGAGAGCCACTTGAACACATCTTCGAAGAAGGTTTTCATTCGCAACCTGCGTCAACGCAACGCATGACCACGACGGGAAAATTCGTCGCCATCGAGATGGCGCATGCGGGCTTCGAGATCGTAGAGGTCCTGCGCCTGCGCAAGGTACGCCTCGCGCTCTCGCATCTCCCTTTCCCAGGCCCACGCCTCGAGACGATCGAACAGCCGCCCGAACCAGCCTGTGGTCGGAGGGACGCGGGATGCGTCTCCCGCCCGATCCGCAGGGGCGGTTGAGGGTTCTGTCGTGATATTGCGACGCACCATCCCCGGCTCGAAAGTGGTCAAACCCAAATGATAGGCGAGCGCACTTCCGGGGCTACCGCAGGCCATCAACATGCCGAGAGGTTCATCCCAAAGAGTTCTCGATTCCATAGTGGAATACCTTATCCCTTATAGGGTTATGCGCCTTCTTTCGACGCAGGAGTAATGTACGGTCGCCTAGGCATGGATTCCAATCGTTTGTTTAGATGGGCCTAATCAGCCTGGGTTATGGTCAGATAAAATTCACGATGCAGCGCAGCATAAATGTGGTAGAATTCAGCCTCTTGCATCATCTCTGAGGTCGCATGGAGCTCTATCAGCTACGCAGCTTTGTGGCCGTCGCCGAGCAAGCCCACCTCACCCGGGCGGCGGACAAGCTTCACATCAGCCAGCCTGCGCTGAGCGCGCAGATCAAAGCGCTCGAGGAAGAGCTGGGGGTCGAACTGTTCGAGCGCAGCTCAACCGGGATGGCGCTCACCGCAGCCGGCAAGCGGCTCATCGGCGAGGCGAAGAACCTGCTGTCCGCTGCTCAGGCCCTGCGCAACGAAGCGCTCTCGATCAAAGGAGAGGTCGGGGGCGCCGCCCGCGTGGGGACGGTGTCCGATCCGCAGTTCATCCGCCTCGCAGAGCTCACCAGCGCGACGGTGGAGCGCTATCCGCTGATCGAGATCCAGCTGCACCACGAGGTGACGGGCGGCGCGTTCGAGAAGGTGCGCGACGGCGCGCTCGACGCCAGCTACTACTACGGCGGCCTCAGCGACCCGAACGTCACGGGTGTCGCTCTGCGGGAGATCACCTACCGGATCGTGGCGCCCGCGGCCTGGAAGGAGCGCATCGAAAACGCAACGTGGAAAGACATCGCAGGCGAGCCGTGGATCATGACTCCCCCCATCAGCACGCACAACCAACTGGCCAGCGCGCTATTTCGCGAGCACGACATCACCCCGACCACCGTCGTCGAAGCGGACGACGAGGTCGTCGTGAGCTCCTTGGTCGTGTCCGGGCTGGGAATGGCACTCATGCGCGAGGATCTCGCGTTCGAAAAGGCCGGCGCGGGCGAAGTCTGCCTGTGGCAGGACGTCCGCCTCACGACCTGTCTGCAGTTCGTCTACCTCCGGGAGCGCGAACAGGACCCCGTCATCCGCGCGCTCGTCGATGTTCTCAAAGACGTGTGGAAACTGCGCGCCGCCCCCAAGAAGCCGCGCGTCCGAACTCATCGGCCTGACACCGCCGCAGTGAGTTCTCCGCAATAGGTCTCCCCTCTCCCCTGGATTGCGCTTCGCTCCATCCAGGCTACGTTGCTGAGCTACTCCCCTCTCCCTCCGGGACCCTCCGGGAGAGGGGCCGGGGGTGAGGGTCCGCCCGGTCTTCTGTCCCTGGATTACGCTTCGCTCCATCCAGGCTACGTTGCTCCTCTGTCCCTCTCGGGAGAGGGCCCCAGAGTGACGACCCGCCCGGTCCCCTCTCCCCTGGATTGCGCTTCGCTCCATCCAGGCTACGTGCTCCCTGTCCCTCTCGGGAGAGGGGCCAGAGTGACGACCCGACCGTAGCCCGGATGAAACGCAGTGGAATCCGGGGAAATAGACCGTAGCCCGGATGAAACGCAGTGGAATCCGGGGAATTAGACGGTAGGGGAAATAATACGAAAGTTCACTACAATCTCCCGCTGCAAACCGCTACTCTCACCGGGGTACAGTCGGGCGCAACGAACGCTCCGATCCCACCCACCGGGAGGCCATCATGTTCGACTGGCTGGCGAAAGGCGCGGCCAAGTTCCTGCAGGCCGGTGCCGAGTATCTGCAGACCCAGGCCTTCCTGCAAAGCCTGGCCAGCGTGCCGCAGCCGCAGGCCCTGGCGATGCTGCAAGCGCATGTCGCCTCGTTGGACGACGAAGCCTACAAGCGCTTCATCGGTTATGTCTGGGGCATGCTCGGGAGCGAGCAGCAAGCCTTCCAAGCCGGTCAGAGCGCCAACGACCCGAACTCCTGGGGGTCGAGCGTCGAAGACCACATCGCGTACTACCAAGCACACATTCAGGCCGGGCCCCAGCCGAATTACGGAGCCCAGCAGGCCGCCGCCCGCGTCCAAGGCTTGCAGCTCGTGCTGCAGCTCGCCCAGCAGTTTCGAAACCAGATGCCGCGCGCTCAGCCGCCCGCCGCAGCGTTCGGTACGTTGCCTGCGACGCCGCCCGCTGCCTCCGCGCGCGCCGGTGCCACGCCGACCGGCGGTGGCGAGTTCTCGCAGATATTCGGCGCACTCCAAGCACAGTACGAACAAGAAGTACGATCCGGCACGATCGCCCCGGAGCGCAAGGCGATGCTCGACTCGGTGATGCGCGAGCTCGGCGACACCGTGAACGCACCCACCGGAAGCCTCCAGGATCAGATGGCGAGCGTCGCGCGCGTGCGCGCGCTCATGGGCCGTATGAACGAGGCCGTACAAAGCCCCAGCCGGGGTGACAAGAAGGGACCAGCACCCGGTACACGCGCCGCCTGGATCGGCGATCTGCACCGGGATCTGTCCGCCTACGTGCTAGGCGAGGCCGCTCGGCCCAAGGGCGGCGACAAAGAATGGCAGGCGATGCAGAACCTGCATCTGCGCTGCGTCGACGCCAAGAACCGCATCTTCGACCTACCCGACGACAGCCACGCCGTGATGCTCGAGCAGGAGTCGCTGCGTCCGCTCGCCCTCGACGTGCGCAGCTTCGCC
>DATJVW010000135.1:0-4868 GCA_035501675.1 Burkholderiales bacterium
CTTGATGTCGCTAAAGCTCTTGATCGAAAGACCGCATTCGAACCCAGCCTTCACTTCGCGCACGTCGTCCTTAAAGCGCTTAAGCGAATCGAGCTCGCCAGCATGTATGACGATGTTATCGCGCAGGACCCGAACCATGGACCCGCGCTTGACCAAGCCCTCCAGCACGTAACATCCGGCGACCGTGCCGACCTTGGAGATGTGAAACACCTGGCGTACTTCCACCAGACCTGTCACCGATTCCTTCTTCTCCGGCGCCAGCATGCCGGACAGCGCTGCCTTCACCTCGTCTACGGCATCGTAGATGATGTTGTAGTAACGCACGTCCACGCCATGCGCTCCAATCAGCTTCTTGGCGGTCGCATCCGCCCGGGTATTGAAGCCGATGACCACGGCGTTAGAGGCGAGCGCGAGGTTGATGTCGGATTCGGTGATGGCGCCCACGCCGGCGTGCACGAGGTTGACCCTGACCTCGTCGGTTGACAGCTTCTGCAACGCGTGCGACAGCGCTTCCTGGGAGCCCTGCACATCGGCCTTGATGATCAGAGACAGCGTCTTGCTGCCGCCCGGCGCCATCTGGTCGAACATGCCCTCGAGCTTAGCCGCCTGCTGTTTGGCAAGCTTCACGTCGCGGAACTTGCCCTGACGGAACAGCGCGATCTCGCGAGCCCGGCGCTCGTCCCCCAACACCATGACTTCCTCGCCTGCCTGAGGCACATCGGACAGTCCCTGGATCTCGACCGGGATGGAGGGGCCGGCCTCAGGCACGCTGTGCGCGTTTTCGTCCAGCATGGCGCGGACCCGTCCGAACACAGCGCCCGCCAGAACGATGTCGCCGCGCCTGAGGGTGCCTGACTGGACCAGCAGCGTGGCCACCGGGCCGCGGCCTTTGTCCAATCTGGACTCGATCACGATGCCCTTGGCTGGCGTCGTTTTGGGCGCCTTCAACTCCAGCACCTCGGCCTGCAGCAGCACCGATTCCAGCAACGAGTCAATCCCCTTCCCGGTCTTGGCCGAGACGTCCACAAACATGGTGTCACCGCCCCACTCCTCGGGCACGACCTGTTGCGCGGCCAGCTCCTGCCGCATGCGCTCCGGGTTGGCTTCGGGCTTGTCGACCTTGTTTACGGCGACAACGATGGGGACCTTGGCCGCTCTCGCGTGGTGGATGGCCTCAATGGTCTGAGGCATGACGCCATCATCGGCCGCGACCACCAGGATCACGAGGTCCGTAACCCTGGCCCCGCGGGCTCGCATGGCGGTGAACGCTTCGTGACCGGGCGTGTCCAGGAACGTAATCATTCCCCGCGGCGTCTCGACGTGATAAGCGCCGATGTGCTGCGTGATACCCCCCGCTTCTCCGCTCGCAACCCGCGTCCTGCGGATGTAATCCAGCAGCGAGGTCTTGCCGTGGTCGACGTGACCCATCACGGTGACCACGGGGGCACGCGCCTCGGCAACGGCTGCATCCTCGTGCCGTGAGTCGGCGAGCAGCGCCTCCGGATCGTCCAGCTTGGCGCGTTTGGCGACGTGTCCCATCTCTTCGACCGCGATCATCGCCGTGTCCTGATCCAGCACTTGGTTGATGGTGACCATGGTGCCGAGTTTCATCAGCGTCTTGATCACCTCGGCTGCCTTTACCGACATCTTCTGCGCCAGGTTGGCGACCGTGATGGTCTCGGGAATGAGGACCTCGTGCACGATGGGTTCGGTCGGCAGCGAAAACCCGTGCGCGGACGCGGTCTCGGCCGTCTCGGTCTTGGTTCTGGCATGCCGTTCTTTGCGCGCGTGCCAGCCGGCTCCACCGACATCGCCCCCGCGCGTCTTGATGGTGCGTTTCTTCGCGCTCTCGTCGCGCCAGACGACCTGTTTGACCTGCTTCTTCGGTGTCTTCTTGTCGGGCGTCTCGCCCGGCTTGGAAACGGGCTTGTGTAGTGTTCCGCTCGCGGCCGGCTTCGCTTCGGCCGTAACCGCGGTCTCCGGCGCCACAGGTGCCCTCGAAGGGATCGCTGGCGCCTGTTCCGACTTCACCTCGCCGGGTGCAGGCGCGCTTGCTTCGACCACCGGCTCTTGCGCGGCTTTGCGCTTTTTCTGACGCTCCTGCTTGGCAACCGCGTCCGCCGCTTGCCGCGCGCTGAGCTCGGCCTGCTTTCGCGCTTCTTCGTCGCGGATCGCGGCCTGCTCCGCGTCGATCGCGGGAGGCGCAGCAGTTGCGGGGACCTCGGGGACGGCCGGCGTGGCATCGCGTTTCACCAGCACCCGTTTCTTGCGCACCTCGACCTGGATCGTCCTCGCCTTGCCGGTGCTGTCGGCCTTTTTGATCTCGGTCGTCTGGCGGCGAGTCAAGGTGATCTTGTTCTTGGTCTCCTTGGTACCGTGTACGGCTCGCAGGTATTCGAGTAGCTGCGTTTTGTCCTGCTCCGTGAGCAGCGTGTCGTCCACCAGGTGCTTACTGACGCCGGCAGCCTGCAACTGCTCCAGCAGCAGCGATGACGGTACGCCGAGCTCCTTAGCGAACTGCGCGACGTTTGTCTGTGCCATCTATCTGCCTCTCATCCCTACCCGACTCAGTGGGCATCAAGCAAACCAGGGCGCACGGGCCGCCATGATCAACGCCTTCGCGCGCTCCGCATCCATGCTGATGAGCTCCACCAGGTCGTCAACGGCGAGCTCAGCCAGCTCTTCCTGTGTGTGGATACCCTTTGCCGCCAGCATGCGCGCGGTCTGGCCGTCCATTCCCTCCAGAGCCTGCAGGTCCGAGGCAACCTCCTCGACCTTCTCCTCGCTGGCGATGGCCTGCATCAGCAGTGCATTGCGAGCACGGCTACGCAATTCGTTCACGGTATCCTCGTCGAACTGTTCGATCTCCAGCATCTCGTTTATGGGAATGTAGGCGACCTCCTCAAGAGTGTTGAACCCGTCCTGCACAAGGATGTCGGCCACCTCTTCGTCCACGTCCAGCTTCTCCATGAATAGCTTCTTGATGGATGCGGACTCCTCCTCATTCTTCTTCTGAGACTCCTCTTCCGTCATGATATTCAGTTCCCAGCCGGTCATTTCGCTCGCCAGCCTCACGTTCTGCCCGCTGCGACCAATCGCCTGCGCCAGGTTGTCTTCGTCCACGACGATGTCCATGCTATGCCGGTCTTCGTCCACCACGATGCTGCTGACTTCGGCCGGCGCCAGCGCGTTGATCACGAACTGAGCCGGGTCGGGCGACCACAGGATGATATCTACCCGTTCTCCGGCGAGCTCGGAGGTCACCGCCTGGACGCGCGAACCACGCATACCCACGCAGGTGCCGATCGGATCGATGCGCGGATCATTGGACTTGACAGCGATCTTGGCCCTGGAGCCCGGGTCGCGCGCGGCGGCCTTTACCTCGAGCAACCCTTCTTCGATCTCCGGAACCTCCAGCTCGAAGAGTTTAATGAGGAATTCGGGGACGATGCGAGACAGCACCAGCTGCGGTCCACGGCTGCTGCGATCGATCTTCAGAAGGAACGCCCGCACGCGGTCGCCTACGCGCAGGTTCTCCTTCGGGATCATCTGATCGCGAGGCAAAATGGCCTCGATGCGGCCTGATTCGACGATGGCGTTGCCGCGCTCGATGCGCTTGATCGTGCCGGTCACCAGATGCTCTTTGCGCGCCAGGAAATCGTTCAGAATCTGTTCGCGCTCGGCGTCCCGGATCTTCTGCAGAATCACCTGCTTCGCGGTTTGCGCCCCAATCCGACCAAACTCGACGGGTTCGAGCGGCTCCTCGACGTACTCGTCGAGCTCGATCTCGGGCACCAGCGCCCGCGCCTGCTCGAGGGTCATCTCGCGATCGGGCGCCTCGAGCGTCTCGTCGGGAACCACGTGCCACCGGCGGAACGAACGATAGTCGCCCGTGTTGCGGTCGATCTCGACGCGAACCTCCACATCCTCGCGGAAGCGTTTCTTGGTCGCGGACGCCAAGGCCTGCTCCAGAGCGCCGAAGACAACGTCCTTATCGACGTTCTTTTCTCGGGCCAAGGCATCGACCAAAAGCAGTATCTCTCGGCTCATACTCGGTCTCCGCTAAAGAGTTGGCACCAACCTGGCCTTTTCAACTTGGGCAAGGTCCAGGGACAGAAGAGAGCCATCCACTTCCAGCCTCAGGTGCGCGTCGCTCACGCCTCTCAAAACGCCGACGAAATTCTTGCGTCCCTGGATGGGGACTCGCATCCGCACTTGCGCACGCTGGCCCTCGAACTGGCGAAAGTCCTTGGGTTGACGCAGTCGGCGGTCCAGGCCAGGGGAAGAGACCTCCAGGCGGCCGAAATCGACCGCCTCCACGGCGAACAGCCGAGTCAAATGGCTGCTCACCGCCGCGCAGTCATCCACGCTGACCCCGCCTGGCCGATCGATGAACACGCGAATCAATCCGCCGTTGCGAGGCAACTCGAGGTCCACCAGCTCGAAGCCAAGCCCGCTGACCGTCGTCTCAAGTAGCGCACCCAATCCCTTGTGGTCCATCACAAACAAAAAATGGGCTGACCGCCCATTAAAGTTCTAATTTTGAAAGTTTAACAGATGCCGGCAGCGATTCCAAGGTGGGGTGTCGCCGCAAGGCAATACGCGCCAGGGGGATAGGTTTTGGGATGCCGGAGAGCAGTTCGTAAGGTGTTCTGAAATGGTTGGTCGTGCGGCGCCGGTCGGGCTTCGCGCCCTCAACTTGGCGCAAAAGCGCCAAGTTAGCCTGCGCCTCAGCCGGCTTCGCGCGCCGCCGCGCGCACGCAGGCTGCACGCTATTGCCCGCGTGAAACGGTCATCGTCGGCAAGCTCCACAAAGCCAAAAGCCCCAGCGCGTGGCCGGGGCTCTTGCTTTGTGGGGTCCTGACGAT
>DATJVW010000136.1:0-10137 GCA_035501675.1 Burkholderiales bacterium
AAGCATCTGCTACTACTGCGCCTGCAACAAGGTGGTGACGCGCGACCACGGCCGCGCGTCCAAATACGTTCGCCACCTCGGTCGCGAAATCGCCATGCAGAGTCAGTTGCTCGGCACGACGGCCGATGTGGTCCAAATGCACTGGGGCGGCGGGACGCCGACTTTCCTGTCTCACGCCGAGCTCGGACAGCTCATGAACGTCATCCGCAGCCGGTTCCGCCTGGACGATAAGGGGGAGTATTCCATAGAGATCGACCCGCGCTCGTTGCAAGCGGACACGCTGGAGTTGCTGCGGGAGCTCGGCTTCAACCGCATCAGCATCGGCGTGCAGGACTTCGACGCGGACGTGCAACGCGCCGTGCACCGCATGCAGACCGAGGAGCAGACGCTGGAGGCGATGGTGCAGGCGCGCCGGCTGCAGTTCCGCTCGATCAACATGGATCTGATCTACGGATTGCCCAAGCAGCACGTGGTCGGGTTCGACCGAACCCTGGAGAAGGTGATCGGCAGCGCGCCAGATCGCATCGCGCTATACAACTACGCGCACCTGCCCGCAGTGTTCAAGCCGCAGCGGCGCATCAACGAAGCGGATCTGCCCAGTGCGGAAACGCGGCTGCAGCTGCTCTCGCTCGCCATCCGGCGCCTGACCGCCGCCGGCTACGAGTACATCGGCATGGACCACTTCGCGCGTCCCGACGACGAGCTGGCCATCGCGCAGCGCCAGGGTCGGCTGCATCGGAATTTCCAGGGGTACTCCACGCGCGCGGACTGCGATCTCATCGGCCTGGGCATCTCGGCCATCGGCCAGGTGGGACCGACGTACAGCCAGAACGTGAAGAGCCTGGAGGAGTACTATGACAACCTGGATCGCGGTGTACTGCCCATCCTGCGCGGGATCGAACTGACGCGGGACGACTTGGTGCGTCGCGCGGTGATCCAGTGCCTGATGTGCAGCTTCGCGGTGCCGATCGAGTCGCTGGAGATCGCGCACCTCATCGAGTTCGGCAAGTACTTTGCGGCGGAGATGAAAGACTTGAAGCCCTTCCAGGACGCGGGCCTGTTGACACTGGACCGTCAGTGGCTGTCGGTGACGCCGCTGGGACGCTTCTTCATCCGTAACATCTGCATGGTCTTCGACCGCTACCTGCGCGAGGGGCGAGAGCGCGCGCGCTACAGCAAAGCGGTGTGACGGTCCATGTTGAGTCTCGCGATCCTCGCGGCGGTGCTGCTCACTGGCGCCCTGGGTGGTGTGCATTGCGCAGGAATGTGCGGCGGCATCGTCGCCGCGCTCGCAGGTCAGGTGCCTGCTGGAGCGCGGCGCTGGCCGCTTCATCTGTCTTACAACCTGGGGCGCATCGCGAGCTATTCCGCGGCTGGCGCCGCGGCGGGCACGATCGGCGGCCTCGGCTTGCTGCTGGACGGGGTCCTGCCGGTACAGCTCACGCTGTATGCCTTTGCCAACTTGCTGCTCATCGCGCTGGGCCTATATCTGGCTGGAATCTGGAGCGCGGTGGCGCGGCTGGAGCCGGTCGGAATGGCGATTTGGCGCCGCCTGCAGCCGTTGACGCGCCGCTTTGTGCCGGCGAGCACGGTACGGCGCGCCTTCGGCCTCGGCCTGCTGTGGGGCTGGTTACCTTGCGGCTTGGTTTACAGCGTGCTCGCCATGGCGCTGCTGTCGGGAAATGCGCTGACCGGTTCCGCAATCATGTTCGCCTTTGGGCTGGGCACACTGCCCAACTTGATGGCCGCCGGATTGCTCCTTCGCCGATTCAGATCGCTGAGTGCAACCAAGCCGGTGCGCATGGCGTCCGGCGCGGTGGTGCTGGGCTTCGGCGTTTATGGGCTGACGCACGCCGCTACGCTATCGGCGCACATCAAAGCGGGGATGCTCTGCTTTGGCTGATGGTCGAGTCCTCGAGCACCGCGCTCAAGCGCCACAGGGCCGCTTCCATCGCATGGGCACCGGTTGCATGGGTTGCCCGGGCCGGGGAAAGTCCTTATAATCCGCGCCTTTCCGGGCCCTAGAGCAATCGCTGGCGCCGGAGCTTCGAACCTTGCCCCACCGTTTCGCACGCGGGGGGCTTTCCCATAAGGAGATGCGATGCGGCACTACGAAATCGTTTTCATCGTCCATCCCGATCAGAGCGAGCAGGTCCCCGCGATGATCGAGCGGTACAAGGGCATGGTCACGGGCCGCAACGGCCAAATCCACAGGCTGGAAGACTGGGGACGGCGCCAGATGGCCTACCCGATCCAGAAGATGCACAAGGCCCACTACGTTCTCATGAACGTGGAATGCGACCAAGAGGCCCTGGACGAGATGGAGCACGCCTTCCGCTTCAACGATGCGGTGCTGCGCCATCTGACCATCAACATGCAGGGGCCGGTGACGGAGCCCTCGCCCATGATGCGGCAGGAGAAATCGCGCGCGCCGTCCGCCGGCGACCAGCCCCGCCAGCCGCAGGACCAACAGCCCGTTGCCGCGAGCAGCGTCGCCTAGTGCGGGATAACGAGGTGCTGCTGAGCGGTCAGGTGATCGGACGGGAAGTGCTGAGGCACACACCGGCCGGAGTCCCGATTCTGGCCTTTACGCTGAAGCATCAATCCACGCAGGTCGAAGGCGGCATGCCCCGACAGGTCGCCTTCGATGTCGATGCAATGGCAGTGGGCGACACCGCCCAGCGCATGAACACTCTGGAGGCGGGGCAAAGGGTCCGGCTGCAGGGCTTCCTGGCGAGTCGTAGCCGGCTGAGCACGCGTATCGTACTGCACGTCAACCAGTTCGAATTCGAGTAGGGGAACCATCATGGCATTCGGAGGCAGATTCGGCGGTAAATCGAAAGACAAGCGCAAGGAAGGCGATCGCGGCTCTCGGCCGCTGTTCAAGCGCCGCAAGTTCTGCCGCTTTACGGCAGAGGGCATCAAGCAAATCGACTACAAGGACGTCGAGCTGCTGAAGGATTTCATCAACGAGAACGGCAGAATCATCCCGGCGCGCATCACTGGCACCAAGTCGCACTACCAGCGCCAACTGTCCGCGGCGATCAAGCGCGCGCGCTTCCTCGCGCTGCTGCCTTACACCGACCTGCACTGACGAGGCCGATCATGCAAGTGATCCTGTTGGAAAGGGTGGCGAATCTGGGGCAGCTCGGCGACATCGTCAAGGTAAAGCCCGGGTATGCCCGCAACTACCTGATCCCCAACGGCAAAGCCAAGCGCGCGACGGAAGCCAATGTGGCCGAGTTCGAGCGGCGCCGGGCCGAGCTGGAGAACGCGCAGAACGAGATCCTGGCCGTTGCCCAGGCTCACGCCGCCAAACTGGAAGGGCTTCTGATCCAGATCACTCAAAAGGCCGGCGTGGACGGCCGCTTGTTCGGTTCGGTCACCAACTACGACATCTCGGAAGCGCTCAAGGCGCAAGGCCACAACGTGGCCAAGGCGGCAGTGCGGCTGCCGCACGGCCCGCTGAAGCAGGTGGGCGATTACGAGATCACCCTGGACCTGCACAGCGACGCGAAGGCGCACATCAAGGTATCCGTGCTGGGTGAGCAGTAAGTCGGCGCGCGACAACGAACCGAGAAGGGCCGGTGTATTCCGGCCCTTCTCATTTGTGCGGCCATTGCAAGGCTGGCAGTACAATGCAGCTTCTTTGCATCCCGCGGCGCGCTCTGCTGAATCTCCGACATCCGATCCCTGACTCCTGCCGTGGCTCAGTCCGTCTCCCAGATCATCCAGGACGCGCAGGTCGATATCCTGAAGCTGCCCCCGCACTCCCTGGAGGCTGAGCAGTCGGTGCTGGGCGGATTGATGCTTGACAATGCGGCGTGGGACCGCGTGGCGGACCTCATCGCCGAGAGCGACTTCTACCGCGCAGACCATCGCCTGATCTACCGCCACATCTCCAGGCTCATCGAGCACAATAAGCCGGCCGACGTGGTCACCGTGGCCGAAGTTCTGGAGGCGACCAAAGAGCTGCCCACGGTCGGCGGACTGCCCTATCTCAGCGCGCTGGCCGGCAATACTCCGTCGGCCGCCAACATTCGCCGCTACGCGGAGATCGTGCGGGAGCGCGCCATCCTGCGGCGTCTCGCCGAGGTTGGCACCGAGATCGCGGAAACCGCCTACAACACCCTGGGCCGGGAGGCGCACCAGATCCTGGATGAAGCCGAGTCCAAGGTGTTCGAGATCGCGGAACAAGGCGCGCGCGGGCGCCAGGGCTTCCAGGAGATGCCGCCGCTGCTGACGCGGGTCGTGGAGCGCATAGACCTGCTCTACAACCGCCAAGGCGAGAGCGACGTCACCGGGCTGGCCACCGGATTCGTCGATCTGGACCGCATGACTTCCGGGCTGCAACCCGGAGACCTCGTCATCGTCGCCGGTCGGCCGAGTATGGGGAAGACGAGCCTGGCACTCAACATCGCCGAGCACGCGGCGCTGAGCTCGGGCTTGCCGGTCGGTGTGTTCAGCATGGAAATGGCTGCCACTCAGCTCGTCATGCGCATGATCGGCTCGGTCGGAAAGCTCGATCAGCACAAGCTGCGCACCGGACGGCTGCACGACGACGACTGGCAGCGGCTGACACACGCCGTCGGAAAGCTCAATGAAGCGCCCATCCACATCGACGAAACGGCGGCGCTCAACCCGCTCGAGTTGCGTGCGCGCGCGCGGCGTTTGCATCGACAGTACAAGAAGCTGGGGATGATCGTGGTCGACTACCTGCAGCTGATGTCGGCTTCGACGAGCGGCGAGAACCGCGCCACCGAGCTGTCGGAGATCTCGCGCTCCATGAAGTCCTTGGCCAAGGAACTGGATTGTCCCGTAGTCGCGCTGTCCCAGCTCAATCGCAGCCTCGAACAGCGGCCGAACAAGCGGCCCGTGATGTCGGACCTGAGGGAATCGGGCGCTCTGGAGCAGGACAGCGACCTGATTCTGTTCATCTACCGCGACGAAGTCTACAACCCCGAGACGGCCGACAAGGGCGTCGCCGAGATCATCATCGGCAAGCAGCGCAACGGCCCCATCGGGACGGTCAAGCTCGCCTTCCTAGGCGAGTACACCCGCTTCGAGAATCTCGCGGACCCGACGCGGTATTGAGTGCGCCGGGGCTTTGCTGCCTAGTGGAGGGACAACTCGGTCTGCTGAACGTTGTCCGGGCCGGGCATATACCCGGGGCTATGGACGAGAGCCAAGTCAGCACTCCATTCGAACCCGGGGTCGAAAGGGCACGTGGGCGGCGTATCTGCCGTGCAAGCATAGCCGAGCCACGCGGTGGCAAGCGCAAACACCGCCAAGAGCCCGATGCTCAAGACGTAAGGCCAGAGGGGAGCTCCTCGTTCCATTCTACGCACCCTCGCGAACACGGTGGAGGCGCAATCCGATCGGTACGCGGCAGCCGCGCGACGACATGACGGCGCTCAGTTTTCGGACAACAGAAAGAAGAGCCGCGGCTGCTTGTCTTCGGCGCTCGGCTCGGTTCGATCCGCGGGCTTGGCCGCGGCGAAGCATCCCTGCCGCTGCATCCCGTCGATCTCTGCGGCGGTATACAAGCCAGGCAAGTCCTGCCAATGGGATAGGACGGTGTCCTTGACTTGCCACCGGCGGCGGTGTTGGTCGACCATGCGGTCCATGGAGCAAGGAGCAGGCCGCCTCGCAGGCCGCGGCACTCTACAGCCACCACGGACCTAGAAATGGAGCGAGGTTACTGCTGTAGGTAATTGAAAGAAATCAAAATGATCGTGGACTGCCACGTCAATATCTGGGAAGACAAGCACCTGCTACCCACCTTCGCCCGGCAGACCGCCACTGCGCGTCCCGGCACGGTCGGCCTCAGGGCCGATGCAGACACGGTGTATCGCGCGATGGCTGAAGTCGACAAGGCCATCATCTTCTCGCTGCGTTATGGCGACTCCGCCGGCATCGACGGCGACGACGAGGTCACGGCAGAGGCTACGCGGAGGTATCCGGGCAAGTTCGTCGGGTTCGCGTGCGTCGACCCGCGCCGGCCCGATTGCATGGAGCTGTTACGGCACGCCGTGGAGGATCTCGGGCTGAAGGGCGTCAAGTGCGGGCCCATCTACAACGGCGTACACCTCAACGACCCGCGCATGGAACCGGTGTACCGATACTGCGTGGCGCACGACCTGCCGCTCACCATGCACATGGGCACAACGTTCGCCCGCAATGCGCCGGCCGAGCTCGGGCGGCCGATCTACGTCGACGACGTAGCGCGTCGCCATCCCGAGCTCAAGCTCATCATGGCCCATATGGGCCATCCGTGGTACGAGGAGTGCGTGATCGTCGCCCGCAAGCAGCCCAACGTGTATTGCGAGGTGTCGGCGATCTTTTACCGTCCTTGGCAGTTCTACAACGTGCTGCGCTGTGCCGAGGAGTATCGCATCGCCGGCCGCGACAAGATCTTCTGGGGAACGGACTTTCCGTTCTCGGAAGTGGGCGAGTCCATCGAGGGCCTGCGCAACGTCAACAACATCATCGGGGACAGCGGCCTGCCACGGGTCTCGCGCGAGACCATCGACCGCATCCTGTACTGCGACCCGTTCGCGCATTGGTGGCATCAGCCGCTGCGAGCCTAGCGCGCACCGCGCCGGCGTCCTCGGCCCGAGGCGGCCGAGGCCCGAGCTCTACAGAATTTCCGCGGCGTGATCGGCGAGCCGCGAGCGCTCGCCGCGTATCAGCGTCACGTGGCCGCCATGCGACCAGCCCTTGAAGCGGTCCACCACGTAGGTCAGGCCCGAGCTTCCTTCGGACAGGTAGGGAGTGTCGATCTGCGAGATGTTGCCGAGGCACACGACCTTGGTGCCGGGACCGGCACGGGTGATCAGTGTCTTCATCTGCTTGGGCGTGAGGTTCTGCGCCTCGTCGATGATCAGGAACTTGTTGATGAAGGTGCGCCCGCGCATGAAGTTCAGCGACTTGACCTTGATGCGGGACCGGATCAGATCGCGCGTGGCGGCGCGCCCCCATTCCCCGGCATCCTCATCGCTCTTGTTCAGCACATCCAGATTGTCCTCTAGCGCTCCCATCCAGGGCGTCATCTTCTCTTCCTCGGTGCCGGGCAGAAAGCCGATGTCTTCGCCCACCGGCACCGTGACGCGGGTCATGATGATCTCGGAGTAGGTCTTGTCCTCCAGCGTTTGCATCAGCCCAGCGGCGAGGGTCAGCAGCGTCTTACCGGTGCCCGCCTGACCCAGCACGGTCACGAAGTCGATGTCCGGGTTCATGAGCAGGTTCAGTGCAAAGTTCTGTTCGCGATTGCGCGCCACGATGCCCCAGACGCTGTTGCGCTGGTGGGCGTGGTCTACCAAGGTATGCAAGATCGCGGTCTTGCCGGACTGCTCTTTGACCTGTGCATAGAAGGGGCGCTCGGACTCCTGGTAGACGAACTCGTTGACCAGCAGCCTGGAGCACAACGGTCCGTGCACGCGGTAGAAGGTGCGATCGCCTTGCTGCCACGACTCCATCTCCCGACCGTGACTGTCCCAGAAGTCCGCCGGCAGCTCGCTCACGCCGGTGTACAGCAGATCGGTGTCCTCGAGGACCTTGTCGTTGAAGTAGTCCTCCGCCGCCAGGGCTAGCGCGCGCGCCTTGATGCGCATGTTGATGTCTTTGCTCACCAGAATCACCTGGCGCTTGGGGTACAGCTCGGCGAGATGGCGCACCACGCCGAGGATCTGATTGTCGGCCTTGCTGGTGGCGAGGCTGCTGGGCAGCTCGCCGTTGATGGCGTTGGTCTGCAGGAACAAGCGGCCGGAGGCTTCTTTGGCGCCGTGCAGCTCGAGCGCGATGCCGTGCTCGATGTCGTGTCCCGCATGGTTCAGGAGCTCGTCGAGAAAACGGCTGACTTGGCGCGCGTTGCGCGCCACTTCGGACATCCCCTTTTTGTTGGCATCCAGCTCCTCCAGGGTCGCCATGGGGAGGTAGATGTCGTGCTCCTGGAAGCGGAACAGGCTGGTGGGGTCGTGCATCAGGACGTTGGTGTCGAGCACGAACAGCTTGTTTCCCGGGTGCAGCCGGGTAACGGAGGCGGCTTTGCGTTGAGACATCAGGGCTTAGGAATCAGGAAGGTGGACGAATCACGGCGGTTCCAGCCGTGCTTTGGAGGCGACGCGCGCGGTCGCGATTCACGACTGCAGCGTCTTGACGAAACCGAGTACGGCCCGCGCATGCTCCGGCACCTTGACCCCGCGCCATTCCTTTCTCAGATACCCGTCCTTGTCGATGACGAACGTGCTGCGTTCGATGCCGCGCACCTGTTTGCCGTACATGTTCTTCATCTTCATCACCCCGAACATCTCGCACACGTGCTCGTCGGGGTCGGACAGCAGCTCGAAGGGGAAGCCCATCTTGGCCTTGAAGTTCTCGTGCGACTCGAGGCTGTCGCGCGAGATGCCGTAGATCGCACAGCCGAGCTGTCGGAACTCGGGATACAGGTCGCGGAACTGCATCCCTTCATCGGTGCATCCGGGCGTGTTGTCCTTCGGATAGAAGTAGAGCACGAGCGGCCTTCCTCGCGCGTCGTGCAGCCGAAACGTCTGGCCGTCGGTAGACGGCGCTTCGAAGTCGGGAACGGCCAAGTTCTCGAGCATGGATTCTGCCTCCTGTTTGTGCGTTGCAGTGTTGTCCTTGGGCTTCAGCTATGCCACACCGGGCGGATGCGCCTGCGCCAAAAACTCCGGCCCTTGCACGGCGAGCGTGCCGCCGCGTCCGGGGACTTCTCCGACGGCGGCCTCGTGGCGCGGCAAGTTCTTGTTGGGAAGCGATTCAAAGTACTCGCGAAGCGACATCAACCTGTAGCCCATGGCGTGCCAGCCCTCGAGCAGGCGCTCGAGGACTGGCGCGAGCTTCATGCCTTCCAGCTCGGCGTGCAGCGTGAAGACGTGGCCGCTAGGCGGCGCTTCGCGGCTGCGCTCGAGCAGATGCTGGGCGACGTTGTCGGCGGCTACGCCGTTGACTCCGATCATCTCGTCCAGCGTCGGCAAAGTGGTCGGCAGCTGCGGGCATGCGATGATCTCGGCTTGGTAGACCGGCACGAAGGGCTGTGTGCCGCGCGTGTCCGAGCAATAGCCGAAACCCAGCAGCTGGGTGAGCCGGTAGGCGTGACGATTCATGCGCCAGCCGGCGGCGCCGTGGACTTTTGGATCGAACCCGAAGATGTCGCGGAAGCGTTCGCAAGCGAGCTCCATCTGGCGTCGCGTCCAGGCCGCACCTTCGTCGCTCACATGGTCTTGCCAGCGCACGTGGTCGTAGGTGTGCACGCCGACCTCGAAACCCTCGTCGCGCACGCGGCGCATGATGTCGGCGCAGCGGCGGCCGATGTCCGGCCCCGGCAGGAGCGTGCCGTAGAGCAGCGTGGTCACTCCGTAGTGGGACAGAACCGAGGTGCGTCTGACCTTTCCCATGAACCCGCGCCGGAACACGCGCTTGATGGCGCGGCCCGTGTGATCCGGCCCCAGGCTGAACAGGAACGTCGCGCCCACACCGTGCTTCTTGAACATTTCCATCAGTCGCGGCACGCCCTCGCGTGTGCCGCGGTAAGTGTCCACGTCGACCTTGAGAGCCAGGTTCATCGGAAGACGAGCCGCCAAGCCGCGGAGACATGGCAATGAAGCCACCAAGACGCTAAGACGCCAGCCGGATCGCGGGCGCAATAAACAGGCACTGGATACCTCCATTGCGGTCTGGGATGGAGCCGGGCGCGCGAGTTTGCTTGCTTCCCCAGTGTGGCGTCACATGCAAGCCGACTCTCGGTCATTCCGGTCACTGCTGCCTCGGGCTCGAGTCGTGTTGCTCCTGGCGCCTTGGCCTCTTGGCGGCTCATCGGGGGATTTTCTCCACAAGTTCGCGGCGTAGCTTCAATCGACCAAGCCGCGGGCCTCGGCGACCAGGCCGCGGTAGGCGTCATAGATATTGCGCAGCGCCTGCTCCATGTCGACCCTGGGTTCCCATTCGAGGTCGCGGCAGGTATTGTCGATCTTGGGCACGCGGTTCTGCACGTCCTGGTAGCCGGCCCCGTAGTAGGCGCCCGAGCTGATCTCCAGCATTCTCACCTGCTGCGCCTGCGCCCGATATTCCGGATACTCGAGGGCGAGGTCTATCATCATCTGCGCCACCTGGCGGACC
>DATJVW010000137.1:0-3258 GCA_035501675.1 Burkholderiales bacterium
CGCTTCCATCTGCAGGTGCAGGCTGTCGGCTGAGTCGACGGGAATCTGCGCCATGTCGAAGTTGCTCAGAATACCG
Source organism: Burkholderiales bacterium (assembly GCA_035501675.1). GTDB lineage: Bacteria > Pseudomonadota > Gammaproteobacteria > Burkholderiales > SHXO01 > SHXO01. The sequence goes on from DATJVW010000137.1 coordinate 77, forward strand.
AGCGCCATCAGCGCGGCGATGCCCTGGCCATTGGGCGGGATCTCATGCAGCCGCGCGCTGCGGTAGTCCTGTCCGATCGGCTCGACCCAGTCGGGCTGATGCGCGGCTAGATCGGCCGCCGTCATGGCGCCGCCTTGCGCACGGCTGGCCGCGGCGATCTTCTCGGCGAGCGCCCCGCGATAGAAGTCTTCGCCGCGCGACTCGGCGATGGTGCGCAGGGTGCCCGCCTGTGCCGGATGGCGGAACAGTTCCCCCGCACCGGGAGCGCGCCCCTGCGGCATGAACGCCTGCGCAAAGCCCGGCTGATCGATCAGTTGGGGCGCCTGATTCTGCCACTGGCGCGCGACCGTGGGCGAAACCAGAAAGCCGTTCTCCGCATAGGCAATCGCGGGCTCGAACAACTCCGTGAAGGGCAGGCGCCCGAACTTCGCCGACAGGGCTGTCCAGGCAGACACAACGCCGGGAATGGTGACGGAGTCCCATCCCGTGTTCGGCATGACGGTCCGCCCCGCAAAGCGCTCAGGGGTCCACCCGTTCGGCGCGCGTCCGGATGCGTTCAAGCCATGCAGCCGGGTTCCATCCCAAACCAGGGCGAAGGCGTCGGAGCCGATGCCATTCATAGTCGGCTCCACCACCGTCAACGCGATCGCGGTGGTGAGCGCGGCGTCGACGGCGCTGCCGCCTCTCGCGAGCGTAGCCAGGCCCGCTTGAGCGGCCAGAGGCTGGGACGTCGCGACGACGTTGGCGGCCAGCACTGGCATGCGTTGCGAAGCGTAGGGAAATTCCCAGTTGATGCGCGTCATGAAAGTGGAGAACCCGTCTCATCGAGAGAGGTTCTGGAGATAGCCAGGGCGGGGTATTCTTCCACACGCTCGCACGCACCGGCAACCTCTCGCACGCCGCGCGTAGCCAATTTCCCGGGCGGAGGCGGCTTTTGCTAAAGGAAGTTCTGATCTATTCTCACGTGCGCGACCGAGGCGATTTGGGCTGAGGGCAAGACGGCGAGGACGCCGTGTAGCCGGCCTACACCAGGAGGAGCCGACGCAGTCATCGGCCCAAATCGCCCGGTCCCTAGAAAGAGGCGACAATATATCGGGTTGCGTCAGGTGCGGTGCCTGCAGTGTTGCGCTCCTTGCAAGGGTACCTACCCTAGCCGCGGAGCGGCGCCTCGCAGTCATCCACACCTGACACAACGCGCATCGCGAGAATAGATCAGAGCTTCCTTGACTTCGCGCCTCTGCCGCCGACCCCCTACACCACTGCTCCTGGGCTTCTGCGCGCTGCGCCGGCGCCGCTTGCACCAACGTCGCGCCCCGCCGGGCTGCAAATGGCACAGCTTTTCCTCGTCCATCCGACACATCCCCAGCAGCGCCTGATCGAGCGTGCGGCGGAGATCGCGAGGCGGAGCGGACTCATCGTCTACCCAACGGACTCCTGCTACGCGCTCGGGTGCCGCGTGGGCGATCGGGAGGCGGTCGAGCGCATGCGCTCCATTCGGCACGTGGGCCGGGAACATCCGTTCACGCTCGTCTGCCGCGACCTGTCCGAGATTGCGCGCTACGCCCGGGTAGATAACCGCGCCTACCGCCTGCTCAAGGCGGCCACGCCCGGCAGCTTCACGTTCGTGCTGCGGGCCACGCGTGAAGTGCCACGGCGCCTGCAGGACCCGCGCCGCAAGACCATCGGTCTGCGCGTTCCCGACCACCGCGTTGCGCAGGCGCTGCTCGCCGAGTTGGGGGAACCGCTGCTGTCGACGACTTTGATTCTGCCCGGCGACGCTCTTCCGCTGAATGAGCCGGCGGAGATTCGCGCGCGCCTCGAGCACCGGGTGGATCTGATCATCGACGCGGGCTCATGCGGCATCGACGCAACCACCGTCGTCGATTTGACGGGTGAGGCTCCGGAACTGCTGCGGATGGGGAAAGGCGATCCTTCCGTGTTCGGGCTGGCGTCCGCATGATGGACCTGCAATCGCTGATCCTAACCATCGCGCTGTACGCGATCCCGATGCTGTTTGCCATCACCCTGCACGAGGCCGCGCACGGCTACGCAGCCAAATACTTCGGCGACTACACGGCGTATCAGGCAGGCCGTATCTCACTCAATCCACTCGACCATATCGACTTGTTCGGTACGATCCTGGTGCCTGTTGGGCTGCTGATTCTCACGAGCGGGCAGTTCGTGTTCGGCTGGGCCAAGCCGGTGCCGATCAACTTCGGCAACCTGCGCGATCCCAAACAGGACATGTTCTGGGTCGCGGCAGCGGGCCCTGGCGCAAATATGCTGATGGCGTTGGCCTGGGCTGCGCTCCTCAAGGGCACGCTGCTGCTTCCGGAAACCAGCTTCTCCTATCCGGTGCAGGAGATGTCGGGCGGCGGTGTGCTGATCAATCTCGGGCTCATGGTGCTGAACCTGATCCCCGTGCCGCCGCTCGACGGTGGACGCATCGCGGTGAGCCTGCTTCCGAACCAGCTCGCCTACCGGTTTGCTATGATTGAGCCCTATGGCCTCATCATCGTTATCGTGCTGCTAGCCACGCGTGCGCTCAACGCGGTCATCTGGCCCTTGGTGGCCGCCTGCCGCAGCCTGATCTACGCCCTGTTCGGGCTGTCCTAGGTTCACGCCGATTCGACATGTTTCCTGACCGCGTCCTGTCCGGAATGCGTCCGACAGGTGCCCTGCATCTGGGCCATTTCCACGGCGTTCTGAAGAACTGGGTAAAGCTGCAGCACGAGCACCCTTGCCTGTTCTTCGTGGCCGACTGGCATGCGCTCACGACACACTACGAGGAGCCGGACGTGGTGGGGCGTAACGTGTGGGACATGGTGATCGACTGGCTCGCCGCCGGCGTCGATCCGTCGCAGGCCACGCTCTTCATTCAGTCGCGCGTGCCGGAGCACTCCGAGCTGCACCTGCTGCTCTCCATGATCACGCCGCTCGGATGGCTGGAGCGCGTCCCAAGCTACAAAGATCAGCAGGAGAAGCTGTCGGACCGCGATCTGTCGACCTACGGCTTCCTCGGCTACCCGCTGCTGCAGGGAGCCGACATTCTGATCTACCGCGCTACGCTGGTGCCGGTGGGCGAGGACCAGGTGCCGCACATCGAGTTCACGCGTGAGATCGCGCGCCGCTTCAATCACATCTACGGGCGCGAAACAGGGTTCGCCGAGAAGGCGGAGGCG
>DATJVW010000138.1:0-6188 GCA_035501675.1 Burkholderiales bacterium
CACGGAAGCGATAGGTGCGCAGCTCGAGGAAATACGGGACCGACAGACGGTGCATGGTGTCGATTGCGCTGCGCGCGGCCTCCCAGACCGCTTCGACGTCCATCCCGTCCACGCTTTCCGCCGCCATGTTGTAGCTGGCCGCTTTAGTCACCAGGTCCGTATCCGACTCCGAGCGCCACAACGCTGTGCCCATCGCATAGAGGTTGTTCTCGCACAGGAACAGTACGGGCAGCTTCCACAGGGCGGCCAGGTTCATCGTCTCGTGGAACTCGCCCTCCGCCACCGCACCCTCCCCGAAGAAGCAGGCCGTGACGCGGTTGTGTTTCATCATCTTGTCGGCCAGTGCGAACCCGGCGGCGATGGGAAGTCCGCCGCCCACGATGGCGTTGCCGCCGAAGAAACGCCGTTCGATGTCGAACAGGTGCATGGATCCGCCGCGCCCGTGGCTGCAGCCTTCCCGCTTGCCGTACATCTCGGCCATCACGCCGCCAGCGGGAATCCCACGCGCCAGCGCGTGGCCATGCTCGCGGTAAGTCGCGACGACGGCGTCCTCTGGCCTCAGGTGCGGCATCACGCCGGCGGCGATCGCCTCCTCGCCGATGTACAAGTGCAGAAACCCCCGGATCTTGCCGGCGCTGTACTGCTCGGCGCACTTCTCCTCGAAGCGGCGGATGCGGATCATCTCGCGCAGTAGGCCAAGCCCGATGTCGCGTGAAAGGCTCATGCGGCCCCCGACTCCAGGGTCGACGTATCGCCCTCGGGCAACCCCAGCTCTCGAGCCTTCAATAGGCGGCGCATGATCTTGCCGCTGCGCGTCTTGGGCAGCGCCGCCACGAATGCGATTTCCTTGGGCGCCACGGCGGTGCCCAGACGCTTGCGCACGAAGGCCAGCAACTCGCGGTTCAGCGCTTCGCCGGCGACGAAGCCGGGTTTCAGCGCGACAAAGGCCTTGACCACTTCGCCGACCACCGCGTCCGGTTTGCCGATCACACCGGCCTCGGCCACTGCGGGATGCTCCATGAATGCGCTCTCGACCTCGAACGGACCGATCAGGTGCCCCGACGACTTGATCACGTCGTCGGCGCGCCCCACGAACCAAAAGTAACCGTCGGCATCGCACTTCGCGAGGTCGCCCGTGAGGTACCAGTCACCGGCGAAGCACTTCCGGTAGCGCTCCTCCTCATGCAGGTAGGCCCGGAACATCGAGGGCCAGCCGCGCCGGAGCGCAAGCTCGCCCTCGGTATCGTATTCCGTGACGGGTTCGACCCCGCCCTCGAGCCCGCGCCGCACGATGGCAGCTTCGATGCCGGGCAACGGGCGTCCCATGGAGCCGGGCTTGATCGGCATGGAGGCGAAGTTGGCGATCATGATGCCGCCGGTCTCCGTCTGCCACCAGTTGTCGTGGATGGGCAGACCGAAGGCATCCTGGCCCCACAGGACCGCCTGCGGGTTGAGCGGCTCGCCGACGCTCGCGATGAAGCGCAGGCTCGGGAACGCGTGCTGCCGCGCCGCATCCGCCCCTCCCCGCATCATCATGCGCACCGCGGTCGGCGCCGTGTACCACACGCTGACCCGCTCTCGCGCCAGGATCGAGTACCAGCGCTCAGCGTCGAAGTCGGCCTCGTCGACGACCATGCTGATGCCGTTGGTGAGCGGCGAGACGATGCCATAGGAGGTTCCGGTGACCCATCCGGGGTCGGCGGTGCACCAGAACACGTCGTCTGGATGCAGGTCCAGGGCGAGCTTGCCGGTCATGTGGTGTGCGACCACCGCCTCGTGCACGTGGACCGCGCCTTTGGGCTTGCCCGTGGTGCCGCTGGTGAAATGCAGCAGCGCGGGATCTTCGGGCTGTGTGGGCCCGATCCGATAGTCGGCGGAGCTCTGCTCCATCAGCGTGCGCAGGTCCAGAGTGTCGGGAGGCAGCGCGGCGCCCTCTTCCTCCGGCACGACCAGCACGTGCCGAAGCGATGGGACGGAAGCACGGATGGGTGCGAGCTTCTTCCGATACAGGACGTCCGTCGTGACGACCGCGATCCCCTCGCCGATCCTCAAGCGCGTGGCGACGGGCTCGGGACCGAACGCCGAGAACAGTGGTGAGACCACGCACCGGTGCTTCAACCCCCCCAACACAGCGACATACAGCTCGGGGATGCGGCCGGCCAGCACGAACACGCGATCGCCCCGGTTGACGCCCAGCCCAGCCAGAACGTTGGCGAACCGGTTGGTCAGCTCGGCGAGCTGAGCATACGTGTAGTCCCTCGTCTGGCCGCTCTTGCCGAGCCATCGGACGGCGAGCCGGCTGCCGCGCCCGGCCGCGATGTGCCGATCCACGGCTTCGTGCGCGATGTTGAGTCCACCGCCGGGAAGTCCGTCCAGCTGCCGGCGCGCGGCTTCCCACGAAAATGACGCGCGAGCGGCCTCGTACTGCGCAAGGTTAGGCTCGGGCGAAGCTCTGCGCGCCATCTTGCGGATGAGCGCCGGCCTGTCGGGCATGCCGTGTTCCACGTTCCTCCTCGTTCAAGGTCCCGGCGCGGTCAACCTCACTGGCGCGCCAGGAGCAACGCTAGCAGCGCGCGGCGCACCGCCCTTTGATGCAGATCAACGGGCCCTCCACCGTCGGCTCACCGGTCTCGCCGCGAGGGGCTCCCCATCCAGGCGTGATTGATCGATTGTTGGACGCGCACCCGGCGTCAGCGTGATTCGTCGAGGGATGGTCATGGCGCCCAGTCCGGGCGGCGAGCTCGTTCCGAGTCCACGATGACGAGGTACCGCCCCGACCAAGGTGTGGGCTCTCGATCGGGCCGCAGAACCCAGGGGCGCTTCCCTTGCGCCTCGGCGCGCTCGTAGTCCGCGTCCAGCAGTCCATAGCGATCGATGAAGGCGTTGAGCGTCGCCGGGATCCGGATGCATCCTTTGGACTGCGGCGTTCCAACCCGGGGCTCCAGCATGTCCGGATCGGTGGCATGCATCTGCAGCCGCATCAAGCTCTCGCCGTCCCCTCCCCAGCCTCTGACCGCCTTTTGCCAGCCGAAATCGTATACGCGCATCCCCTTGACGCCGTAGCCGCGGACACCGTATTCGTTCTTCGTGCCCTGTGCGCGGAAGTCGTGGTTCACAATCGAGTGGTCGAACACGCCGGTCGGTGTTCGGAAGTGCTCGAACTCCCCCGGCCTGCCGGTCGAGGCGGGGGATGCCCCGATGAAGTGGAACTCAGCGTCCGGAGACTTCCAATAGATCATGACCGCTTGCGCCTCGGGTGCGATATCGACCAGGACGAAGTACTGGGAAGGCAAGTCCGCCAGGCCCGCTTCGGTGAGCGCCGCGGAAAGCCGTTGAGCGTATTGCTGCCGTTCGCCCTCGGGCAGATCGAGGCGCCGCTCGACCTGGTCCGCGAACAGCGCGCTCAGTTCCGTTCCGGATTGGAGCTCGAGCCCTCGCGGGGGCAGAACATACAGCGCGAGCGCCGCGAACAGAAGAAGAGGACCCATGGCTCCACCGGATCATCCCTAGGCTTGGGCCGCCATCGAGGCAGGCGATGGTCCGGCGGTCGACCGGGATTGGGCGCTGAACCCACCCCGCACCTTCAGGCGTCGCCTGCGCATGGCCGCTCTCATGTCCGTCCCTCATGTTCAACGCGCTGTCAAAATGTAGACCACCTCGGCGCACACGCGTTTGAGCGAGATCAAGAACCGGCCATGGTGCGAGCGTCACGGGAAGTGATAAGGTATCCGCATCATCAAAGCCTATTCACCGCTCACCGCAGATCGGCCAGCCCATGCTCAGAAAGAAGCCTGAAGAACTCCGCAGCCATCGTTGGTACGGCGCCAGGGACCTGCGCTCCTTCGGCCACCGCTCGCGCACCCTGCAGATGGGGTATTCGCGCCAAGACTACGACGGCAAGCCGGTGATCGCGGTCATCAATACCTGGAGCGAGATCAACCCTTGCCACAGCCACTTCCGCGAGCGCGCGGAAGAAGTGAAGCGCGGCGTCTGGCAGGCCGGCGGCTTCCCGGTCGAGCTGCCGGCCATCTCACTGTCCGAGCCGTTTCAGAAGCCCACGACCATGCTGTACCGCAATTTGCTGGCGATGGAGACGGAGGAGCTGCTGCGCTCCTACCCCGCGGACGGCTGCGTGCTGATGGGCGGGTGCGACAAGACCACGCCGGCGCTCATCATGGGTGCGGTGTCCATGAACCTGCCCGCGATCTTCATGCCGGGCGGCCCTATGCTGCGGGGCAACTGGCGCGGCCATGTGCTGGGCAGCGGCAGCGATTCTTGGAAGTACTGGGCGGAGCTGCGCGCCGGCAACATCGATGACCGGGCGTGGGAAGAAATAGAAGAGGGCATCGCCCGCTCGGCCGGCCATTGCATGACCATGGGCACCGCCTCCACGATGACGAGCCTGGTGGAGACGCTGGGCCTGACGCTTCCCGGCGCAGCGTCGATCCCCGCGGCCGACGCCGGCCACGCGCGCATGGCTGAAGCGTGCGGCCGGCGCGTCGTGGAGATGGTGTGGGAGGACCTCAAGCCACGCGATCTGCTTACGCCCGCCTCGTTCGATAACGCCATCGTCGCACTCATGGCGCTGGGTGGCTCGACCAACGCGATCGTGCACCTGGTGGCGATGGCCGGGCGTGCGGGCATCAGGCTGGACCTGGATCGCTTCGACGCGATCTCGCGCAAGATCCCGTTGCTCGCGAACGTGCGTCCGTCCGGCAAGTGGCTGATGGAGGACTTCTACTACGCGGGCGGGCTGCGTGCGCTGTTGGCGGAGCTCAAGGACCATTTGAGCCTGGGAGAAAAAACCGTCAACGGTAAAGCGCTCGGTGATAACGTCGCGGGCGCCCAGAGCTACGATCGACAGGTGATCGCCTCGGTCGAGCAGCCGCTGCAGTCCGTGGGTGGGCTGGCGGTGCTGCGCGGCAATCTGGCGCCGGACGGCGCGGTCATCAAGCCGACCGCCGCCGATGCGAGGCTGCTCAAGCACACCGGCAAGGCGGTGGTGTTCGAGGACTACAACGACATGGCGGCGCGCATCGACGCGGAGACGCTGGAAGTCGATGCCGGTTCCGTCCTGGTGCTGCGCAACGCCGGGCCCCTCGGGGGGCCGGGCATGCCCGAGTGGGGCATGCTGCCCATCCCCAAGAAGCTGCTCAAGCAGGGCGTGCGCGACATGGTCCGCATCTCCGACGCGCGCATGAGCGGCACGAGCTACGGTTGCTGCGTGCTGCACGTGGCGCCCGAATCCTTCCTGGGCGGGCCCTTGGCGCTGGTGCGTTCCGGCGACCTGATCGAGCTGGATGTCGCGGCGCGCAGGCTGGATCTCAAAGTGAGCGAGGACGAGCTCGTCCGCCGCCGTGCCGCCTGGCGGCGGCCCGCGCCGAGATACCAGCGCGGCTTCGGCGCCTTGTTCCAGGACAACATTTCCCAGGCCAACGAGGGCTGCGACTTCCGATTCCTCGAAGGCGCCGCGCCCACGCCCGAGCCGGAGATCCACTGAAGGGGAGAAGCGATTGAAGCTCCGCACCGCAGTTCTTCTGCTTCTGCTGGCCGCCGTGTTGCTGTTCACGGCACTGAACTGGAGCGCGTTCACCACGCCCGCGCGGCTGACATTGCTCGTGACGACGGTCGAGGCGCCGCTCGGCGTGCTCATGCTGATCCTGACCGCCGCGATCGTCGTGGCTTTCCTGGCGTTTCTCGTCTACCTGCAAACCAGCACCGCGCTCGAAACCCGGCGCCTCGCGAAGGAGCTGCAGAACCAGCGCGAGCTGGCCGATCGCGCGGAGGCTTCGCGCTTTACGGAGCTGCGCAACTTCGTCACGCAGGAGCTGGCGGCATTGCGCACCTTCAACACCGAGGCCGACGCCAGGCTCGTCTCGCGGGTGGACGCGGTCGAACAGGCGCTGCGCACCGATATCGAAAACGCCGGAAACACGCTCTCCGCGTACATCGGCGAGCTCGAGCACCGGCTCGAGTCGTCCAGAGCGGACCGCGGCTGAGCCCGGTCAGCGGTTGCGGCCCGCGGCCGGGTCCGGATGGATGCTGTCCACCCAGTGCACCTGCTCCGGCTGCTCGACCGCGGCAATATCCAGATTGACCACCACGGGGTCCTGGCCACTGCGCACCAGCACGCACGACAAGGGCTCATCGGCGCTCGCGTTGATCTCCTGGTGCGGCACGTACGGCGG
>DATJVW010000139.1:0-2474 GCA_035501675.1 Burkholderiales bacterium
AACCCCTGGGCGCAAGACCTCTACGCCCAAGCCATCGCCCGCGGTCACGACCACCCCCGCGCGCTACGCACGCTCGGCCGCGCGTGGTGTCGGATCGTCTGGCGCTGCTGGCAAGACCGAGTCCCCTACAACCCCAGCCCGCCACCGCGGCCTCCAACAACAGATCACCGTCGTGATCCCGACCGCCACCGGCCCCGTCGTCGACCACGCCGCCACCCAACGCATGGCCGCCGGCCTCGCCGTCAACCCCGTCACTCCGTCAACCGCCCGCAGCGAGATGACCTCGAAGCACTAGCCACACTTACACTCGGCGCGCCCCGCTTGTGACCCGAGCGCTCAGCAACGCCGAGTACCAGCCAATTACAGCTTTCACTCTTGCCTTTTGCTGTTGCCGTTGACTGTCTCAGCCGCACGGCGGCGCTGGGGCGGCCGGCGCGTGCCGTTCTGCGCCGGCCGAGCCGCCGGGCGGGCTATCACTCCTGCCGTTTGCGCAGCGCGCCATCTGCGTGAGGGGGTCGGAAAGCGCCGGGATAAACCGGCCTGGAGAAGGAGATGAAAACGCTCTACATCGAAGGATTAGCGAACTACGATGGCCCCGAGCCGTGCGTCGGCCGTCCGCGAGGGCGGCGGCGAAGCGTCGGTAGGGGTGCGCGTAGGCGGGGTGATAGAGCCGCGAAATCCCTAGTTCAGGGTGCCGACGCCGTCGACTCAGGCGGAAGGCAACATCGCCGGTCGCGTTATCGCGAGTGGCCGGCGGACCCTGCGCGGTCGAAGAACCTCTGCATGCGCGCAGTCTCCAGGCGCGAGAACCGGGAGATCTCATGGCCGCCCGTGTTGGTGATGGCCGGGCGGGCCGCTCAGGGAAGGCCAAGGCCGCACGCCTGAGATGAACGGTCATGAGAAGTCGGACAGGCCGGTAGTACCTGCGAACCCGCCGAACAATGCCGGTGCTCCGGCGGCGGAGGCGGGGGAGGGAAGCGGCCTGGGCAAGGAGAACGCGACCAGCAAACCACGCCCCGGACTCAGAGCCGGCCTGAGCGTGCCCGATGCGCTGGATCGCGTGCGTCGAGTCGCAAAGCAGGACAAGGATGTGCGGTTCACCGCGCTCCTGCACCACGTTGACGTCGACCGTCTCAGGGAGGCCTTCTGGGCGTTGAACCCAAAGGCGGCCACTGGGGTGGACGGCGTGACGTGGCAGGACTACGGCGAGGATCTCGAAGCGAACCTTCGGGATCTTCACAGCCGTGTCCACCGGGGCGCGTACCGGGCGAGACCGTCGCGGAGGGTATACATCCCGAAGGCGGACGGGCGGCAGCGGCCGTTGGGCGTCGCCGCTCTGGAGGACAAGATCCTCCAACGGGCCGTCGTCGAGGTGCTCAATGCCATCTACGAGGCGGACTTCCTGGGCTTCTCCTATGGGTTCCGGCCCGGCCGTTCACCGCATCGAGCGTTGGACGCGCTGGCTGTCGGGATCCTGCGGCGGAAGGTGGGCTGGGTGCTCGATGCGGACATCCGTGGGTTCTATGACGCCATCGACCACGGGTGGATGCTGAAGTTCCTCGAGCACCGGATCGCGGACAAGCGCGTGCTGCGCCTGATCCGCAAGTGGTTGCAGGCAGGAGTCATCGAAGAAGGGGAGTGGTCGGAGACGCTGGAGGGAGCCGCGCAGGGAGCATCGGTCTCACCGTTGCTCTCAAACGTCTACCTCCACTACGTCTTTGACCTGTGGGCCGATCAGTGGCGGCGGCGGCACGCGCGCGGTGACGTGATCATCGTGCGCTTCGCCGACGACTACATCGTCGGCTTCCAGCACGAGGACGATGCGCGCCGGTTCCTCGCTGAGCTTCGTGAACGACTTGCGAAGTTCAACTTGGAACTGGCGGCCGAGAAGACGCGGCTGATCCGCTTTGGGCGGTTCGCCGCCCAACAGCGCCAGGCGCGTGGACAGGGCAAGCCGGAGACGTTCTCCTTCCTGGGCTTCACGCACATCTGCGCGAAGACCGGGCAGGGGCGCTTCATGCTCAAACGCATCACCGAGGCAAAGCGGATGCGAGCCAAGCTGCACAGGCTCAAGGCCGAGATACGGCGGCGCAGGCATCTGCCGATCCCCGAACAGGGCCAATGGCTCGGTAGCGTGGTGCAAGGTCACCGCAACTACTACGCCGTGCCCGGAAACGCCCGAGCGGTCAGCGACTACCGAGACCAGGTCACGCGGCACTGGTATTACGCGCTTCGGCGCCGAAGCCAGCGCACCAGCCTGAACTGGCAGCGCATGCACCGCCTCGCGCAACAGTGGCTCCCGCCAGCCAAGGTCACGCATCCCTGGCCAGGCGAGCGATTCGACGCCCGATCCAAGCCAAGAGCCCAGTGAGTTGACGCTCACGCTGGGATCCGCGCGGGGGGCAGCCCGAGGCGGCGTGGACGCAGTCCCGACCCGCCGAAGGGCTGTCCCTACCGCGACCCAGGGGGTCCGG
>DATJVW010000140.1:0-5339 GCA_035501675.1 Burkholderiales bacterium
GACGGCACGGGGCAGGTGGTGATCGACCCCGACCGCGCCGAGATCCTGAACACCGAGCGCTCCACCTGGCGCGACGCCGACCGCCGCTACACGGAATGGTTGTTCGCGCCCGACGATGACGTGTACGTCCTGGGCGAGCTCACCACCGAGGGCGGCAGCGCCACCCCGCTCGACACGACCGGCGAGCTCAACGTGCTGCTCGGGCAATGGAAGGCCGACAAGCCCTCGCTGCTGAAGCGCTTCGACCTCGACGGCAACGGGCAGATCGATCTCAAGGAATGGGAGCTTGCGCGCCGCGCTGCGCTGCGCGAAGTGCGCAAGACGCAGCAGGAGATCTTGTCGCAGCCCGGCGTGAACATGCTGCGCAAACCGCGCGACGGCCGGCTATTCGTGATATCCGACTTGAGCCCGCAGCAACTGGCGCGCCGTTACGCAGTCTGGACCGTGATCCAGTTCATCATCGCCGCGGGCGCCGGCCTGGGGTCGCTGTGGGTGTTCACGGGCTTCTTCCTGGCGTGAGCCGCGGCTGCGCATCCGCGCTATGAGGCCTTGAGCAGCACCGCGAGCTGCGGATATCCCTGCTCCTGGGCGATGTCCGCTGCAGTCTTCCCCCGATTGTCCTTCAACGTGGGATCCGCCCCACGCGCCAGCAGCAGTTGCACGCACTCGGTCTTGCCATATCCGGCCGCCCACATCAGTGCGGTGAGGTTGTTGGCGTAGACGCGGTTAACGTCGACGCCGCGGGCGAGCAGCAGCTTGACCGCCTCGACGTGGCCCTGCGCGGCAGCGTAGATCATCGCGGTCTTGAACACCTGATCCACACGGCCGACGTCCGCCCCGGCGTCGAGCAGCGGCTGCATCAGATCGACGCGCCCGGCGAACGCAGCGGCCATCAACGGCGTGGCCCTGTCCAACGCTTCCTGATTGACGTCAGCGCCCTTCTCGATGAGCCAGGCGACCATGCTCGCGTTGCCCGCTTTCACCCACAGCATGAGCGACGTCTCGCCGCGCCGGTTGCGCGAATTGACTGCGGCGCCTTCTTCGATCATCTGACGCGCGCGTGTCTCGTCCTGCTGCTTCGAGAGCTCGAGCAGGCGCACGTTGAGCTGCTGCTCCGTCTGGGCCTGCGCTGCGAGCCCGTACAGCAATGTCGCCAGCAGCGGCGACGCAAACGCGATACCACGCAGAAATGCAAACATGTACTCGAGCTTCCTTTTAGGCGATAGCACACGCCCTCTCATGCGCTCGCACGAACGCCCGATCGGGCTTGAACTTGAGGGGGCGACACATTATAGTCCGACCCACCGTGGCGGCCGAATATGCTGCGGTGCAAGGCGCCTGAAATCAAAACATAACGTTCCGGAGGTCGTATGAAGTTCTCAACGATGAGGCTGAGCCTGCTGGCCGCAGCACTGGCCGCGGGTTCGATCGGTTACGGACTCGCGGCGGAGACCGAAGGTGGAGCGACCACGATGGCCGCCCCCATGTCGTCGAAGCTGGTGCCCGTCACTCAGGCCATGCTGGACGCTGCAGAGGGGGACAAGAACCAATGGCTCCACTCCAACATGGCGTATACGAATAGCCGCTACCACCACGCGGCCCAGATCGACACGAGCAACGTCAGCAAGCTGAAGCCCGCGTTCGTGTTCCAGACCGAGGTCTTGGAGTCGAACGAGACGTCGCCGATCGTGATCAACGGCGTGATGTTCCTGACGACGTCTTTCAACCATGTGTACGCCGTAGACGCGACCACCGGCCGGGAGTTCTGGCACTACAAGCACAAGATGGGGCCGGTCACCACTTACTGCTGCGGCCCGAACAACCGCGGCGTCGCGGTAGTCGACGGGACGCTCTACATGGGCACGCTGGATTCCAAGCTGGTGGCCCTCGACGCCAAGACCGGCAAGGTCCTGTGGACGAGCGATATCGCCGATCCCGACAAGGGCTACTCCGAGACGATGGCCCCCGTCGTGGTCGACGGCAAGGTGCTGATCGGCACCAACGGCGGCGAGTACGGCATCCGCGGTTTCGTCAAGGCGTTCGACGCGAAGTCCGGCAAGCTGCTGTGGACGTTCTACAGCATTCCGGAAAAGGGCCACGAAGGTGTGTGGGCCACGCGTGACGCGACCGGGCGCGATATGCATCGCAACATCGCCAAGGAAAAGGCCGACCTGCAGGCCAACGGCGGCGGCTTCTACCAGATCCTCGGCGGCGGCGTGTGGATGACCCCGGCGGTGGACAAGAAGACCCGAACGATCTACTTCGTGGTGGGCAACCCCTCGCCCGACCTGTACGGCGCCATCCGACCCGGCGACAACCTCTACACGGACTCGATCGTGGCGGTAGATCTGGACAAGGGCACCTACAAGGCCCACTTCCAGTACATCGCCCACGACGTGTGGGACCTGGACGCGGTGAGTGCCGTGATCCTGACCGAAGCCAAGAACAAGTCCGGTCAGACGGTTCCCGTCGCGATCCACGGCGGAAAGACCGGCCACGTCTACGTGCACAACCGCAACGATCTGTCGCTCATTCGCTTCTCGAAAGCGATGATCCCGCAGGAAAACATGTGGGTGCTGCCGACCCCGGAGGGCGCGCGCATGCTGCCCGGCGCCAACGGCGGCGTGGAATGGTCGCCGATGGCCATCAACCCGACGCTGCACTACGCCTACGCGGCGAACCTGCATCAGCCCATGACTTATCACGTGGAAGAGGTGCCTTATCCCGGCGGCAAGCTCTGGTTGGGCGGCGCGTTCAAGGTCATCGCGACAGAAAAGCAGGCGGGCCGCCTGGTCGCCGTGAACCTCGACACCGGCGATATCGCGTGGGCAGCCGACACCGACCAGCCGCTGATGGGCGGCGTGCTGGCCACGGCCGGCGGCCTGGTGTTCACGGGCGAAGGCAACGGCAACTTCGACGCCTTCGACGCGAAGACCGGCAAGAAGCTGTGGTCGTTCCAGTGCGGTGCGGGCGTGAACTCTCCGCCCGTGTCCTACATGGTCGATGGCAAGCAGTACATCGCCGTGGCCGCGGCCGGCAACAACCAGCTCGACTTCAAGCGCGGCAACAGCATCTTCGTGTTTGCGCTGCCGTAATCGATTTACTTTCCTTTGACCCGGATCCGCTCCGGGGTTAGAACACGAAGGCCGCGTCCGGCGGGTTATACTGGACGCGGCCTTTTTCTCGACAAGACCCGATCATGCGCGTGTTCCCGACGCTGTTGCTCGCCGCAGCGTTTCTGCCCTCTGCTGCGCTGGCCGACGCGGCCGCCGGAAAGCAAAAAGCCGCCGTGTGCGCCGCCTGTCACGGCGCTGACGGCAACTCGACGAATCCGCTATGGCCTCGCCTCGCGGGTCAGACCGCGCGCTATCTCTATCTACAGCTGCGGGATTTCAAGGAAGGCCGCCGCAAAGACCCGTTGATGTCGCCGATGGCGGCGAACCTGTCGCGCGAGGACATGCTGGACCTGGCCGACTACTTCGCGTCGCAGAAGCGCGCTTCGAGCACCTACCAAGTGGACGGGGCCAAGGTCGCCGAGGGCAAGAAGATCGCCGACAACGCGCTGTGCCCCATGTGCCATCTGGGCGGGTTCTCCGGACAGAACGAGATCCCCGTGGTGGCGGGCCAGCACTATGAGTACATCGTCAAGCAGCTGAAGGACTTCCGCGCGCGGAACCGCACCAACGATGCCGGCAGCATGACCGCCTACAGCCAGGGTCTGACGGATGCGCAGATCGACGCCCTGGCACAGTACATCACCAACCTGAACTGAGATCGCGTCACGAACCGGGACCGGGCGGCCATGAAGATCGCAGATCCCAACACGGTGCTCACCGACTGGTTCCTCGCCGCACTCACGGCCTGGCTGGCCTGGAGATTGTTCCGGCAGACGCTCGGGCTGAACGATCGCGCCGTCCGCCTGTGGGTCGGCGCGTTCTGCGCGGTGGCCGGATCTGCTGTGGTGGGCGGGGTCTGGCACGGGTTCTCGGCCGCCATCGATCCGAGCCTCGCCCCGCTGCTGTGGACCTGCGCCATGATCCTGGCCAGCGTGGCCAGCCTGCTGTTCGTGCTGTCCACCTTGCGCGTGTACACCTCCGGACGCGTGCTCGACATCCTCGCCGCCCTGGCGGTGGCGAAGTTTGCGCTGTTCGCCATCTGCGGGGTCATCGGGGACGACTTCCGCATGGCGGTGTACGACGGCGCGTTGACCATGCTCGTGATCGTGGGGCTGAGCGCGTGGGGCGCCTGGGCGCGGGGCCTTCCTTCGGCGCCGTGGGTGCTGGCCGGCGTGCTCACCGCCATGCTCGGCGCCTTCTTTCAGGAGGGCCGAATCTCGATCCATCGCCAGCTCAACTACAGCGACTTGTGGCACATCCTGCAGATGGGCGCCATGTATCTTCTGTTCCGCGGCGGATTGCTGCTGCGAGAACGGGAGCCGGCGGCGCCGGACTTCGACGCCACGCAGCCGCTGCCCATCGCCGGGGAAGAATGAGGGCGCATGAGCTGCGCTGCCTGGGACCGCGCGGCTTCCACCGCACGGCCTACTACGAGTGGGGCGACGCCGCCAATCCACGCGTCGTGGTATGCGTTCACGGCTTGACGCGGAACGGGCGCGACTTCGACGATCTCGCCCAGGCGCTTGCGCCACGGTTCCGCGTGCTGTGTCCCGATGTCGCCGGGCGCGGCTCGAGCGAATGGCTGAGCCATAAGCCGGACTACGGCTACCCGCTCTATCTGTCGGACATGGCGGCGCTCATTGCGCGCACCGGCGCCGAGCGGGTGGACTGGGTCGGCACGTCGATGGGCGGGCTGATCGGCATGATGCTGACGGGCCTGCCCGGGAACCCGATCCGGCGGCTGCTGCTTAATGACGTTGGCCCTTTCATTCCCAAGGCCGCGCTCGAGCGTCTGGCGGCCTATGTCGGTAAGGCGCCCCGCTTTGCTACGCTGGATGCACTGGGGCTGTACCTGCGCACCGTCATGGCACCCTTCGGCCGCCTCACCGACCAGCAGTGGCGCCATCTGACCGAGCACTCGAGCCGCCGTTATGACGATGGCACCTTCGGCGTGTGTTACGACCCCGCCATCGGCGACGCCTTTGCCGGAGAGCTGCGCGACGTGGTGCTATGGCCCGTGTGGGACGCCATCTCCTGTCCCACCCTGGTGCTGCGCGGCAAGGAGTCGGACCTGCTGCTGCGCGCAACCGCGGAGGAGATGACGCGGCGCGGGCCCAAGGCGCGGCTGGTGGAGTTCGACCACGTTGGCCACGCCCCGGCGCTCATGGCGGAGGACCAGATCGCGGTGGTGCGGGAGTTTCTTGAAGGGCCGTGACTCGTGAA
>DATJVW010000141.1:0-2824 GCA_035501675.1 Burkholderiales bacterium
GGGTGACAAGCTGATCGGCTGACCCGACCGGAAAGCAAAGAATCAAAGGGCGATGCGGCGGGTTCCGAAAGGAATCGCAGCTCCCGTGAGCTGGACCCCGGAAACTGGACAGGTAGCTAAGAGAGCGTCTCCCCTTGGAACGGCCGGTTGGCCGGAGGTGAGACATGACCAATACTCGGAAGAAGCACAGCGCTGAGTTCAAGGCGAAAGTGGCACTGGCGGCGGTGCGTGAAGAGGGCACTGTAGCGGAACTTTCGAGCCGGTTCAGTGTGCACGCCAGCCAGATCCATGCGTGGAAGAAGACGCTGCTGGAAGGCACGGCGTCTCTGTTCACGCGCAGCCACGCCAATGGGAAGGACGGCGCGGCGTCGTCGGAGGCCCAGCTTGCCCCGCTGTATGAGAAGATCGGGCAACTGACGGTGGAGCGGGATTTTTTTCGCAAAAGGTCTGGGCCATGAGCCCGGTCGCTCGGCTTGCGCTGGTCGACCCGGCCGAGCCGGCGCTGTCGATCGTCGCGCAATGCCAACTGCTGAAGGTGGCTCGCTCGACGCTGTATTACCGAGCTGTGCCGGTCAGCGCGGAGGATCTGAGGTTGATGCGGCGGATGGATGAGCTGCATCTGGCCTATCCGTTCTACGGATCACGCCGCCTGGCGGCGGCGTTGCGGCGGGACGGTTGGTCGGCGAACCGCAAGCGGGTCAAGCGGCTGATGCAAGTGATGGCGCTGGAGACGATCTACCAGAAGCCGAACAGCAGTCAGCCGCATCCCGATCACAAGGTGTACCCTTATCTGTTGCGCGGCCTTGCGATCGCGCGTGCGAACCAGGTCTGGTGCGCGGACATCACCTATATTCCGATGGCCAAGGGGTTTGTGTATCTGGTGGCGGTGATGGACTGGTTCAGCCGTCGGGTCCTGGCGTGGCGGGTGTCGATCAGCCTGGACACGAGCTTCTGCGTCGAAGCGTTGCAGGAAGCGCTGGAACGGTATGGTCAACCGGACATCTTCAACACCGACCAAGGGGTCCAGTTCACCAGCACGGGCTTTCTGGCTGAACTCGAGGCTCGCGGGGTCCGGATCAGCATGGATGGCAAGGGGCGGTACCTGGACAACATCTTCATCGAACGGCTGTGGCGGAGCCTGAAATACGAGGAGGTGTTCATCAAGGCGTATGGCTCGGTGGCCGAGGCGCGCTGGGGCATCGGTGGGTGGTTGGCGTTCTACAATGACGAGCGGCCGCATCAGGCGCTGAGCTATCGCACACCGCGCGAGGTATTCGAGACTGCTGCCTGTGTATATGTGGACAACGCTTCCGCTTCGCTACGCTGCGCTCCCGCGTTGCCCACATATACACAGGCACAACAGCAACAGGAAAGGGCATTGACTCAAGTATAAGAAGGTCTATACTTGCAGATACGCATCCCCTGGGATCGGAAGGGGCCATGGAAACCGGAGAGACTCTCTCTTAAGTCGCCCCGATTCCTGTCCAACCGACCGGGTCCACCTCACCCGAAGCTGTCCAGCGTCTTGCCGGGCAGGAGTTGCGCCTCCGCGAGGTGACGCGCGAGGCGACGGCGGTCGCGTTCCGCGATCTCGTGCTCGGCAAGCGTGGCGAGGAAGCGTGCGGCGGGCCAGCTTTCCTTGTCCGCCCGGTCGGCCAGTGCTGGCCAATCCTGCTTGATTGCGGGCAGGCGAAGATCGTTGAGCATCAGTGTCAGGCGGGCGTGGTCGATGCCTTGGGTCATGCCGCTTCTCCCATATCGGCGCCAAGCAGCACCTCGTAAGCGATCAGCGGCGTGAGATGGACGACCACCTCGGGAAGGATCGCGGGATCCGGCGCGAAGCGCGAGCGCAACGCGATGATGTCGGGCAGCTGCGCCGCCGCGAGATCGGCGGCGAGCAGGGTTGCGAGTTCGGCTTCGCAGCCGCGCTCGTGCGCGAGCGCCAGCAGATCGACCATCAGGCGGCAGGCTGATCTTTCCGGGAGTTTTTCAAGCAGCCGGTCAAAGGTGAGGCGATAGGCGTCGCGTGGGAACAGCTGGTCGCGATAGACGAGGTGGAGCAGCGCCATGGGCTTGCGCCGCAGGGCGTGGATGACGTGGCGGTAGTCGACGACATGCGCGTGCCTGCCGGCGGCGGCGCGTCCGCGTGCCAGGGTCATCAGCAAGGTGGCGCCGATGAACACGTCGAGGCGGTCATCATACAGTCGGACCCGCAGGCGATGGCCGATGAGCCGGGACGGCACCGTGTAGAATACCTTCTTAAGAGTGAAGCCGCCCGACGAGGTGACGGTGACGATTGCCTCTTCGTGATCGCAGATCCGCTGTCCGGGCAGCGGCTGCAGCGCGGGCCGCTCGGCCGCGATGCGTTTGGCGCGATGGGCGTTCTTGCGACTGACGATCTCGTCGATGAAGCGGCGATAGCCAGTGAGATCATCGAAGTCGGCGATCCCGCGCATCAACAGCGCGTCGCGGATGGCCTGCTTGAGATGGCCGTGCGCACTTTCGATGCCGCCGTTCTCATGCGCCACTCCGCGGTTGTTGCGGGTCGGCTGCATCCCGAAGTGGGCACACAGCGCGTCATAGCGCCGGGTCAGGTCCTCGCGCGCATCCTGGTTGAGGTTGCGGAACGCGGCCGACAGACTGTCGCTGCGGTGCTCGAGCGGTGCGCCGCCCAATGTCCACAACGCGTTCTGCAGTCCTTCGGCCAGTGCCACGTAGCTCTCGCCGCCGAGGATCACGTGCGCATGCTCGAAGCCCGAGTAGGCGAGCCGGAAGTGATACAGTCGATGATCGAGCCGAGCGCCCGCAATGGTGACGCGGAGGT
>DATJVW010000142.1:0-3082 GCA_035501675.1 Burkholderiales bacterium
CTCGAAATCGCTGTGGGGGGACGCCTGTCTCGCCATGGGCCGCGAATTGGCCGCGGTCGCGCTCGCGATCGTGTCCACCAAGGAGGTGGATCATTTCAAAACCTCGCCCGGCGGTTATTTCCACGGCCTGGTCGCCAAGCACATCGCCGGCAAATTGCATCTCGAGCGCACCGTCTGGGCCCTGCGCCGCGCGACCGATCCGGGCCGCTATGTCGGAAAAGGTCGCGGGTTTGGCCACCGCCAGGAGCATCGGTCATGGTGAGCAAGGCCGCCGGCGTTGCTGGACGGGCCTTGTCGTAACCCCAATAACGGGATTTTCCGGCGTTAACGTTATGTGGACTTTGGCGCTTTGGGGGCGAGAAGCCCGCGTTCATGGATATGAAGGCAGGCCCCAGCTGCGCTTGCGCTTGAGGCGCACGGCGTTCATTGCGCCTGTAGCGACCGCAGCTTGGTAGATGCCGATCGCAAACTGCGGGTCCCGGGTGAGGGCATCATCTGGGACGCGCCGCAGGGCAGGAGTTCGGGCGAAGACCTGCTCCATCACACCCGGTATGAGCGGGACGATGATCCGGGCGGTCATGGCAAAGGCTGCGGGCTGCAGGAGACGTGCGGCGAACTCCAGTCCCGGTCGCGCGGTCTTTGTCAGTGTCTCGTCGAGCAGCCAGGCTTCCCCGCCGCGCAGGAGGTCTCGCAGGATCAGGCCGGTGATCTCGTGCCGCCGCTCGAGACGCCAGAGGGAGAACTGGGCCTGGCGCATGGTCTCGAGCAGGATCGCCTGGTCGGAGCCGGGGGCCAGCCGCGCGGCCCGGGCGTAGCGGTCCAGCGGGTGTGAGCGGCCCGGTCTGGCCAAGTAGATCGCCAGATCCTCGGCGAGCAGCAGGTCCAGCTCGCTCTCGAGCAGCAGGGTTCTGCCCTGCGCCAAGCCAAGCCGCTTGGCCCAGGTCAGCACCGCGTTCAGGCCGATGACGTCGAGGACAGCCTGGTGCTGTTCCTTGCTGATCTGGCGCAGGTGACGGTAGCGGGCCAGGATCTCACGCCGGGTCATCGGCGACGCTGAAGGCGCCGCCGGAGTGACGGCTCCTCGCCGCGGGAGCAGAGGCGAGAGTAGTGTGGACAGAACAAGCCGAGAGAGGGGCATTGGCAACCCGCACCCAACTCTGTCGCTTACGCAAAGGTATCGCATGACCTTGAGGAAGCCAAGCCATGGCAAAGAGTGCGCACCCCGGCAGCGCCCGGGCGATGGAGAGCTGGCTGCTGCCCTTCGCGACGATGTTCACGCAACCATCGTGGCTGAACGCCGTGGCCCTGACGACGGGAGCGTTGCTGTGCCTGAACCGGCGCACCGTATGCGCGGCGTTGCGGGCGGTGGATGGCGCTACGGACAAGGGGTTTAGCCGGTTTCATCGGTTCCTGTCGCGGGGGACGTGGTCGGGCCTGGACGGTGCGCAGCGCCTGCTCGGCCTGCTGCACAAGGCATTCGTGCCAGACGGCGAGCCGATAGTGGGGATTGTCGACGACACTCTCGAGCGTCGGCGCGGCGCCAAGATCCGCGACAAGGGGATCTATCGTGATGGCGTGCGGTCGAGCCGCAGCTTCGTTGTCAAGGTCGAGGGTTTGCGCTGGCTGTCGTTCCAGCTGGCGGTCAGGCCCGGCTTCGCCAGGCGCAGCTGGGGGTTGCCCTTCCTGACCCTGCTGTGCCGCTCGGAACGGGCCGATGCCAAACGGGGGCGGCGTCACCAGACGCTGCCGGAGAAGGCGGCCTGGGGCATGCGGCTGATCGCCCGCTGGTGTCCAGGGCGGCGGCTCGTGCTGGTGGGTGACGGGGCCTACGCCAGCGTGGACCTGTTCTGGTGCTTGCGGGACCGTGTGGTGTGCGTCGCGCGCTGTCGGATGGACGCACGCTTCTTCAACCCACCACCTCCCCGCAAGCCGGGCCAGAGAGGGAGGCCACGGGTCGTCGGCACCCGCCAACTGACGCCGCGGACACGAGCCGTCCGCAAAGCCACCACCTGGGAGCGCATGAGCATCCCAGGATGGCGGGCGAAGGACGGGACGATGCAACGGGAGGTCGAGGTTGCGACCAGAACGGCGTTGTGGAGCGCGCACGGGAAGACCTTGCCAGTCCGTTGGGTGCTGACCCGGGATCCGGCCGGGCGCGCCGAGACCCGCGCCTTCGTCTGCTCCAACCCACCGCAATCAGCGGCGCAAATCCTGACGTGGTATGCAATGCGCTGGGCGGCGGAGGTAACCTTCCAGGAAAGCCGGCGCCATCTCGGCGTCGAGACCCAACGTCAATGGTCAGATCAGGCCATTCACCGGACCACGCCGCTGCTGCTCGGCCTGTTCTCGCTGGTGACCTTGTGGGCGGCCGAACTGGCCGCAACAGGCGAGAAGCTCAGCGTGCTCGGCGCCGCCTGGTACAACAAGCCGGAGCCAACCTTCGCGGATTGTCTGGCCGCTGTCCGGCGGATCCTCTGGGCCGAGGAGGCAGCCAGCCCGATCTTGTGGCGGGACGATTATCCAACTTGGCGCGCACGGGCACGAACCGCCGAAAAACCCCAGCCCCTCCAGCAGCGCCTGGCCGAGCTGATGTCCTACGCTGCTTGAGCCCCCCAGAAAGCGCCAAAGTCGAGGTAATGGGACGGCCAATCTATTCATGATCTTCGCACCGCTGGAAGGCTGGCGGCATGTCAAGGTCACCGATCGCCACACAGCGCTCGATTATGCCCAGGTGCTCAAGGAATTATCCGATACGCACTTCCCCGGTGCGACAAAAATTGTGCTCGTCCAGGACAACCTGAACACGCACAAGCCGGCGTCGCTTTACCAAGCCTTTCCCCCCGCCGAAGCCCGCCGCCTCGTTGAACGGTTCGAGTGGCACTACACACCCAAACATGGGAGTTGGCTGGACATGGCGGAAGCCGAACTCGCTGTTCTCTCCTCCCAATGCCTCGACCGCCGCATCCCCGATCAGCAGGTCTTGAAGAACGAGGTCCACGCCTGGGAAGCTGTCCGCAACGGCAAGCACGCCAAGGCCGACTGGCACTTCACCACCGCAAACGCGCGCGTGAAACTCAAAAGG
>DATJVW010000143.1:0-14937 GCA_035501675.1 Burkholderiales bacterium
GCAAGGTAGCGACGTTGCGGACCTGTTCATACACCTTCTCGTCCATGGCCTCGAGCAAGTCCTGGTCAGCGAATATGACGCCAGGCACACGCATCGCGCCGTGCGGCTCGATGCGCCACTCGTAGGAGTTCACTCGCACCAGCTTTCCGAGATCCATTCCCTTAGACCTGAGCGCCGACGGACGCGCCATCGCGCGCCGGTCGCTTCAGACGTCCACGATACACTGCGCGAGCCAGGAGCCGTCCGGTTGCTGTGCAACCTTCAGCTCGGTCAGCGTAGCGCCCTTCACTTCGACCGCCGGATGGTGCCGGCGCACGTCGATCGGCTCTCCCTCGGCAATGCCGGTCAGACTGCGGCCCTCGAGCCGAACGCTGAAGCGGCCGAACAGCATGCGCCGCGTGTCCATCTCGTAAATTACCGCGTTGAGCCAGTCGGTCAGCAGCAGCTCCTCGTCATCATCCTGGCAGCTCAGCTCGACTCGGGTAAGCGGCCGGACCAGCGCCGGATCGGTGATCGCCGCGGTCATCGCGACCGCCGCTGCCTCGAAGGCCTCGGCACGGGTGTGGCCCCATCCGCGCACGCCGACGTCGGCGCCGTGCTCGAAATGTTCCCAGCGCGGCAGCATGTCCGTCATAGTCCAACGAGCTGAGCAAAGTCACTAATAAGCTTAGGAGGTCGGCGGTCCCATCGTTTGACTTAACGCAAGCCTGCGCGCGATAGAGCCACGTATTCTGGTAAAAGGGCGTACCGCCCGACATCGATACAATACACGCCGTCATCACAGCACGAAAGCTTCCGACCATGTCCGAGCTGCGCCCGCTTGCGTCCGAATCGCTGTACCGGCGTAGCGACCTGCGCCACCTGCCCTTCGACACCACAGACGATCTGGAGGCCCTGCCCGGGATCTTCGGCCAGGAGCGTGCACGAGAGGCCATAGACCTCGGCGTCGGCGTGCGGGCGAGGGGTTACAACGTCTTCGTCCTGGGCCCCGCGGGCCTGGGCAAACACAGCCTGGCGCGGGAGCTATTGGAGGTGCGTGCGGCCCGTGAGCCGACCCCGCCGGACTGGTGTTACGTCAACAACTTCGAGCACCCGCACCGTCCACGAGCGCTTCGGCTGCCGCCCGGCCAGGGGGCGAAGCTGCGCCAGGACCTGCGCCAGCTCGTCGAGGAGCTGCGCGCCTCCATTCCGGCCATGTTCGAAAGCGAGGAATACCGCAACCGCGCGGAACAGATCGACGCCGAGATCAACGAACGCGGGGAGAAGATTTTCCACCAGCTCGGCGAGGAGGCCGCGAAAGACAACATCGCGCTGCTGCATACGCCGGCCGGGTTCTCGTTCGCGCCGGTGCGCGACGGCGAAGTGATCTCGCCCGACGATTACGCCCAGTTGCCCGGAGAGACCCGCAGCCGCATCGAGGCGAAGATGGAGGAGCTGCAGGCGGGGCTGCAGAAAGCGGCGCGCCAGGTGCAGCAGCTGCAGAAGGAGCGGCGGGTCCGGCTCAAGCAGCTCAACCGCGAGATGACGCTGCTGGCCGTGGGCACCCAGACGGAGGAAATCAAGAGCCGTTACCCGGAACTGCCGGAGGTGCTGCGCTACCTGGACGCGGTTCAGGCGGACGTGCTGGAAAACATCGACGATTTTCGCCGCTCGCCCGAGACGGAGACAAATGCACTCGGGCTGCCCGCTGGCGAGCCCGTGTCCTTCCGCCGCTACGAGGTCAATGTGGTCATAGGCGATCAGCGCTCCACCGGCGCCGGCGCACCGATCGTGTATGAGGATTACCCGACGCATCCGAACCTGCTCGGGCGCGTCGAGCACGTCGCGCGCTTCGGGATGCTGGTGACCGATTTCGCGCTGATCAAACCCGGCGCGCTGCATCGCGCCAACGGAGGCTATCTCTTGCTGGACGCCTACAAGCTGCTGTCGCAGCCGTTCGCCTGGGACGGCCTGAAACGGGCGCTGTCCACCGGGGAGCTCAAGACCGAATCGCTGGGCCAGACCTACGGCCTCATCAGCACCGTCGCGCTGGAGCCTGAACCCATCCCCCTGGAGGTGAAGGCGGTGCTGTTCGGCGAACGCATCCTGTACTACCTCCTGCTCGCCTTCGATCCCGAGTTCGGCGAACTGTTCAAGATCGCCGCCGACTTCGAGGACGACGTGCCGCGCAGCCGGGAGACCGAGACGCTGCTGGCGCGGATGATCGCGACGCTCGCCCGCCGGGAGAAGCTTCTGCCCTTCGATCGCGGCGCCGTTGCGCGCATGATCGAGCACGGCGCTCGGCTCGGCCCCGACTCGGCCCACCTGTCGGCGCACCTGGAGCGCCTGGTGAACCTGTTGCGCGAGGCCGAGCACGGCGTCAGGCAGGTTGGCGGGCAGCGGGTCGATGAAGCCGCGGTGGAGCGCGCGCTGGATCGGCAGGAGCGCCGTGCGGGCCGGGTGCGGGAAAAGATTCGCGAGGCCATTCTGCGCGGCGAGCTGCTCATCGACACCAGCGGCGCCACGACGGGTCAAGTCAACGGCCTGTCGGTGAGTTCCGGCGGCGGCTACAGCTTCGGCCATCCGACCCGCATCACGGCTACGACCCGGCTCGGCGACGGCGAAGTGGTGGACATCCAGCGCGAAGTCGAGATGGGCGGGCCGATCCACTCCAAGGGCGTGCTCATCCTGTCATCCTTCCTGGCCGCACGCTACTCCGGGGAGCGTCCCAACTCGCTCTCCGCCAGCCTCGTGTTCGAGCAGACCTATGGCGAGGTGGAGGGCGACAGCGCATCGGTCGCCGAGCTGTGCGCGTTGCTGTCGTCGCTCGCGGAGCTGCCCGTGCAGCAATCTCTCGCGGTCACGGGCTCCGTCAACCAGCACGGGCGGGTGCAGCCGGTCGGTGGGCTCAACGAGAAGATCGAGGGCTTCTTCGACATCTGCAGCGCGCGCGGTCTGACCGGCGCGCAGGGCGTCATCATCCCGTCCACCAACGTCGCGCATCTGATGCTCAAGAAGCACGTACGGGACGCGGCCGCGGCCGGTCAGTTCCACATCTACGCCGTGGACACCATCGACCAGGCCATCGAGCTTCTCACGCAAACGCCGGCCGGCGGCAGGGATGCGCAGGGCGCTTACCCGGACGGCAGCGTCAACTTTCGAGTCGCTGCGCGCTTGCTGGAGTTCTCTCTGATCCGTCAGGCCTATGCCGGTATGACGTTGAAAGTGAAGACGGTAACAAAGGCGGGCAAGAAGCAATCGCCGCCCACGGCGCCATGAGCGAAACGCGCAGCGAATTGGCGTTGGAGCGCCTGCTCGTGGTTCTCGAGCCCTCCAACCCGAGCCGGCAACCGCTGGCGGCCGCGCGCGAGCTCGCGCAATCTTTCCAGCTCGAACTGGCCGGGTTGTTCGTGGAGAATCTCAATCTGCTGCGCCTGGCGGCGCTGCCCATCACACGCGAGGTGGGCGCAGTGTCGGGCGTGGTACGCGCGATCGACGTCATCGACGTGGAGCGGGCGCTGCGGGCGCAGGCGCAGCAATTGCGCGGACTCTTCTCCAGTCTGGCCGCCGAGCTGGATCTGCCCTGGTCCTTCCGCGTGGAGCGCGGTGAGCTGCTCGAGCGTGTCCTGGCCGAGCTGTCCGAGACGGTGGCCGCGGTCTTCGCTCCGGCGGCACGTAGCGCGCAAACAGGGACCACCACGCGCGTGGGAGCAGGCGCCGCGCGCACGCGTCGCGTCCTCGCCATCCTCGATCCCACGGCCGCGGGAAGCCGCGCCGTGAGCGTGGCGCAGCGCTTGTCCCTGACGCGAGGCGCGAGTATGGCGGTCGCGGTCGTGAGCGCAGAAAGCGCAGGGCTCGGAGCACTTCGGGAGATGGCCCGAAAGCGTGTACCCGCCGTGGCCACCGATGCTGCGCTTGTGCGGCTGGCCGACACCAGCGTAGGCGCGCTGGCGGATGCCGCGCGCATGACCGCGTGCGACGTACTGGTGCTGGGCAGCGCTGCGTTCCCGAGACAGCAGCGCGAGTTCCGCGCCTTGCTCGAGCGGGTTCGATGCCCGGTAGTGCTGGTGGGCTAGGGAGGCCACCGCGCCATGCTATGATCGGCCGTTCAGCACGCAGCACTAAGAGAGACTTCTGCGATGGAAGCCCCGCGTCACCGCGATCCCGGTGCGAGCGCCCTGCTCACCGATCTGTATCAGCTCACCATGCTCCAGACCTACTACGAGCGTGGCATGACCGACACTGCCGTGTTCGAGCTGTTCTTCCGCCGGCTGCCGCCCAAACAGCGCAACTTCCTCCTCGCCGCCGGCCTCGAGCAAGTGGTGCAGTTCCTCGAAGGGCTGCATTTCAGCGCGGACGACCTGGAGTGGCTGGCACACCAGAACCATTTCACGCCCAAGTTCATCGACCAGCTCGCTCGGCTGCGCTTCACGGGCGATGTCGACGCCATGCCAGAGGGCACGGTGCTCTTCGCCAACCAGCCCATCATCCGCATCATCGCCCCCCTGCCCGAAGCGCAGCTGGTGGAGACGCGGCTCATGAATCTGCTGCACTTCCAGACGATGATCGCAAGCAAGGCGGCGCGCGCGGTGATCCACGCGCCCGACAAGCTGCTGGTGGACTTCGGCCTGCGCCGGGCCCACGGCGCCGAGGCCGGGCTGCTGGCCGCGCGCGCGACCTATCTTGCGGGCATGGCCGGCACCGCAACGGTCCTGGCCGGAAAGATGTACGGCGTGCCTATCTTCGGAACCATGGCGCACTCTTTTATCCAGGCGCACAACAGCGAGATGGAGGCGTTCGAGAACTTCGCTCGCAGTCATCCCGACAACATCACCTTTCTCATCGACACCTACGACACGGAAGCCGCGGCGAGAAAGGTGGTGCAGCTCGCGCCCACGCTGGCGCGCGACGGAATCAAGATACGCGCGGTGCGCCTGGACAGCGGCGATCTCGCCGAGCACGCGCGCAAAGTCCGTCGCATCTTCGACGACGGCGGCCTGGACGAGGTGAAGATCTTCGCCAGCGGCGGCATCGACGAGTTTGCCCTGCGCGACCTGCTCTCCGCCAAGCGCGCGCCGATCGACGGCTTCGGCATCGGCAGCGGCATGGACACCTCCTACGACGTGCCGACGTTCGACTGCGCCTACAAGCTGCAGGAGTACGCTGGTCGTGCACGGCGCAAGCGCTCGGAAGGCAAGGCGACCTGGCCGGGCCGCAAACAGGTCTATCGCCACTATGGCGGCGATAACCGCATGTCCGACGACTTGCTTACGCTGGTTGGGGATATGCAGCCGGGCGAACCGCTGCTCAATCCCGTCATGCGCAGCGGACGGCGCTTGCCTGGTTTGGAAACGCTGGAGCAGGCGCGCAACCGCGCGCGCAGTCAGCTGGCGCGCCTGCCCGAAGCGCTGCGCGCGCTGGAGTCCGCCCCCGCTTATGCCGTGACCGTCTCTCACGCGCTCAGGGCGCTGGCCGAGGAAGTCGACAGAGAGCAGGCCGCTACCGCTCTCGAATGATCTGGCGGGTGGCCCGACCCGACGGGTGCGCTTATTGACCTGCATCAACGCATCCGCGGCTCTCGGAGCTAGTTGCGCGCCGTTTCAGCGGGCGACGGAGGAAAGCAAATGTTCAACTCCCCTCTTCACTATTGCCCTCTGTGCAAGGAGTACGTCGAGCTCGACCAGACTCAGCGAGAATGCGCGCTTCAGCATGGTTGTAAGGTGGACCCGTGCCCGCTTACCCATCTGTTCAAGCCAGAAGCGTCGACAAGTGAGAAGACAACAGACGCGCAGGCGACGACTCGCAAATCGGGTTAGCTCGACGCAAGCGGAAAAGCTGGCTGGCTCAACCACCAGCTCCTCGAGCTGAGCCAGCCGGAGGCCACGGCCGCCCCACGACTTCTTGTTGCGGGGGCACGCTTGGCTGCATGTGTCGGACCGTTGCCGTGTGGCTCAACGCTCTCTTAACATCCGCCAGCGGCCTGTGGCCGGGCGGGCTGAAAAACTAACCCAAAGAGTCCCATATCCGCTAGTTAAGTTAGCCCGCCGGCGCGCTCGGCGAAGCTGATATGAAGATTCATCAACTCTCCGCCGGCGACGCCATCGCCAGCCTACAGAGCGATCCGCTCGGATTGTCGGCCGAAGAAGCCGAGCGCCGCCTGCACGAGCATGGGCCCAACGTCGTGCAGGAACTCGCCCGCGAGCCAGTCTGGCTGCGCTTTGCCAAGGAATTCATCCAGTTCTTTTCGCTCATTCTCTGGGTCGCCGCCGGCCTTGCATTTCTGGCCGAGTGGAGTGCGCCTGGACAGGGCATGGCGAAAATCGGGTACGCGATCGTGATCGTCATCCTGGTGAGCGGCCTGTTCTCATTCTGGCAGGAACACCGCGTCGAAAAGACCTTGGCCGCATTGCGAGGACTGCTCCCGCAGCAAGTGAAGCTTGTGCGCGGCGGTCGGGTTTTCCTGACGTCGGCAGAGCAGGTTGTTCCAGGCGACATCGTCGTGCTCGAGCAGGGCGACAACGTCCCCGCGGACTGCAGGCTGGTCGAGGCGTTCGACGTCAGGGTCAATAACGCCGCGGTCACGGGCGAATCGCTGCCACTGCTGCGCGATGTCAACGCCTCCGCCGACGACGAGCCTTCTCGCGCCAAGAATATCCTGCTGGCCGGCACCTCGCTCGTGTCTGGCCAGGCAAAAGCGGTCGTTATCGCCACGGGCATGCACACTGAATTCGGCAAGATCGCCCACCTGACGCAAACAGCCGGCGCAGCCGTATCCCCGCTGAGACAGGAACTCGCGCGATTGAGCCGGCTGATCGCGTTTCTGGCGATCTTGATCGGGCTGCTGTTCTTTGCCGTCGGATGGATGGCCGGCATTCCATTCTGGAAGGATTTCATTTTCGCCATCGGGATCATCGTGGCGATGGTCCCCGAGGGCCTCTTGCCCACGCTGACTCTTTCGCTGGTGCTCGCCACCCAACGCATGGCGCGGCGCAGCGTCCTCATCCGCTACCTGCCGTCAGTCGAGTCGCTCGGCTCGACCACGGTGATATGCACCGACAAGACCGGAACGTTGACCGAGAACCGCATGACGGCAACACGGCTGTTCCTTGGCGGCGCAGTCTATTCTCCGGCTGCGATCGAGCCGGGAGGCGTGCTCGCCGAAGCCTACCGGAACTTTTTCCTGACGGCCGAGCTGTGTCACGACCTCAGAGAGACGCGAGAGCGCGGCGGTAACGCGTTCCTGGGCGACCCGATGGAGATCGCACTCATCGAGATGGCGCGTCGAATCCTGTCCGAGCCGTCCGCCAGCCGTCGGCTGGATGAGATTCCCTTCGACGCGGAGCGCATGCGGCTGTCCACGGTACACGCGATGCCCGCAGGCCCCACGCTGCACTGCAAGGGCGCGCTCGAATCCGTTTTGCCGCTGTGCCACTGGACTTTGATCGACGGTGCGACGCGTCCACTCGACGGCGGGTTACGGCAGCAGGTTTTCGCAGCCCATGAACGAATGGCGGAGCAGGGTCTACGAGTCCTCGCGTTTGCGTATCGACTTCTCAATTCTCAGGAGAGCCGCGAAACTCTGGAACGGGACCTCGTCTTCGCCGGGCTCGTCGGCCTGGAAGATCCACCCCGGCATGAGGTCCCGCAAGCGCTGCGCACATGTCGCGAGGCCGGAATCCGGGTGATCATGGTCACGGGCGACCACCCGCACACCGCCAGGGCGATCGCACGCGAGATCGGGCTTGCCGCAACGGAGAACCCGGTTGTGATTACGGGCGAGCAGATACGCAACCTCTCAGAGACGCAGCTGATGCTGACGCTGGACATCCCCGATGTCATCTTCGCCCGAGTCGGCGCCGACCAGAAACGGCGCATCGTCGAGGCGCTGAAGAACAAGAACCAGATCGTCGCTGTCACCGGGGACGGGGTGAATGATGCGCCCGCACTCAAGAGCGCGCACATCGGCATTGCGATGGGTATTGCGGGCACCGATGTTGCGAAAGCGGCTGCAGACATGATCCTGCTCGACGACAATTTCGCCAGCATCGTCAACGCCGTCGAGGAAGGGCGCGCGGTCTATGAGAACATTCGGAAGTTTCTGACCTATGTCCTCGTGCACAATGTTGCGGAGCTGATCCCCTATCTCGGCTTCGCCCTGTTCAGGATCCCGCTCGCGTTGACGCCTATCCAGGTCCTGGCCGTCGACATGGGGACCGATTCGCTTACGTCTCTGGGTCTGGGCGTCGAACGGCCCGCGCCGCGTGTCATGCAACGGCCGCCGAGGCCGCGAGGCGAAGGCCTGATGAACTGGCCTCTCGCGCGGCGTGCCTATCTGTTCCTCGGTCCGATCGAAGCGGCCGCAGCGATGGCGGCTTTCTTTTTCGTGCTTCATGCAGGAGGCTGGAAGTACGGTCAGCCTGTTGCATCCGCGGACCCCCTGTATCAGCAGGCGACTACCGCATGCTTGAGCGCCATCATCCTGATGCAGATCGTCAACGTATTCTTGTGCCGCAGCGCTTCGCGGTCGGTGTTCTCAACAGGCCTTCTCGGGAACCCGCTGATCCTGTGGGGCGCGGCACTGGAGATCGCGCTGGTTCTGATCATCGACTACACGCCCTGGGGGAATCTGCTCGTGGGGACATCACCTCTCGCGGGGCCCGTGTGGCTGTTTATCCTGCCTTTCACCGCCGCGATGCTTATTTTGGAAGAACTGCGCAAATGGCTCGCCCGACTGCGAACGGCAGCTTCTCCGAGCAGCGCCAGGGACCCGAGCCGCGAACAGCCAGAATTGCAATCAGACGCGCCGAAGCGTTGAGTCGCGTATGCAGATCCTGCTCAACGTTTGCCAGGGCTTTCCGCGCTGAGTCTTTGGTCTGCAGAGTTGCCGCTTGCGAGGTGGCGGACAAACCAGTTCGACGCCAGGCGCGCCACTTCCTCGAGTGCGCCCGGTTCCTCGAACAGGTGCGTCGCGCCCGGGACGATGGCGACGTGTTTCTCGCACGTGAGCAGGTCGTGCGCCGCCTGGTTCAGCCCAACGACGCCGTGATCTCTGGCTCCAACGACGAGCAGCGTGGGCGCCCTCACTCTGGCCAGGGCCTCGTCGCCCGTGAGATCGGGCCGCCCGCCGCGCGACACGACAGCTCGAACGTCGACAGGCATGGCTGCAGCTACCCGCAGCGCGGACGCCGCGCCCGTGCTCGCGCCGAACAAGCCGACCGGCAACGCGCGCGTCGTCGGCTCCCGGCGCACGTAACGCACAGCGTCGCCCAGCCTTCCAGTAAGCAGGCCGATATCGAAGCGAGTGGCGTAGTCTCGGTCTTCGTCCGGCGTGAGCAAGTCGAGGAGCAGCGTGGCCAGGCCGGCGTCGCGTAGCACCTGCGCCACATAGCGGTTGCGCGGCGAGTGCCGCCCCGAGCCGCTTCCGTGTGAAAATACAACGACCCCACAAGGCGTCTGTGGCAGGTCGAGCATCCCCTCCAGCCGCTCGGTGCCGGATGGAATCGAAACCGCAGATCCAGCAGGCGGCATGTTCATCGCTTGGCACCTCCATGCAATCTCGGGCTCTGCTCGAGCAGCACGACGACTTCTTCGTCCTCGACCTGCGGGAACGAGCGATAGAAGCGTCCGACCGCGATAAACGGCTCTGGCGTCTCGAGGCACACCATTTCGTCCGCGTTCGGTCGCACTCGTTCGAGACTTTCCGGTGCCGCGACGGGGACTGCGCACACCAGCCGTTCGGGCTTCTTTGCGCGCGCCGCATGCAGTGCCGCGATCATGGTCGCGCCGGTGGCAAGCCCGTCGTCGACAACGATGACGATGCGCCCCTTGGCCTCGATCGGCGGTCGCGAGGGCGTGTACTGCGCGCGCCGCTTTCGCAGTGTCTCGAGTTGCGCCTGCTTCTCGCGCCGCAGATATTCCTCGTCAGCTCCGGCATCGGCAGCATGCGGGGCGACATACGCCCATCCGGTTTCGTCGATTGCTCCGACCGCGAACTCGGCGTTGAACGGCGAGCGCAGTTTGCGCACCAGTACGACGTCCAGCTCTCCGCCCAGCTCGTCGGCGAGCACGCGACCCATCCCCACAGCCCCCCGCGGGATCGCCAGCACCAGCGGGTTACGCCCCCGATACCGGCCGAGCGCTGTCGCGAGCTGTGTGGCGGCATCCGCCCTCGATTCGAAGAAACGCGTCATAGGGAGCTAATATCCGCTTCTAGGCGCAGGCGGGTTTTGCGCTGGATCAAAGCTTTTCGCCGTGCATGGCGCTCTCGACCCCAGCGTTGTCTTGACGGAGATCAAGGGCTGCTGGATGAACGTGGATACCATTTTCGTACGCGATCCGAGTAACTATCGGTTGGGAAGGCGTGAACGACATTTTCGAGGACAGCAAACAATGGAAAAGCCCTTACAGATCACGATCCACGGCATGGAGCACTCGCCGGCGCTCGACGCCCATATTCGCGAAAGGGCGGCGAAGTTGGAGGAGTTCTATCCACGCATGATCGGTTGTCACGTGACCGTGGAGCGGCCGCACCATCACCGTCAACAGGGCGCGCAGTACGAGGTGCGCATCGACGTGCATGTGCCGGGGCGCGGCGAAGTGGTGGTGAACCGTCAGCATGCAGAGGACGTCTATGTGGCCTTGCGCGATGCTTTCGACGCGGCCAAGCGTCAGCTCGAGGAACACATCCGGCTCCAGCGCGGCGACACCAAAGTGCACCCAGTGGCAGCCCGGGGTCGAATCAAGCGGCTGTTTCCACAGGAGGGACACGGCTTCATCGAGACGGCCGATGGACGCGAGCTGTATTTCGCACGCGAGAACGTGGTGGGATTCGGTTTCGAGCAGCTCGCCGTCGGCACCGAAGTCCAGTTCATCGAGGAGGTGGCGCAGGAAGGTGCACAGGCCAAGCGCGTCAGCGTCGGCAAGCACCACTTTACCTAGTTAGCGGCGAGACGCTTAAGGCCCGCCGTCGACGATTCAGCGCGGGCGAGGCTGCGCGCCAATAGGCTTTTGCGCTGCGCACAAGTCTCCGGCGTCTAACGTCGATCCACGGAAGCCGCCAGCTCGTGGCCGAAGTCAGCCCAGAGGAACGCCTCGTTCAGATCGTCGCCGCTCTCGCGGACGAGTTGCATCCGCGCGCCAGAGCGCAGGTCACTCTCGATGCTCGTCTGGAGCAGGACCTGGGGCTGGACAGCCTGTCGCGGGTCGAGCTCCTGCTGCGCATCGGGCGCAGCTTCGGCGTCTCGCTGCCCGAGCAGGCCCTCTATTCGGCCGAGACGCCGCGCGATCTGTTGCTGCTCATAGACCGAGCTGCCGCTGCGCCCCCGGCCCCCCGGCACGAGCTGCGCCCGCTGGCCCGGGCCCCCAGCGCCCTCCCGGCCGAGGCGCAAACCCTGGTCGACGTGCTCGACTGGCATGCGCGCACGCATCCGACCAAGCTCCACGTCCAGTTGTATCGGGAGGGCGATCGCGCCGAGGACATCACCTACCGGGCGCTGAAGGAAGGCGCCCAATCCGTAGCCGCTGGCCTCGCCGCCCACCGGCTCGAGCCGGGCGACAGGGTCGCGATCATGCTGCCGACGGGCAAGGACTATCTATTCAGCTTCTTCGGCGCTCTCATCGCTGGTGGCGTCCCGGTACCGATATACCCCCCGGTCCGGCTATCGCAGATCGAAGATCACCTGCGCCGCCATGCCGGTATCCTGGCTAATAGCCAAGCGCGGCTGCTCATCACTATCCCCGAGGCCAAACCTGTTTCGCTCCTGCTTCGGGCACAAGCCGATTCCCTGCGCGCGGTGGTCACGCCGGCCGACCTCGGGTCCGCCGCTCCGGCAGCGCAGCACATTGTGCGCGCAGCTTCCGATCTGGCATTGCTCCAATACACGTCGGGGAGCACCGGGAACCCGAAGGGGGTATCCCTGAGCCACGCCAACCTCTTGGCCAATGTGCGCGCTATGGGGACGGCGCTGCGAGTGGGAGGCGAGGACGTCTTTGTGAGCTGGCTGCCGCTGTATCACGACATGGGCTTGATCGGAGCTTGGCTGGGAACGTTGTACTACGGAATACCGCTAGCCCTGATGTCTCCGTTAGCCTTCCTGGCGCGGCCCAGCCGCTGGCTGTGGGCCATCCACCGCCATCGTGCCACGTTGTCCGGCGCCCCCAACTTCGCCTATGACCTGTGCGCGCGCAGGCTCCAGGACGAAGAGCTCGAAGGACTGGATCTTTCCAGCTGGCGCATCGCCTTCAACGGCGCCGAGCCGGTGAGCGCGGACACCGTGGAAGCGTTTACAAGCCGATTCGCTGCCTATGGTCTTCGACGGGAAGCGATCACGCCGGTGTACGGGCTGGCGGAGTCCGCAGTCGGTCTCACCTTTCCGCCGCTCAACCGAGGCGCGCTGATCGACACGATCAAACCAGGGCCTCTGATGCACACCGGCAATGCGGTGCCGGCCGATCCGCGCGACTCGTCGGTGCTGCGCGTCGTCTCCTGTGGCCGGCCGTTGCCCGGGTATCAGGTCCGCATCGTCGACGGCACCGGCAGGGAGGTTGGCGATCGAGTCGAGGGCCGCCTCGAATTCAAGGGCCCTTCGGCCACCAGCGGTTACTTCCGCAACCCGGAGCAGACGCGCAAGCTGTTCCACGGCGACTGGCTGGACTCCGGCGACTTCGGCTATTTCGTGAACGATGAGATCTACATCACCGGCCGCGTCAAGGACGTGATCATCCGCGGCGGGCGCAATATCCATCCTTACGACTTGGAGCAGGCAGTGGGCAACATCCCCGGCATCCGGCGCGGCTGCGTGGCCGTGTTCGGAAATCCCGATCCCGCGACCGGCACCGAGCGGCTCGTGGTGCTGGCCGAAACCAGGGAGAGCGATCCGCAGGCGCGCGCGCGTCTGATGCACGCGATCAACGTCGCCGCGATGGATCTGCTTGGCATGGCCGCCGACGACATCGTGCTGGCGCCGCCTCACACGGTGCTCAAGACCTCTAGTGGCAAGATCCGACGCGCAGCCAGCCGCGAATTCTACGAGCATGCGGGAACGCGCACGCGTCCCGTGCCAGTCTGGTTGCAATTCGCACGCCTGGGTCTGGGCGCCACGCTTCCCGAGTTGCGTCGAAGCCTGCGCGCAGTCACGGCTCTTTTGTACGCCGGTTACGCGTGGACCATGCTGTTCGTGATTGCCGTGCCCGTTTGGCTCTTGGTCGCAGCCGCGCGCCGGCCCCGCCTGGCACGCACGGTCTGTCACGGGGCAGCGAAGTTGCTCGTCACGCTGACTGGCATCCGGGTAACCGTAACGGGGCTCGAGAGGCTTCCCCACAGCGCGCACGTACTGGCAGCCAACCATGCGAGCTATATCGATTTCATCCTGCTCGGTGTGGCGCTCCCACCCGAGCACCGGTACGTGTTCGTGGCCAAGCGCGAGTTCGTGCGGCAAGTCATCCCGCGGCTATTCCTGGAGGGCGTCGGTGCAGCCTTCGTCGAGCGGTCCGACGCCGAGAAAGGGGTTGAGGATGTCGAGCGCGTGGAACAAGCTGCACGCAGCGGCGCCTCGCCTGTATTCTTCCCCGAAGGCACGTTCGACCGGCAACCCGGCTTGCGGGAATTTCGCCTGGGGGCGTTTCTGGTCGCGGCGAGAACCAGCCTGCCGGTGGTGCCCGTCGGTATCCGGGGCGCGCGTTCGATCCTGCGCGACGGTTCCTGGTTTCCGCGCCTCAGCGCGGCTGCCGTTGCCGTCGGCGCCCCCATCGAGCCAGCCGGTCGCGAATGGTCGGACGCTATCGCGTTGCGCGATCGGATCCGGACCGAGCTCCTGTCCTTGTCCGGGGAAGCAGACCGCTCAGGCTAGCCCGGCTGCTTCCGCGCGCTCCAGGCAGGCTCAAGTTGCTGGATATCCGACCGTCTGCGCCAGCACGATTCTTTGATCCGTGCGCAATCCCATGGCGGGAGCCAGCGCCTTGCGGTCAACTAACCCGCGCACGACCGTGGCCAGGCCCTCGGCTGCACAAAAGAGATAGACGTTCTGCGCGACACAGCCAGCATCCGCGGCCACGAAGAAGGTTCGCTCCTCTGCGCTGGCATCGGCCATGCGCGAAAAGTTGGCAACATATACGAGGTTGAGCGGCGCGCGCGCGACGAAATCCTGAATGCCGGTCAGTGCGCGCAAGTCGCCGGATACTGTGCGCTGGAGCCTATGCCCCGCGGCGTCGTAGCGGAAGACTCCTTCGGCGAGCACCGCGTAGATATCGATTTCCTGCCAATCGTGGGCCGAGGGCGCTGTGCGCTTACCACTATCCGGTCGGTTGATCCCGAAAGCCGCCCACAGCAGGGAGGAAAGCAGGGGGGGCGGCACCCGCCTATCGGAGAATTCCCGGCTGCTCTTGCGCAATTTAAGCGCATCGATCAGCAGCGTCTCTCGCGGCGCTTGCGGTGCCGGCAGCTGCAGGACAGATTGTTCTTGAGCCACGGCGAGGGTTGGCATCAGCATTACTCCTAAAGATAAGAATTGGCGGCGGTTAGGCATTTGACGACCAACGTAACACCGCGTTTGAACATCGTCTTTGACTTAAGACAACTCGAGCGCGTTGTCGTTGTGCAAGCTACTCTAGCGAGCCAAGAACTTGTCCACGATGGAGCCGAGCGTGGGCTCGCCTGCCTCGGCAAATTCGTAGCGCGCTCGCACCACGCTTTTGTTGGTCTGGATGAGACGCGCAAGATCCAGCGGTGTCGCAGCCACCACGACGTCCGCCTCGGCGCCGTTGATGGTTGCCTCGAGCGCGCGCAGTTGTGACGAGTCGTATCCTACGGCGGGCAATACTGGCCCGATATGTGGGTAGCGCTGGAAGACCTCTGTGATCGGCGCCACGGCAGCGCTGCGCGGATCGACGATCGCGGCGGCGCCTGCTGCGATGGCCGCTACGTAACCGGCGCCGTAGGCCATGCCGCCGTGGGTGATGGTG
>DATJVW010000144.1:0-7957 GCA_035501675.1 Burkholderiales bacterium
GCTCACGGTGGGCGCCGACGCGGATGTGATCTTCGAGTTGCCCGCCGAGCAGCGTCTGTCCGCGGCGATGAGCTTGCTCGGGGTTGACCTGGCGCGGCTGTCCGACGACGTCGGCCATGCTTGATTTGCGCACCGAGTGGCGAGCGCTGAGCGCCGAGTGACCCCCACCGGCAGCGACCCGCTACGCTCGACGCTCGAACCTCGGGTCTGTGGAACCGTTCTGGCCTTCGACTTCGGGGCACGGCGCGTGGGAGTCGCCGTCGGCGACCTGGCACTGGGTATCGCTCATCCCCTGGAGACGCTTCGGGTGGCATCGGACGGCGTGCGCCTGGATGAGGTCGCGCGATTGATTCGCGACTGGTCGCCGGCTCTGTTGGTGGTGGGTCTGCCGTCCCACCTGAACGGCGCCAAGCACGAATTGTCCGATCGCTGCCGCCGCTTCGCGCTACAGCTCGAACGACGTTTCGGGGTCAAAGTACGCCTCGTGGACGAGCGACTCACGTCGCGCGCGGCCGCTCAATCGCTGGCCGCGGCCGGTGTGCGTGGCCAGCGTCAAAGGCAGATGCTGGATCAAGTCGCCGCCGTGCACATCCTGCAGACTTTTTTCACTGCGCGATGACGCTGCCCGACGCCGAAACCTTGCTCGCCGAGCTGGCACAGCAGATCCGGCGCGACGCCACGCCGGACACAGCGCTAGTGGGGATCTATACGGGCGGGGTCTGGATCGCGGAGCGGCTGCACCGAATGCTCGGGTTGTCGACGCCGATGGGGACCATCGACGTCGCTTTCTACCGCGATGACTACAAGAAGACCGGGCTGCGCCCCGGCGTGAAGCCCTCTGACATCCCGTTCAAAGTCGAAGGTGCCGACATCATCCTGGTGGACGACGTGCTCTATACCGGGCGCACGATCCGCGCGGCACTCAATGAGATCTTCGACTACGGGCGTCCCACCTCGATCCGGCTGGCCGCTCTGGTCGATCGAGGCGGCCGACAGCTTCCCATCTGTCCGCAATTCGTGGGGGCCAGGGTCGAGGTCGCGCTCGACCAGAGCATCGAGCTGCGACGCGCTCAGGCCGGGCGCTTCAACCTCGCTCTGATGTCGCGCGGCGCCTAAGGGCCATGAACGCGAACCTCCAGATGAGCGCCGAGGGCAAGCTCAAGCACTTGCTGACCACCGAGGGCCTGCCGCCGGAAATCCTGCTGCAGATCTTGGACACCGCGCGCTCCTTCTGCTCGGTGACCGAGCGCCAGGTCAAGAAAGTGCCGCTGCTGCGCGGCAAGGCCATCTTCAACCTGTTCTTCGAACCCAGCACGCGCACCCGCACGACCTTCGAGATTGCCGCCAAACGACTGTCGGCGGACGTGGTCAACCTGAACATCGCCACTTCGTCTCAGACCAAGGGCGAGACGCTGCTGGACACGGTGGCCAACCTCACGGCCATGCACGCCGACATGTTCATCGTGCGTCATGGCGAGAGCGGGGCCGCGCACCTGATCGCGCGCAACGTCGGCCCCGACATCCACGTGATCAACGCCGGCGATGGGCGCCATGCGCATCCTACACAGGCGCTGCTGGACATGTTCACCATCCGCCATTACAAGGGCGGGTTCAACCACCTGCGTGTGGCCATCGTTGGCGATATTCTCCACTCGCGCGTGGCGCGCTCGGAAATCCATGCGCTCACCACCCTGGGCGTGCCGGAGGTCCGGGTGATCGGGCCGCGGACGCTTCTCCCACGCCACGTCCAGAATCTGGGCGTGCACGTGTTCCACGACATGGCAGCGGGTTTGAAGGACGTGGACGTGGTGATGATGCTGCGGTTGCAGCACGAGCGCATGAGCGGCGCCCTGCTGCCCAGCGCCGGCGAGTTCTTCAAGTCCTACGGACTGACCCCTGAGAAACTCGCTCACGCCAAACCCGATGCCATCGTGATGCACCCGGGACCGATGAACCGCGGCGTGGAGATCGATTCCGCGGTGGCCGATGGGCGGCAGTCGGTGATTCTGCCGCAGGTCACTTTCGGTATCGCGGTGCGCATGGCCGTCATGGGCATCCTGGCGGGTAATTGATGCCGGCTCCGGTTCGGTATTCGGCGCAAACCGATGGCTAGCAATTGATCCATGAACATCCAGATCAAGAACGGGAGGCTGATCGATCCGGCCGCCGGCACCGAGCGTGTGCAGGATCTGTTCATCGCCGAGGGCAAGATCGCAGCCGTTGGTGCTACGCCGGGCGGGTTCAGGCCCGACCGCGTGCTGGACGCATCCGGCCTGGCGGTATCGCCGGGGCTGGTCGATCTTTCCGCCCGCCTACGCGAGCCTGGCCTCGAGTACAAGGCCACGCTGGAGAGCGAGATGCAGGCCGCGGCGGCCGGAGGAATCACCAGCTTGGTGTGCCCGCCCGACACGGACCCGCCGCTCGACGAACCCGGGCTGGTCGAGATGCTCAAGTTCCGCGCCCGCAGCCTCAACCAGTCGCGCGTTTACCCATTGGGCGCGTTGACGCAGGGCCTCAGAGGCGAACGGCTCACCGAAATGGCGGAGCTGCACGACGCCGGCTGCGTGGCCTTCAGCCAACCGGGTGCTACCTTGACAGACAATCAGGTGCTGATGCGCTCGCTGGAGTACGCGACGACTTTCGGGTTTGCAGTGTGGTTACGACCGCAGGACGCCACGTTGTCGCGAGGCGGCGTGGCCCATGACGGCGAGGTAGCGACGCGTTTGGGGCTGGCAGGCATCCCTGCGTGTGCCGAGACCGTCGCCCTGTCCGCCATCCTCATTCTGGTCCAGGAGACGGGTGCGCGCGTCCACCTTTGCCGGTTGTCCAGCGCAGAGGGCGTGGAGATGGTGCGTCAGGCCAAGCGCGCGCGCATGCCGGTCACCTGCGACGTCGCCGCCTATCACGTGCACCTGAGCGACATGGACATCGGGTATTTCGATTCCAACTGCAACCTGATACCTCCGCTGCGCGGCCCGCGCGACCGGGATGCGCTGCGCGCCGGGCTCGCCGACGGTACGATCGACGCCATCTGCTCCGACCATACCCCGGTCGATGAGGACGACAAGCAGCTGCCCTTTGCGGAAGCGGAGCCGGGCGCTACGGGACTCGAGTTGCTCCTCCCCTTGACTTTGAAATGGGCGCGCGAGGCGCGGATCGCCCTGCCCGCCGCGCTCGCAAGGGTCACCACCGGGCCGTTGCGCGTGCTCGGCTTGCCCGGCGCAGCGATCGCGGTCGGGCAGATCGCCGACTTGTGCGTGTTCGACCCCGAAGCGTGGTGGCGCGTGCGGCCCGAAAGCTTGCACAGTCAAGGCAAGAACACGCCGTTGCTCGGGATGGAGCTGCAAGGCCGGGTACGCCACGCGCTGGTGAATGGCCAGGTCGTATTCGACGCGCCGTCTTCGCACTGACGTTCCAAATGCCCAACCCCCTGCTCGACTTTTCGGGACTGCCCCGGTTCGCCGAGATCCGGCCGGAGCACGTCGCCCCTGCGCTGGGTCAGCTGCTGCAGGAAAACCGCGATCTGGTGGAGCGCGTTGCGAGCGTCGCTGAACAGCCCACCTGGGACAGCTTCGTGGCGGTGCTGGATGACGCCAACGAGCGGCTCTCGCGCGCCTGGGGTCAGGTGGCGCACCTCAACGCGGTGATGAACAGTCCGCCACTGCGCGAGGTCTACAACGCCAACCTGCCGCGGATCAGCCAGTACTTTACCGAGCTGTCGCAGGACGAGCGGCTGTACGCGAAGTTCAAGGCGCTGCGTACGGCGCCCCGGTTCGACCGCCTCACGCGTGAACAGAGGAAGATCGTCGACAACGAGCTGCGCGATTTTCGCCTGGGCGGCGCCGAGCTGCCCGCGGACGAGAAGGCCGAGTTCAAGCACACGCGCAGCCGCCTCGACAAGCTGTCCTCCCGCTTCAACGACAACTTGCTGGACGCGACCAACGCTTTTGCGCATCACGTGACCGACCGAGGCGAGCTGGCGGGGATCCCCGAAGACGTGGTGGAGGCTGCGCGCGAGGCCGCGCGGCGCGACGGTATGGATGGGTGGAAGTTCACGCTGCACCTGCCTTCGTACCTGCCCTTGATGCAGTACGCCGACAGGCGCCCGCTGCGCGAGTTGATGTATCGTGCCTACGTCACGCGGGCGGCCGAGCTCGGCAATGCCGAGTGGGACAACACGCCGATCATCGACGAGATCCTGAGGCTGCGGAGCAGGCTGGCCCGGCTGCTCGGCTACGCGAGCTATGCGCAGCTCTCGCTCGAGCCGAAGATGGCCCAGTCCCCGGCCCAGGTTCTCGCCTTTCTCACGGACTTGGCGGCGCGGGCCAAGCCGTTCGCGCAGCGCGAGTTCGAAGAGCTGTCGCAGTTTGGCCGAGAGCACCTCGGCCTGGACCAACTCGAGGCCTGGGATGTCGCGTGGGCCTCCGAGAAGCTGCGCCTCGCGCGCTACGCGTTCTCCGAGCAGGACGTGAAGCAGTACTTCCCGGAGACGAGAGTACTGCCCGGCATGTTCCGCTTGGTCGAGACGCTGTACGGCATCTCGATCGCTCCCAGCCAGGCCCCGGTCTGGCACCCGGACGTGCGCTTCTTCGACATCTATGACCGTAGCGACGCTGGCGTCCTGATCGGGCAGTTCTATGTCGACTTGTTCGCGCGGCCCTCGAAACGCGGCGGCGCCTGGATGGACGATGCGATCACCCGCAAGCGCACGCGCAGCGGCATCCAGACGCCGGTGGCCTACCTCAATTGCAATTTCTCGCCGCCGGTGGGTGGCAGGCCCGCGCTGCTCACGCACAACGAGGTCATCACGCTGTTCCACGAGTTTGGGCACGGCCTGCACCACCTGCTGACGCGCGTGGAGCAGCGTGGCGTATCGGGCATCAATGGCGTGGAGTGGGACGCTGTAGAGCTGCCCAGCCAGTTCATGGAGAATTTTTGCTGGGAATGGGAAGTCGTGCGCGGCATGAGCGCGCACGTTGACACGGGAGAAGCGCTGGGCCGGCCTCTGTTCGACAAGATGCTCGCCGCCAAGAATTT
Organism: Burkholderiales bacterium; assembly: GCA_035501675.1. GTDB lineage: Bacteria > Pseudomonadota > Gammaproteobacteria > Burkholderiales > SHXO01 > SHXO01. The sequence continues at coordinate 5,038 of DATJVW010000144.1, forward strand.
CCAGAGCGGCCTGCAGTTCGTGCGCCAGCTGGAGTTCGCTCTGTTCGACATGCACCTGCACTTCGACCACGACCCCGCGGGTGCAGTGGCCCCGCTGCAGCTGCTGGAGCGCGTGCGCAACCAGGTCGCGGTGGTGTTCCCGCCGCAGTACAACCGCTTTCCGAACAACTTCTCTCACATTTTCGCGGGCGGGTACGCGGCGGGCTATTACAGCTACAAGTGGGCCGAGGTGCTATCGGCGGACGCGTACGGGCTGTTCGAAGAGCTGGGGGTGCTCAACCCCGAGGCCGGCGAGCGGTTCCGACGCGAAATCCTGGGTGTGGGCGGCAGCCGTCCTGCGCTGGAATCGTTTGTCGCCTTCCGGGGACGGGAGCCCAGCATCGACGCGCTGTTGCGTCACAGCGGCATGGCCGTTGCTTGACTCTTCGCCTGTCACGACACGGCATGGAGATCGGACATGAAAGCTATGGCATTGATCATCGCCCTCGCGCTGGCCACCGGCACGGCAGCCGCGGGCAAGCTGTACAAGTGGGTGGACAAGAACGGCGACGTCCACTACACGGACCAACCCCCGCCGCCGGAGGCGAAGATCGCGGAGCGCAAGAAGTTCGGCGACCAGGCGACCGACGCGCCGGTGCCCTATGCCCTCCAGCAGGCGGTCAAGAACTTCCCGGTCACGCTGTACAACGCCGACTGCGGCGACGCTTGTAGCAGAGCCTCGGCCCTGCTCAACCAGCGCGGCATCCCGTTCACCGAGAAGAACGCGCGCGACTCGGCCGTGGGGGAGGAGTTGAGGGCGCTGAACGGCGGCAAGCTCGAGGTGCCGGTGATGAAGCTCGGCACGCAGGTGGTCCGCGGTTATGAGGAAGGCAACTGGAACAATGTGCTCGACGCCGCGGGCTACCCCAAGTGGTCGCCGGCACCGGCGCGCACCGCAACCGCTGCGTCAAAACCCGCCCAGGCCGCGCCGACCTCCCCCGCCGAGCCGCCTGCGCAGAACGCGGCACCCGATCCCGCGCGCCAGTAGCCCTCGGTCGTCCCGCGCGCAGTCCGGTGAAGCTCGCCACCTGGAACGTGAACTCGCTCAAGGTGCGGCTCCCGCACCTGCTGGACTGGGTTGGCCGCGAGCAGCCGGACGTGGTCTGCCTGCAGGAGACCAAGACCGAGGACCCGAACTTTCCCGCACGGGAGCTGCAGCAGGCGGGCTATCAGTCGCTGTTCGTCGGCGAGAAGGCCTACAACGGCGTGGCCATCCTCACGCGGGCCGTGGCGAGCGACGTCTCGGGCGCGGTGCCGGACTTCGCCGATGACCAGAAACGGGTGCTGGCGGCGACCGTGGACGGGCTGCGCGTCATCTGCGTATACGTGCCCAACGGCGAGAGCGTCGAGTCGGAAAAGTATCGCTACAAGCTCGCCTGGCTCGGGGCGCTCGAGAAATGGCTGATGCGCGAACTTCAGACGCACCCGCGGCTCGCCCTGCTCGGCGACTACAACATCGCGCCGGAAGAGCGGGATGTGTACGATCCCCGGCTGTGGGAAGGCAAGGTCCTGTTCAGCGAGCCGGAACGCGCCGCGTTTCGCCGCTTGACGGGCCTAGGCCTCAAGGACAGCTTCCGCCTGTTCGATCAGCCGGACAAATCCTTCAGCTGGTGGGACTACCGGATGAACGCGTTCAAACGCAATCTCGGCCTGCGCATCGACCACATTCTGCTCAGCTCGGAACTGGCCAGTCGCGCGCGCGCCAGCTGCATCGACAAGCATATGCGGGCGCTCGAGCGCCCCTCGGACCACGCGCCCGTACTCACCGAGCTCGACTGAGCGCTCCGGCGCGAGCCGCGACTCAATGCGCGTCCGGGGCTTCCCTGCCTTCGATCTCGAGCTCCTGGATCTTGCGGGTCAGCGTGTTGCGGCCCATCCCGAGCAGGTGGGAGGCCTCGATGCGGCGGCCGCCGGTATGGGCCAGCGCCTTCAGGATGAGCGCACGCTCGAACTGCCGCGTCATCTCATGCATGATGTTCTGCTCTCCGCGGTTGAGCGCGCTCTCCGCCTCCTTCTCCAGCGCGCTGATCCAACTCTCGCTGGTGAGCGCATCCTGCTCCTTGCGGAATTCCGGCGGCAGGTCGTGGACGTCGATGTTCACGCCCGGCGCCATGACCGTCAGCCAGTGGCACAGATTCTCCAGCTGCCGCACGTTGCCGGGGAAATCATGACCCATGAGGTATTTGACGGCCGCGTCGCTCAGCCGCTTGGCCTCCACGCCCAGCTCCTTGGCGCTCTTGCCCATGAAGTACTTGGCCAGCAGCGGGATGTCCTCGCGCCGCTCGCGCAGCGCGGGCAGCCGGATGCGGATCACGTTGAGCCGGTGGAACAGGTCCTCCCGGAACATCCCATTCCTGACCCGCTGCTCGAGGTCCTGGTGGGTGGCGGCGATGATGCGCACGTTGGCCTTGATCGGCTGGTGCCCGCCGACCCGGTAGAAATGGCTGTCTGACAGCACGCGCAGCAGGCGCGTCTGCAGGTCGGGTGGCATGTCGCCGATCTCGTCCAGGAAAAGCGTACCGCCCTCGGCCTGCTCGAAGCGTCCGCGCCGCATGCTCTGAGCCCCGGTGAAGGCCCCGCGCTCGTGTCCGAACAGCTCCGACTCGAGCAGGTCTTTGGGGATTGCCGCGGTGTTGATGGCGATGAAAGGCTTGGGCGCACGCGGACTGTGCCGGTGCAGCGCTCGCGCCACCAATTCCTTGCCGGTTCCGGATTCGCCGTTGATCAGCACGGTCGCCTGCGACTGGGTCAGGCGCCCGATCGCGCGGAACACCTCCTGCATGGACGCGGCCTGTCCGAGGATCTCGGGCCCGGGCTCCGCCGATTCGGCGACGTCGTCCTGGCGCAGGCTCTCTTCCATCGCGCGGCGGATGAGATCCAC
>DATJVW010000145.1:0-33706 GCA_035501675.1 Burkholderiales bacterium
CGCGCGATGATTTCCTGCTGAAGCTCGCAGAGCGCAAGCGTGACACGGCCGGCTACGCGGCATTAATCGAACAGAAGATCCGAGAACAACCCGAGGAATGGTCGCTCTACTATCGGCTGGCGCAGGCGCACTTGCAGGCCCACCAACCGGAGCGAGCGCAGCGCGCGTTGCTGGACTATCCGCGCTGGCGCGGCGGGAAGGCCGACGGCGATGCGCTGTCGAATCAGGCGCAAGAAAGCGGGATGCTGCTGCTGCGGGCCGGCGAGGCGGAACTGGCGCGCCCGCTGTTCCAGCTCGGTGCGCAATCCCGCTCTGGATCAGGCGGGCAGCTGTGGAGCGGACTGTGGTTGGCTCGACTGGACCACAACTGGCCCGAGATCCGCAGCTGGGGACGTCAGCTGCACCAGCAGCACAAGGACGCCGCCGGCCTCTCCGATGCCGCGTACGCGTCGTTCCTGATGGGAGACGTGGAGGAGGGCTGGCGCACGTTCTACGAAGCGTCCAAGCAGTTTGAGGACGAACGGCCCTGGGCCGCTGCCGTTGCCGGTCACCGGATAGCGGCCACCAGCGACGACGAGCTGGTCGGTTTCGCGAAACGCTGGAAGAGCTTGTCCGGCGACGCTCGCGCGGAGGCGATTCTGCGACAGCACTTCGTGTTCAGCGCGCTGATGCTGGACCGCACCCCGAGTGAGAGAGCGTTCGCATCTTTGGTGTCACCAGCGGGGAGCGCGGCCGATCCCACTTACGCGTGGCTCGCGCAGGGCTATCGCGCGTTCAAGCGAGGCGACTATGCCGGCGCCATCGACCATTTGACCCGGCTCACCGAGGTCGATATCAGCCAGTCCCAGAACGCGCAACGACAGATGGCATTTGCGCTGCCTTATCTCACCGCTAGCCTGGTCGAGGCGGGACGGGATGCAGAAGCGCAGGCCCTGCTCGCGCAATTTCAGAAGCGCGCGGGACGCGACTTCTACTATCTCCTGGCATCGGCCTACTTGCAGGGGCTCGGCGGCGACGCACGCGCTTCTCTGGACAGTCTATGGGAGGCGCAGATCAACTGGCCAGACCTGGCGAGCGTCGTCGCGCCGCCCTCATTCCAGGTGCTCGAGACTTGTGAGAGGCTCTACGAGTTGACCGGCGACGCACGCTTCAAAAACGCGCTGCTCGATCTGGCTCGGCGCCAGCGCGTGTTGTGGCCCTGGTCCTGGGCCTATGCCTTCGAGGCCAAGTACGCAGCCGATCCGCAGGAGCGCGAGGCTGCCCTGGGCGTCGCCCTGTTCCTCGACGCGCAGTCGGAGCATCTCGCGGGATTCAGCGCGGCGCAGCGCAAGCGGGCGCAGCGCTGGTTCGCCGCGAACAATCCGTTCAAGTCGAAGTGAATGAGGTGCAAGAGAGAAAAGGCTGCTCTCGGTGACGGCATCCGGCCAGGGCCTGGCGCATCGCCGGACCGGCTTTTCATTCTGGCGCCGCTGGTCGATCTCGCCTAACCGCCGCGTCCTGTTCCGACCCACGCGGCTGCCTGCGGTACAATCCGAGGGACAAGCGGACGTGAAGGGTTTATGGATCTCGACATCCGGCCATTGCACCCGTTGTTCGCCGCCGAGGTGATCGATGTCGATCTGCGAGACGTGCCGAACGCAACCCTGGTTACGCGGATCGACCAAGCTATGGATCGCTACGCGGTCGTGGTGCTGCGCGATCAGCGCATCGACGATGACCAGCAGCTCGCCTTCGCCAGGGCGTTGGGACCGCTCGAGCCGTCGCCCGCCGTGGTCGATGCTCATCTCCAACGCCTGAAACACCGGGAGATGGTGGACATCTCCAACCTCGAGATCGACGGGTCCATCCTCGGCCCCGAGGACCGTCGGCGCATGTTCAATTTGGGCAATCGTCTCTGGCACAGCGACAGCAGCTTCAAGAGCACGCCCGCCAAGTACTCCATGCTCCACGCCCGCATGATTCCGCCCGCAGGTGGAGAGACCGAGTTTGCCGACATGCGCGCGGCGTGGGACGCCTTGCCCGACGCGACGAAGGCACTGATCGAACCCCTGGTGTGCGACCATTCTCTGATCTACTCGCGCGCCCTGCTCGGATTCGACGCCTTCACCGAAGAGGAGCGGCGGGCGTTCGCGCCCGTACCGCAGCGTCTGGTCCGGAGGCATCCGGGGTCGGGCCGCCGTAGCATCTACCTGTCCGCGCACATCGGATCGATTCACGGCTGGCCGCGCCCCGAAGCGATGGTGCTTATCCGGGATCTCACGGAGCATGCAACCCAGCGCGAGTTCGTGTACCGCCACACGTGGCGTGCGCACGACCTGGTGATCTGGGACAACCGCTGCACGATGCATCGCGCGCGCGCCTTCGACGATCGGCAGTTCAAGCGCGACCTGCGGCGTCTCACCTTGCAGGACAGCGCACCCACGCTGGATCAACCTGCCTGAGCGTCGGAAGCGGGCAAATTGCGGGAAGCGGAGCACGACATGAAACAGATCGACCTGCGCAGCGACACGGTCACCCGTCCTTCTGCGGAAATGCGCGCCGCCATGGCGGCGGCCGAGGTGGGAGACGATGTCTACGGCGAAGACCCTACCGTCAACCGTCTCGAAGCGCTCGCCGCCCAGATGTTGGGCAAGGAGGCGGCGCTGTTCGTGGTGAGCGGCACGCAAGGCAACCTGCTCGGGGTGATGTCGCATTGCGAGCGCGGCGATGAATACGTGGTCGGGCAGCAGGGGCACACTTACAAGTACGAGGGCGGCGGCGCCGCGGTGCTGGGCAGTATCCAGCCGCAGCCGCTGGACTTCGAGCCCGACGGCTCGTTGGATCTTGCGCGTGTGGCCGCTGCCATCAAGCCGGACGATTCGCACTTCGCGCGGACCCGCCTGCTGTGCTTGGAGAACACTCAGGCGGGCAAGGCGCTGCCGCTGGAGTACCTGTCGCGCGCGCATGACTTCGCCCGCGCGCACGGGCTCTCGGTGCACCTGGACGGCGCGCGCGTGTTCAACGCCGCGGTGAAGCATCGGGTGGACGTGCGCGAGATCAGCCGCTCGTGCGACACCGTATCGGTATGTCTCTCGAAGGGGCTGGGCGCTCCGGTCGGCTCGGTCCTGTGCGGCAGCCGCGATCTCATCGCGAAAGCTCGCCGGTGGCGCAAGGTGCTCGGCGGGGGCATGCGCCAGGCCGGTGTGCTCGCCGCTGCGGGAATCTACGCGTTGCAGAACAACGTGGCGCGCCTCGAGCAAGATCACGAGAACGCACGCGCGCTGGCCCAGGCCCTCGGTGCCATCGCAGCGGTCAAGGTCGAGTACGGCGCGGCGCAGACCAACATGGTCTACATGAGCGTTGAGCCGACGCTGAGCGAACCGCTGCGGCAGTTCCTGAAGCAGCGTGGCATTCTGATCGGGGCCGGTCATACCGTCCGGCTCGTGACCCATCTGGACCTCGAGCGCCAGGACGTGCGCGCGGCGGCCGATGCGGTGAAGGACTTCTTCGCCCGAGGTCGGGCAGCGCGTCCCGCCGCGTAGGGAAGCCCTGACCAAAGTCCGCGTGCAGATCGCGCGGCGCGAGGCCCGGAAATCCGGAGTCGGCTATAATTTCCTTGTTGGAAAAATTTCGCTTCGAGTGGCGGAGCAAGCCGCGTTCGCGCGGAGCCCGCCCGCATCCTAAGGAGGCCCTCATGCGCTTCACTCTCCAGCCACCCGCACGGCAGATCATGCTGGCCTTTCCTGTCCTGCTGGCCTCGTTACCCGCGGCCATGAGCGCCGAGCCGGACCAGCCCGGCCTGATGCTACCGCCGGCCAGCCTGTATGACGCGGCGCGTCCCGGCCCGCCGACGTTGCTCACGCCCGCGCCGACACCGGCGGTGGAAGCGCCGGCGGCGCAGCCGCCCGTTGCAAAGGCGGCCGAACCGGCGCCGCCGACACCTTCGGTTGCGACCCGGCCTGCGCCCGCCGCAACGCCACAGGCAGCGGGCCAGCCGTCCGAACCGTGGTATCGCCACTGGTTCTCCTGGCTGCCGTGGAATTCTTCCAAGAAGTCCGCGGCACAAGGCGCACCGGCCCCGCAGCCGGTTGTCGTGGTCCAGCAGGATGTCGCGGGCCCGGGGACGGACTCCGGCAGCCGGGGCCAGTACGCGTACGACGCGTCCAGCCGCAGCATCCGCGCCGGAACGACCGGCGAGTGCGTGAAGATGGGCGTGTGGAGCCCCGAGGCGGCCAGCGCCGATTGTCGTCCGGCGGCAGTGGAGAGCAAGCCAGGCCCCGCCGGCCCCACTGTTGCCATGACCCCTCCACCCAAGACGGCGCCGGCAACGCCGGCGCCCATCGTCGTTGCCGTGGCCCAGCCCACGAAACAGGGACCGGCAGGGTCTGCTCCCGCCTCGATCGCGATGTCCCAGCCCAAACCCGAACCGGTCTACGTCGTGCCGCTGTCGCCGGCCCCTCCCGCGGCCAAGGAGGAGCGCGCGTTGGAACCGGTGGAGCCGCGAAGCATGAGCCATGACGAGACCATCGCGGCGCTGGCCGAGACCCCGCTCATGTCCGAGCCCGACAAGCTCACGTTTTCAGCCGGCGCACTGTTTGCGCTGGGCAGCAACAAGATCAAGTCCTCGGGACAGGACAAGCTCGACGAGATGGTGGAGCAGCTGAAGGGCATGCACTATGACAAAGTCATCATCGTCGGGCACACCGACCCGACCGGATCGAAGGCGATGAACGACAAGCTGTCCAAGCGCCGCGCCCAGGCGGTCCGTGCGTATCTCGTGTCCAAGGGCGTGGACGGCAAGCGCATTCAGACGGAGGGCAAGGGCGGCAGCGAGCCGCTGCCCAAGACGCAGAGCTGTGACACGCTGCCGCGGATGGACAAGATCGTCTGCTACGCTCCCGATCGCCGCGTCGAGGTCGAAGTGGTAGGGGGCAAATCGCAAGCCTCAGCCCACATCCCCGATGGTTCTCACGTCTAGCCCCCCGCGCTCATGGCCGCCCCAGACGACACGCACAACATGGCGCTGTTCTGTGATTTCGAGAACGTGGCGCTCGGCGTACGCGACGCCAAGTACGACAAGTTCGATATCGGAAAAGTGCTCGAACGGCTGCTGGTGAAGGGCAGCATCGTGGTCAAGAAGGCCTATTGCGACTGGGAGCGCTACAAAGAGTTCAAGGCGGCCATGCACGAGGCTGCGTTCGAGCTGATCGAAATCCCGCATGTGCGCCAGTCCGGCAAGAACTCGGCCGACATCCGAATGGTCGTGGACGCGCTCGACCTGTGCTACACCAAGTCGCACGTGGACACCTTCGTGATCATCAGCGGGGACTCCGACTTCTCTCCGCTGGTGTCCAAGCTGCGCGAGAACAACAAGGCGGTGATCGGAGTGGGTGTCAAGAAGTCGGCTTCCGACCTGCTCATTTCCAACTGCGATGAGTTCATCTACTACGACGACCTGGTGCGCGAGGAGAAGGCCAAGGCCAAGCACACGCGGAAGAAGGCGCCCTCCAAGGTCGCGGCCGCCGCGAAAGCCCCGGCCGTCGAGCCGGAAGACAAGCCCGAGCAGGAGGACAAGACCGCTCAGGCCTTCGATCTGCTGACGAGCACGCTGGATGCGTTGGTGGCGGAGCGCGGCGAGGACGAGAAGATCTGGGGCTCGATGATCAAGCAGACGCTCAAGCGCCGCCATCCCGGCTTCAACGAGTCCTACTATGGCTTCAAGAGCTTCAACGACCTGCTAGAGGAAGCCGCGATCCGCGGCCTGCTGCATCTCACGCGGGACGAGAAGTCAGGGGGCTACATCGTGCGCGGCAGCGCCCACGAGGCCGGTCTCGAGGCCTGAGAGCAGAAGGGTCCTTCTGTCTCAACGCAGGTCCGGGCGCACGATCCCGCGGGCGCACAGTTGCGCGGCTGGCAACGCGGTAGATCTCCTTCGGCTCCGGTTTCGCGTCCTTCGCTCCGAAGAATCTGACCATGCCCGTGGCTGCTGAGCAGAACCTCGCCCGCGCTCCTGCCGTCCAGACGACAGCGCTCACCCGCCGCTTCGCTTCCCTGACCGCGGTGGATTCCGTGAGCATGGACGTCGCCAACGGCGCCATCTTCGGGCTCCTGGGAACCAACGGCGCGGGCAAGACCACCGTCATCAAGATGCTGACCACGTTGCTGGCGCCGACTTCCGGCACGGCCTCGGTAGCCGGTTGCGACATCGTCCGGGATCCCGGCGGCGTGCGCCGCAAGATCGGATACGTTTCGCAGATGCTGTCCGCCGACGGCGAGCTGACTGGATACGAGAACCTGCTCATCTCGGCAAAACTCTACGGCATCCCGCTTTCGGATCGACGTCGGCGCATTGCCCAGGCGCTCGAGTTCATGGAGCTGGGCGACGCGGCCGATCGCCTCGTCGGCCGCTACTCTGGTGGCATGATCAGACGCCTCGAGATCGCGCAGTCCATGCTGCATCGGCCGCGCGTGCTGTTCCTCGATGAGCCGACCGTCGGGCTCGATCCCTTGGCCCGCCACGCTGTCTGGCAGCGCATCCGCGACCTTCGCCGGGATTTCGGAACGACCATCCTGATGACGACCCACGACATGGAGGAGGCCGACCAGCTTTGTGAGACGGTGGCGCTGATGACGCTGGGGAAGCTCGTCGCGTTGGGTCACCCGGCGGAGCTCAAGGCGGCGCTCGGCCCCGAAACAACGCTGGATGACGTCTTTATTCATTACACGGGCGGCTCCGTGTCCGAACGGGGAGACTACAGAGATGCCGCCAGAGCGCGCCGAACCGCGCACCGGCTGGAGTAGCGCGGTGCATGTCGTCGATTTCTTGCGGCAGATCGAGGCGGTGGCGGAGGCCGACGTCAGAAAGCTGCGCCACGATCCCTTTGAGCTGGTGACGCGCATGGTCCAGCCCATGCTGTGGCTGCTGATATTTGGCGAGGTCTTCGCTCAATCGCACGCGATTCCCACCGGCAGCCTCGGTTACCTCGAGTTCATCGCGCCGGGTATCCTGGCCCAGAGCGTTCTCTTCGTCGCGATCTTCTACGGAGTCTCCGTGATCTGGGAGCGCGATCTGGGCATTTTGCACAAATATCTGGTGAGCCCCGTGCCGCGGGCCGGGCTGGTTCTGGGCAGAGCGCTGTCCTCGGGCGTGCGCGGCCTGTCCCAGGCGTTCGTGATCTATGTGCTCGCTCTGCTGCTGGGCGTCCGCGTGCGGCTGGGAATCGATGCGGTTGCCTTGGTGATTGTCACCGTGATGCTGGGCTCTGCGATCTTCTCGACCTTTTCGTTGATCGCCGCGTGTCTGGTCAAGACGCGAGAGCGCTTCATGGGCATCGGCCAGGTGTTGACCATGCCGCTGTTCTTCGCGAGCAACGCGATCTACCCGTTGAGCATGATGCCCGCCTGGCTGCGCTTCGTCGCGACGATCAACCCGCTCAGCTATCAGGTGGACGCCTTGCGCGCGCTGATGATCCAGGGCGGCAGCAGCGCTTTCGGTCTGGGGGTCGACTACGCAGTGCAGTTGCTGGCTCTCGCCGTGCTCACAGCCATCGCAACGAGGCTCTACCCGACGATCATCAACTGAGACCGTGCTTGCTTTCTCGTCCAGCGGTGCGTTCCCGGTCAGGTGAGCTCGACAGCCTCGAGGTACTCGGGAACGCGGCAGTTCCATCGCATGTGCTCTTCGATGCGGTGACGCAGGGCCTCAGCCGCGACCGGTTCCCCATGCGTGATGAAGGTCCGGCGCGGTGGCTGGGCAAAGTGACTCAGCCAGGCGAGAATCTCCGCATAGTCCGCGTGAGCGGAAAGGTTCGAAATCACCCCTACCTCCGCCCGCACCGGAACGGACTGTCCGTGAATCTTGACCATTCGAGCGCCGGCGAGCATGTCCGCGCCGCGCGTCCCGGCGGCCTGGAACCCGGTGAACAGAATCGTGTTGCGCGGCTCGGGGGCGAAGGCGCGCAGATGATGCAGCACCCGTCCGCCGGTGGCCATGCCGCTGGCCGAGATGATCACCATCGGGAAGGAGCGCGTGTTCAGCCACTTCGACTCCTCCACGCTGTTGACGACGTGCGCCGCCTTGGACATGGCGCTGCATTGCTCGGGCGTCAGCCGGTGTTCACCCTGATACCGATCGAACAGTTGCGTCGTGTCGGCCGCCATCGGGCTGTTCAGAAAGACGGGGATATCGGGAATGGCCCGTTCCTGCTTGAGCAAATGGATGCAGTACATCAATTCCTGCGCACGGCCGACCGCGAAAGCCGGGATGACGACCGTGCCTCCGCGGCCGCTGGTCCGATTGATGATCTCGGCGAGTTTGAGCTTGGGATCCGCGGCGTCATGCAGCCGGTCGCCATAGGTCGACTCCACCACCAGGTAATCCGCATGGTCCACCAGCGCCGGGGCCTTGATCACGAGATCCGACGGGCGCCCCAGGTCCCCCGAAAACAGCAGCGAGGTTGCGTCACACCGCACCGATATCATCGCGGCGCCGAGAATGTGACCGGCGGGCAAGAAGCGGAAGCGAAGCCCGTTGCCGAGACTGACCTCGCGGTCATAGTCGACGGGCGACAGTGAAGGCAGACATGCATCGGCGTCGCGCCGTGTGTAGAGCGGCAACGCGGGGGAGTGCTTCGAAAAGCCCTTGCGGTTGGCGTACTCCGCTTCTTCCTCCTGCAAGTGCCCGCTGTCGGGCAGCAGGATTTCGCACAAGTCCCGGGTTGCGGGCGTGCAGTAGACGCGGCCAGCGAAGCCTCGCTTGACGAAGAGCGGAAGGTATCCGCTGTGGTCGATGTGGGCGTGAGTGAGCACGATGGCTTCTACTTGCCGGGGGTCGACGGGAGGCGCTTCCCAGTTGCGCAGCCGCAGCGGCTTGAGGCCCTGGAACAAGCCGCAGTCGACCAGCACGCGCCGGTTTCCGGCCGAGACGAGATACTTAGAGCCGGTCACCGTGGCGGTCGCACCGAGGAACTGGATACGGACGGGGGTGGATGTCTGCAATGGTAATTCGCTCACGATCGCAGGATAATAATCCGGCCAAGGGTCGTTTACCTGGAGTGATTGCCAGTTCCCCGGACCGGGTCCATATGCAAGCGGGACAGGAACCAGACAGCCGCAACGATGCGAGCACCGAGCGCATGGTGACCGCGATGCGGGAGATGGCCGGGCGTCTCAACGGCATCATCCAGTCGACCATGGACGCGATCATCACGGTGGACGAGCGGCAGGACATCGTGATCTTCAATCCGGCGGCCGAGCACATGTTCGGCTGTGCGGCAGCCGATGTACTGGGGACGCCGCTCGAGCAATTCATCCCGCCGCGCTTCCGCGCGACGCACCACGGCCGCGTCGGCAAGTTTGGCGCGACCGGGGTCACGACGCGCCGCATGGGCGGGCAGTCGGAGATCGTCGGGCAGCGTGCCAACGGCGAGGAGTTTCCGCTCGAAGCGTCGATCTCTCAGGTGTCGGTCGGCGGGAAGAAGCTGTTTACGGTGATCCTGCGCGATATCACGGCACGCAAGCTCGCGGAAGCGGCACTGCGCGAAAGCGCGGAACGCTACGAGCGGCTCGTGGAGCTGGTGCCCGACGCCATTTGGATCGAGCGCGACAACCGGCTTGCGTTTCTGAACCGCGCCTGTCTGCAGCTCATGGGGGCCGGTTCGGCGGGCCAACTTGTCGGAAGATCGCCGCTGGAATTCATCCAATCGGATTTTCATGCCGCCGCCGGCGCACGCAGGGACGCGCTCGTACGGGGAACCGAAACCACAAATCCGTTGATGGAAAAGAAGATCATCCGGCTGGACGGAGAAATACGGGATGTCGAGATTGCGGAGTCAGCGTTTCACGACGAGGGCAGCATCGCGATCGTAGCCGTCCTGCGCGATATCACCGAGCGCAAGCGCACCGAGCGCGAATTGCGCGAATCGCGCGAGCACTTGCGCCAGCTCTCGGCCTCGCTACTAGCCGTGCGCGAGGAAGAGAAGATGCGCATCGCCCGCGAGCTACACGACGAGCTGGGCCAGGCTTTGACGGGACTCAAGATGGACCTGGCGCAGATGACGGCCGAGCTGGATCCAAGCCGGCCCGAGGTCGTGGGCCGGGCCAACGCCATGAAGGCGCTGATCGAGAGCACGGTGGCCTCGGTGCGCAGGATCGCCACCGAGCTGCGTCCGCTCATGCTGGACGATCTGGGCCTGCTTGCGACCATCGAGTGGCTGGCCAATGATTTCTCCCGACGCACCGGCATCGCGGTCGACTTGAGCCTGCCCGGGCCCGAGTTCGAGGTGGACGCTGAGCTCTCGACGGCGCTGTTCAGGGTCCTCCAAGAGTCGCTGACCAACGTCGCTCGGCACGCGGGCGCTAAGCGCGTCCGCGTCGTGCTGACGAGTTCGGACTCCGACGTCGAGTTGGGGGTGCACGACGACGGCAAAGGGATCAGCGCCCCAGCCGGCAGTGGCCGCAAGACCTTCGGGCTGCTGGGCATGCGGGAACGCGCCGGCATGCTGGGCGGCGAGCTCGACGTGCACAGCAACGTGGGTGCCGGCACGTCGATTGTAATGACCGTCCCGCGGCGGGCCGGCGCAGCGCGAGCGCCGCGATGATCACCGTCCTGGTGGCCGACGACCACGCCATCGTGCGAGATGGGCTCAAGCAGATTCTGGCGCGCACTGCGGATCTGGTTGTCGGTGGTGAGGCCAGGAACGCTCAGGAGGTGATGCGGCTGGTGCGCGAGCGCGACTGGGACCTGCTGCTGATGGACATGTCCATGCCGGGACGCAGCGGCATCGACCTCATCAAGCAGGTGAGGAGTGAAAAGCCCAAGCTCCCCATCCTGGTGCTGAGCATGCATCAAGAGCATCAGTATGCGGTGCGCGCAATCCGGGCGGGCGCTTGCGGCTACCTCAACAAGGACAGCGCCTCCGAGTTGCTGGTCTCCGCGATCCACAAGGTCGTGGGCGGTGGTGTGTTCGTCTCGGAAACCGCGGCGGAATTGCTCGCGCGAGAGACGATGCGCGGGGCCGACGTCGCGCCGCATACGCTGCTCTCGGATCGCGAGTTTCAGGTGTTCAGCATGATCGTGCAGGGCAAGACCGTCACCGACATCGCCGCCGAGCTCAGCTTGAGCGTAAAGACGGTCAGCACGCACAAGACGCACGTGCTGGAGAAGATGAAGCTCGCCAACCAAGCCGAGTTGGTGCGCTACGCTATCGCGCACCGGTTGCTGGACGATCCGGCCCCCCCGGCCGGCTGAACTGCCCTCTTTAATTTCCCGGCCGCGCCGTTGGCGCTGCACCGTGGCTCATGCCGGTCGCGGGTAGGAATATTCCTAGTGGCTCCTCCGGTCGTCCTATAAGACGATTCAGACGCGCGCCGATTCTCTCGCGCGATGCGGCTGCCTATAGTGCGCTCATGAACGCGCTGGGTAACGTCGCTGCCTCCGCCTCCAAGGTCCGGACCATTCGCGTCTTCGTCGTCGAAGATTCTGCTCTCATCCGAGAGCGCCTGGTGCGGCTGCTGGAAGGGCTTTCCGGCGTGAAAGTCGTGGGCCACGCGGAAAGCGCCACCGATGCGATCGCCAACATCGTAAGCACACAGCCCGACGCCGTGGTGCTCGACATCAAGCTCAAGGCGGGCAGCGGCATCGAGGTGCTGCGAGCGATAAAGCATCGCATGCCCGAGGTGGCCGTCATCATGCTGACCAACTATGCGACCGAAGAGTACAGGCAGAAGTGCCGGCAAGAAGGTGCGGAATACTTTCTCGACAAGACCAATGAGTTCGAGAACCTGCGCCCGATTTTCGATTGGCTGAACCGCAATCACTTACAAGGAGACCCGTCATGTTAGCCGAAGCCGCAACGCCAGAAGTGAGCCCGGTGAGCTTTCGAGAAGCCTTCTCCGTGAGCACCGAGGAGGAGTGCCCCGCAGTGACGGGAGCGAGGTGTTCGGGGTGCCGCCTGCGTCCGGTGTGCCTGTGGAGCGGGCTTTCCGAAGCGGCCGAGCGCGAGCTCGGGTCGCTCGCGTTCGCCCATCGACGGTTGAAGCTCGGGCAGGCGCTGTATCGCTCCGGCGAACCGTTTCAGGCGATCTACCTGGTCCGCTCTGGCTTCATCAAGACCGTCGTGTTGCTCGAAGATGGACGCGAGCAGGTCACGGGCTTGTACATGCCCGGCGAGACGCTCGGCATGGATGGGATCGCTTCCGCCAGGCATGCGAGCGACGCGATAGCGCTTGAGGACGGCGATGTCTGCGTCGTGCCCTATGACCGGTTGGAAGCCCTAAGCCGGGAGGCGAGTGCGGTACAGCGTCATCTGCATCGACTGTTCTCCAAGGAAATCGTGCGCGAGCAGCGGATGATGCTGTTGCTCGGCAGCATGCGTGCCGAGGAGCGCGTCGCCGCCTTCCTGCTCAACTTGTCGGAGCGCTTTACCGCCCTCGGCTTTTCCCCGTCGGAGTTCGTTCTTAGGATGACCCGCGAAGAGATAGGCAGCCTGCTGGGGATGAAGTTGGAGACGGTGAGCCGGATCTTCTCGAGGTTCCACAAGGACCGGCTGATCGAGATCGAGGGCAAACACGTCCGTATCGTCAGCAGCGCAGGCTTGCGCCGCATCATCGGGCACTGATATCGGTTGTTTGACGGCTGCCGGTGACTCGTTCTTGACCCACGTCAAGTGCCCGTTTCATGAACCGCATGAGAATGGACCGATGGGCTGGGAACCAGTCCTCGGCCGGGTGGTTCGAAGAGGGTCCGCAGATGGGGATCAGGGAGATCGGCTATCGAGGCATGTTGATCAAGGCCGGCGCGTTCGAAGTGGTGGCAACAGGGCGCTTCATCGTCTCGGTCAGTATCGCCAGGGATGGAAGCTTGGCCGGACAGCAGAACGCCAAGTTCTTCGAGCCCCCTTCAGATGACGGCTTTTTCGATGACCCGGAGGAGGGTCTGGAATGTGCCGTCGCTTTCGCTCGAGCGATCATCGACGGCGAGATTCCCGGGTTGACCCTGGATGACGTCTAGTTGTCCCGTCAACTCGAGCGCGATAGCCTAAGCGGCGCCGCACCCAGAGAGCAGAGGGGCGACGCCGCCGCACGCCACGATGTAGCGCCTGTCTCTGCCGAGGCGCGCAAAAGACGCCGTTCCCCAGGCGTCTTCAGCTCAAACCGAAGCGCCTGATCAGCCATGCCTTCATCAGCTGCGTGACGGTCATGTACCCCACGAGGATGAGCAACAGCGCGAGCAGATACTGATGCGGCAGCGCGACCAGGTTCAGCGCTGGCGCGAAGTGCGAGACCGGAAGCCATAGACCCAACAGGCAAATCCCCAGCGTAGTGCCCAACAGGGCCGGGCTCGCCTGGCTCTCCAGGAAGGGTATCTTTCCGGTTCGGATCACATGCACGATCAGGGTCTGTGACACCAAGGACTCGACGAACCAGCCGGTTTGGAACAGGGCCTCGTTGGTCCACGCACCGAAGAAGTGCAGCAGCGTGAAAAACGTCACGTAATCGAACGCGGAGCTGATGGGCCCGATGAACAGCATGAAACGCCCGATGTTTCCGATGTCCCATTTTCTCGGTCGCTCCACGTATTCCGGGTCCACGTTATCGGTGGCCACGGCCGTCTGCGAGAAGTCGTAGAGGAGGTTGTTGAACAGGATCTGGACCGGCGCCATCGGCAGAAACGGCAGGAAGGCGCTGGCGCCGAGCACGCTGAGCATGTTGCCGAAGTTGGAGCTCGCGCCCATCTTGATGTACTTCACGATGTTGCCGAACACCTTGCGGCCCTCGACCACGCCTTCGTCCAGGACCAGCAGGCTCTTTTCCAGCAGGATGATGTCCGCGGACTCCTTGGCGATGTCGACCGCCGTATCCACCGATACGCCGACGTCGGCGGCCCTCAAGGCGGGGCCGTCGTTGATGCCGTCTCCCAGGAATCCCACCACGCGCCCGCGCAGATGAAGCGCCTTCACCACGCGCGCTTTCTGCTGCGGCGCGAGCTTAGCGAACACCATGGCGCTCTCGGCCGTGTGCGCGAGCTGCTCGTCGCTCAGCGCGTCGAGCTCCGACCCGAGGACCACCCGGTCGATGTGCAGACCCACATCGCGGCACACCTTGCGGGTGACGATTTCGTTGTCGCCGGTCAGGATCTTGACCACGACGCCATGGTCCCGCAGGACCTCGAGTGCCGCTTTCGCCGTCTCCTTGGGCGGGTCGAGAAAGGCGATGTAGCCGACCAGGATGAGGTCCGATTCGTCTGCGACCGTATAGAGCGTCTGGCCTGCCGGGACTTCCTTATAGGCGACAGCGATGACGCGGAAGCCGTCTTCGTTGAGCCCTTTGATTACGCCGCGCAGGGGTTCGAGGTGTTGGGCATCGAGTCGAGACACTGCCCCGGAGCGCTCGGCTCGACTGCACATGCTCAGGATCTCTTCCACGGCGCCCTTGCATATCAAGACATGCGTCGCGTGATCTCTTTCCACGACGACGGACATGCGACGGCGCTCGAAGTCGAACGGGATCTCGTCGACCTTCACGTAATGTTGCTGCAGCTCCAGCTGAGCGTGGAGCTCCGTGTGCTCGAGCACGGCCAGGTCAAGGAGGTTCTTGAGGCCGGTCTGAAAGTGGCTGTTGAGATAGGTGTACTCCAGAACACGGTCGCTTTCCCCGCCGAGGATGTCGACGCAGCGCTTGAGGACGACCTTGTCCTGGGTGAGCGTACCGGTCTTGTCGGTGCACAGCACGTCCATGGCACCGAAGTTCTGGATGGCGTTCAGGCGTTTGACGATGACTTTCTTACGCGACATCGCGATCGCGCCTTTGGCCAAGTTGATCGTCACGATCATCGGCAGCAGCTCGGGCGTGAGCCCGACCGCGATGGCCACGGCGAACAGCAGCGCCTCCATCCAGTCGTGCTTGAGAAGCCCGTTGATGAGGAACACCAGCGGGACCATGACCAGGATGAACCGGATCATCAGCCAGATGAACCGCTGGACGCCGCGGTCGAAGCTCGTGAGCTCGCGCTGTTCCGAGATGGTGGCCGCGATCGAGCCGAAGTAGGTCTCGCCTCCGGTGGCCACGACCAGGGCGGTGGCGGTGCCGCTGACGACGTTGGTGCCCATGAAGCAGATGTTGGGGAGCTCGAGCACGTTGCCCGGCGCGGGGACGTTCAACGCCGGGACCTTCTCGACCGGCATGGCCTCCCCGGTCAGCGCGGCTTCGTTGACGAACAGGTCTTTGGCGCTGAGCAGCCGCGCGTCGGCCGGTACCATGTCCCCTGCGCATAACACGACGACCTCGCCGGGGACCAGCCGCTCGATGGGCAACTCCTCGCGCGTGGGTCCCCCGGGGTGCAGCTCGATCTCGAAGGATCGATTGACCTCCTCGGGGACGCCCTTGCGCCGGTCCTTCCGCAAAACGGTGGCTGTGGTGCTGACCATGGCGCGCAGCCGCTCGGCGGCTTTGCTGGAGCGGTGCTCCTGGACAAAAGACAGCAGCGAAGACATCACCACGATGCAGGCAATCACCACGGCGCCCTTGGTCTCGCCGGTCACAAAGGAGACCCCGGCGAGCACCAGGAGCAACAAGGAGAGGGGCGAGAAGAACAGCTCGAGCAACCGGCGCATCGGGCCTTTGCGCGCCTCATGCACGATGGTATTGGGCCCGTAGGTCGCGCGCCGGTCCAGCGCCTCGCGCGACAGCAAGCCCTCGTCGCAGCTGCCGAGGCGGTCGAGGGCCTGCTCAGCCGTCAGCTGCGCGAACTCGGCCAGGCGCGCCGTGCCCTCGCTCCCCGGCGTCGCACGCTGCGCCACGGCCGGAGCGGCAACACGAAAGAGCTCGCCGATTCGAGCGATCGCGGTCTTCGGGTTCACGGGCGCTGCCGGAGGTGCTAGCGCGTATTGGGGCTCGATGGGTTTGCGGGAGCGCGCGTGCCGTCGGGCCGGCTAACCCAGTTCTACCCGGCTCCACGACTGCAGCCGGCGGAGCATCGAAGACTTTTTCCTCTGGTGCTCCTGCATGCGGCGCAGGATCCCGTTGAGCGTCTGGATCGCCTCGACGATGTGCGGCCCCTTGTTGAGCATGACGCATTCGGCGCGCTCGCCCATGGCTGCATCGGTAATCTCCGCACGCGAGGGTTGTCCCTTCTTGGCCAGGCCTTCGAGGACCTGTGTGGCCCAGATCACCGGCGTGCGTGCGGCCTCGCAGAGCCAAAGGATCTCTTCTTGCAGCTCGGCCAACCGCTCGTAGCCGCACTCCACAGCAAGGTCGCCGCGCGCGATCATGACGCCGACGTGAGGACTTGCCATAGCGCTGAGCAGCAACTCGGGGAGGCGTTCGAACGCGGCTCGGGTCTCGATCTTGAGCACGATGCCCAGGTCGGGACGACCCAGCCGCGCCAGCTGTTGCTGCAGCGCCCGCACGTCGGAAACCTTGCGCACGAACGACAGGGCGACCATGTCGGCGTGCCGCGCCACAAACTCGAGATCGCGGATGTCCTTATCGGTCAGGGCCGGGCTGTGAAGTTCGCTGTCAGGCAGGTTGATGCCTTTGTCGGAAAGCAACCGCTCGCCCTCGTCGCGCGCGTGCGTGATCTCCACGTCGATCCGTTCGCGCGACACGCTGCGAATCACCCCTCCGATCTTGCCGTCGTCGAGCCAGACGCGCTCCCCGGCCTTGACGTCCTCGAATATCTGGGGCAGGGAGCACGGGATGCGCGCCGGCGCGAGCGCACGCCCCGCGGAGTCCCGCTCGGCGAGGCAGCCGGGAGCGGGGTCCCGCGTGAGCAGCAGACGGTCGCCCCGGAATAGATCGATCGCGCGTTGCACGAGAGGCAGCGCCCCGACTGCCGCTTCTTCGGGTTCGCCGCGCCGGTGCAGGTGGACCAGCGTGCCCGGCGTCACATAACAGGTATCGTCCGATTCCGCCCAGCAGGTTTCGGGCGCGCATTCGGTCACCGCCAGGACGCGGGAAGCCGCGCGCGCGTCGTGGAAGTCCAGCTTGTCTCCGGGGCGAAGGCGTGCGCGGAATGGACCAGGCAGAGTCAAGAAAGGACCTTGCGCCTGGATCTCCTGCCAGTTGAAGTCCTCGCTCACCAGGCGCACGCGCGCCGCGATGGTGGGACGGCCGTAGTCGTCGCGTTGGGGCTGCCATTTCATCACCTGTGGCCCGGGCTCGATTTCCCCGGTGCGCAGCTTGGGCCCTCCCAGGTCCATCTCGATGCGGCAGTGCCGGCCCGTTGCGGCTTCGGCTCGGCGGATGTTGCGGATCATCCGCGACCACGCGTCGGCGTCGTCGTGAGCGCAGTTGATCCGAGCGCAGTCCATGCCTTCCGACAACAGGGCCTCGACCAGCGCGTAGTCTTGTGCCGCCTCGGTAGGCAGCGTGACCATGATGCGGACTACGCGCCGGGCCGGCCGCTGGCCCAGCAGCTGCCGGGTGTGCTCCTCCAGAAGAGCTCTGGCCTGTTTGCGCTCTTGGGTGTAGGTGTCCCAATCCGTCGGCTGAGACGCCTGGCCCGACAGGCACGCCACTGCTCGACTCACGGCGTCCAGGTTGCCCACTACGCCGATCTCGGCGCGGCCGAGCGACGACAACCCCAGCGAAGCCAGGCGCTCCTGGAGAGGCCGCAGGTCGCGGCCCCGGAGCGCTACATAGTGCACGAGGTTGAGCGCGCCAGCGCGCTGGTCGGGATGAACGGCTCCGAGCTGGGCCGCGAAGCGCCCCTCGAGCGCTTCGATCTCCTGGCGCAGCGCGGCCAGCTGACTGGCACACTCGCTCAGCGGCGCACCGGCGGTTGAGTCCGAGACGGAGGAGGCCAAGGTGGCATTCATGACAAGACCAGGACGAAAGTTCGCATGCGGTATCCGATTGTGTCGCTGCGGCGTTAAGCTTTTGTGACGGCTCGATGGTCTCCCTGCAGGCCCAGAACCTGATCCTATATTTTCATCTACAGCGTCCGCGTCACCTTCTGGAGCTGAGGTGGATGATCCGGGTCTCGGCCGCGCGCTCTGGCCACCTCGGCGAAAAAGGGGTAAGCGGCCTGGATGGTGACGATCGGTTGAAGGAGCGGCTCCGGCGCCATCGGGAGCGCGATCACTCCTGTGCCGCCGGTGATGTCCTCCGGCGCGCAGGCGAGCAGCACGACGGGTGCGCCGGCGGCCCGCAGTCGCGCTACCGCCGCGTTGAGTGTCGCGCGCGTGGATTCGTCACCCGCAATCGCGATGGCCGGCAGCCGGGGCGATGCGATCGAGATCGGCCCGTGCAACAGCTCGGCTGCGCTCACCGCTTCCGCGTGGATCCCGCCGACCTCTTTGAGCTTCAACGCGAACTCGCGCGCGACCGGGAGCGTCGGGCCGCGACCGACGACGAACGCGCCCTGCGTTTGCACGAGCAGCCGGATCGCAGCGCTCCAGTCGGCGTTGCCCGACTGCGCAAGCGTCTCCGGCAGCGCTTGGAGAGCACCCGAGAGCGCGGCGTCCCGGGTCCATGCGGCGATGAGATGCACGAGCGCAGTCAAGCTGAGCACGAAGCTCTTGGTCGCGGCCACCGCGCGCTCGGCGCCAGCGCCGATCGCGATCTTCGCGTCCATCTCGCGCGCAAGCGCCGAGTCCTCCTCGTTGAGCACGCCGATCGCGAATGCGCCACCGGCTCTGGCCGAGGCGACCGCTGCGGACAGGTCCGGACTGGCTCCGGACTGCGAGACCGCCAGGACCAATGCGCGCTCGAGGCGCAACCGGCGTCCGTAGACCGAGGCCAGCGAAGGGGGAAGCGATGCCGCAGGCAGGCCCAACCGCAGCCCGAGCAGATAGCTTCCGAAAGCAGCCGCGTTGTCCGAGCTGCCGCGAGCGATGGTCGCCACCAGCGCCGGCGATAACCGGTCGAGCCGCTCCGCGAGGCTTGGCAACAGCCGTGCCAGGCGCTCGAACTGCTGCGCCGCCAGAGCGGATACCTCGAGCGCCTCGCTTTCCAGAACCGAGCGTTCGACCATGACAGAATTCTCCGCGCGCGACCCCGGCGCCGCTTCAACCTCGCAGGCGTCGCTGCCGGCCGTAGAGCAGCATGAGGGCGAGCAACGTGACTCCAAAAATGATCTGCCGGCCGAAGGGCGGGATGTTCAGCGTGGTGAGAATGCTCTGCAGCAGGATCAGCACGATCGCGCCCGCCATGGTGCCGCTGTATCCGCCGTTTCCGCCGGCGAGCGATGTGCCGCCGATCACCACCGCGATAATCGAGGGGAGCATGTACTGGTCGCCTGCGCCCACGAACACGTACTCCGTGTAACCGAGCAGAAGAACGCCGGTGAGCCCGCTGAAGAACCCGCTCAGCGCAAAAAGCAGCATGCGCGTGCGCCGCGCGGGCACGCCCGCGAGCGTGGCTGCCCCTTCGTTAGCGCCTATAGCGTAGACGTTGAAGCCGAACGCTGTTCGGCGCAACACCAAGGTAAGCGCGATGCCGACGCCGATCCAGATGAAGACGATCCCGGGCAGGCCGAACAGGACCGGGTCGCTGACTACCCTGGAGAGCAACGGTGCCGCGCGGCCTGACGGCACGCCACGCGTCAGCAGCACCAGGCCGCCTTGTACCACGCCGAGCATGCCGAGCGTCATCACGAGCGGCGGAATGCGCAGGAGCGTGACCCCTAAGCCGGTCACCGTCCCGATCATGAAAGTGGCCCCGAAGACGACCGCCAGCGCCTGCAGGATATTTGCATCGCTCTGCCGCATGATATTGCCGGCGAGGAATGCGGCGAAGGAGACGATGCCTCCGACGGAGAGGTCGATGCCTTCGCGCCCGCCCAGGATCACGAGGTTCTGACCCGCAGCGACCACGCCCAGCAGCGCCGCGATCGTGAGCAACGTGACGATCTGGCGCGGGGAAGCGAAGCCCGGCGAGAGCAGTTCGCCGCCCGCGAGCAGCACGAGGATCGCGGCGATGGCGACGGTGAGCGGCCGCTTCAGGAGCGCGACGAACCGGCCCATCGCTTCAGCTGGCCTTGCCACGCGCCATCGCCACGCCGCCCGCGAGTGCCATCAGAATGATGACGCCTTGAATCAGCCCTTGCCACTCGAACGGCAGCTGCGCGAAGAAGATCACGTTGTTGATCATGCCGAGAATGAATGCGCCGAGGATGCTGCCGGCCACGCCTCCCACGCAGCCGCTGAGCGCAGTGCCGCCCAGCACGACCGCCGTGACCGAGGAAAGGGTGAGCGCCCCGCCGATGAGCGGATCGCCGGATGCCGTCTCGCCCACCAAGGCGAGCCCCGCGAGCGACGCGAAGGCCCCGGAGATCACGTAGGCGCCGATTCGCACGCGTGCCACCGGAATGCCCGTCTGATAGGCGGCCTGGATGTTGCCGCCGGTTGCGCGCAGAGCCTGGTAGAAGGCGGTGCGGGCGAGAAACGCTGCAAACGCGATGACCGCGGCGAGCATCCACAGAATCGTCGGCACGGCCACAACGGCACCGGCGTAGGCCTTGTAGACGGCCGCGGGGACTTGCTTGCCCGCCTCCGGCAGGATCCACAGCGCGAATCCCGAGAAGATGATGCCGGTTGCGAAGGTGGTTACGATGGGCTGGAAGCGCAGCACCGCGACGCAGAATCCGTTGAACGCACCGCAGAGGAACCCCAGTGCGACGCCGGTCGCGAGCCCCAGCGCGATGGACGCTGCACTTCCACCCATGCCATCGACAATCGAGACGACCGCGACATTGACCAGAGACACGATCGCGCCCGCCGAGAGGTCGATGTCGGAGGCGAGCACGACGTAGGTCTGCCCGACCGCGACCAGCGCCATGGGCAGGAAAGCGGAGACGTTCGACACCGCGACGCCGAAGCGCAGAAAGGTCGGCTGCAGCAGCGCGTTGACCGCGCACAGCACCAGGAACACCACGACGGCCATCAGGAACGGACGCCGCTGCGGCGACCAGCGGGTGGGCCGCTTTTCAAGCGCCGGCATCGCTGTCTCCTGTCGCGTACGCGGCACGATACAGAGCGAACCGCGTCCGCTGCTCACCGCTGAGCTGCGCGACGATCCGGCCGCCGTTGAACACTAGGACCCGGTCGGCGACCGCCAGCAGCTCCTCGTCGTCGGACGAATGGAACAAGATCGACACGCCGTGGCCGCACAGCTCGTCCATGGTCGCGTACAGGTCCTGCTTCGTTTGAATGTCGATCCCCTTGGTCGGATCGTCGAGCAGCAGGACCATGGGGCTCGTCGCGAGCCAGCGGGCGATCACGACCTTCTGCTGGTTGCCGCCGCTCAGCTCCGATACGGTCGCATCGAGGGACGCGAACTTGAGCTTCAGGCGCTCGATGATCGGCAAGATGATCGCTTCCAGTCGCCGCCGTGCCACCACGACCCGGCGCTCGCGGGCCAGCAGCGAAACCACCAGGTTCTCGAAGATGGGACGGATCGCCATGACGCCATGCCGTGCGCGATCGCCCGAGATATAGGCGACAGCTCTGCGCATCACGGCCCGCGGCCCCTTGAGGACCAGCGGCTGCTGTCCGATGCGCACCGTCCCGGCGCGAATCGGGAGCGCTCCGAACAACGCTCGCAGCAGGTCGGACTGGCCTTGGCCGTGCAGGCCGCCCAGGCCGAGGATCTCGCCGCGCCTGAGCGCGAAGGTGACGCCGAGAAGCTTGTCCGAGGCCAGGTTCTCGACTTCCAGCGCCGTCTCGTCCGAGGGCGCGTGCCGGGCTTTCGTTGTTCGGCTGGCGTGAGCCTCGCCGACCATCGCGGTGACCAGCGCATCCCGCGTGGTCTGCCGCGTGGCACTGGTCATCACGGTCATCCCGTTGCGCATGACGGTGACGCGGTCGGCGATCTCGAAGACCTCGTCCATGCGATGGGTGATGAAGATGATCGAACGCCCCTCGGCTTTCAGGGCACGGATGCGGGCGAAGACCGCATCCACTTGATTGCGGTCCAGCGCCGCGGTCGCCTCGTCGTAGATGATGATGCGCGGGGCGGCGGCGAGGACTTTGAGGATCTCCACGATCTGGGTCTGGTCGGCAGACAGATCGGCCACGCGCGCATCCGCGTCGATTCCCGCGCCGAGCACCTCGCGAAACTCGGCAAGGGCCGCGGTGGCCGCAGTGCGCAGCGCCCGGCGATCGACCAGGCCGTTGCGCCGGCGCGGCTCTCGGCCCAGAAAAATATTCTCCGCGACGCTCATCTGCGGGATCAGGCTCAGGTCCTGGTAGAACACCCGGATCCCTGCCGCCGCCGCTTCCCGGGGTCCGGCGAAGCTCACCGCGCGGCCGTCGAGCGCGAGCCGCCCCGCATCGGCGGCGACGGAGCCCGCGATGATCTTGCACAGGGTGCTCTTGCCGCACCCGTTGGAGCCGATCAGCGCGTGGACCTCGCCGGCCTCGAGCGCGAATTGTGCGCCGGCGAGGGCGACCACGCCTCCGAACTGCTTGCGAACGCCGCTCGCCTCCAGGACGGGCATGTGCGTGAGATCCCGGGGCGCGGCCAGGCGGTTACTTCTTCTTGAAGAACATCTCCTCGGCCTGTTGCGGCGTGACGATGGTGCTGACCGAGATGTAGCCGGCCTTGTCCTTCCATTGCTGATAGATGCTCTCGAAGTTCGAGGCGTCGATCAAGGGAATGGGGATATAGAGCGCGTTGCCGTATTGCCCCCGGAATACGTCGTCCCTGAGCTCGCGCCCCTGAAGGCGCAGGACCGCCACGTTCAGTGCGCTCGCCATGCAGCCCGGCGGGTTCACCGAGGCGCCGCTGTTGTAGTGCTTTGCTTTCCAGGTCTTGAGGAAATCGACGCGGATCTCGCCGGTCGCGGCGATGTCGGTGCGCTTGGCGTCCTCCAGCGCGCGCCAGGCGCCGGCCGCCATGCCGTCCTGCACCCAGACGCCGTTGATCTGCGGGTAGGTGGCAAGCAAGTTCTGCATGGCTTGCTGCCCCTGCGCCTCGTCCCAGTTCGCGTTCACCTCGTTGAGGATCTTGATCCCCGGATACTTGGCGAAGACCTCTCGGTACCCCGAGACGCGTGCCTGGTTCGCAGGGTGGCCGGCTACGCCATTGATGGCGACGACGTTGCCCTTGCCCTTGAGCGTCTTCGCCAGCCATTCGGCCGACTTCATGGCCCAGCCCTTTTGATCGATGCCGACGTACATGGCGTCCTTCGAGGACACCTCTGCGTCGGTGGCGATCACGAGGATGCCCTTCGCTTTCGCCTGGGCGAAGATCGGATCGAAGGCCGTCGGGCTGTTCGGGTTGACGATGATGGCGTCCACACCCTGGTTGATGAAGTTGCGCACCTGCGCGATCTGCCCCGGAACGTCGACGTTGGAGCTCTGCGCGATGGTCTTGACCGTCACACCATGCTTCCCCCACTCCTTCGCCGTGGCTTCCGCCTCGTCGATCATCTGGGTGCGCCACTCGCTTCCGACCCATCCGTTGCTCAGCCCGATCGTGAACGTATCCTTGGCCGTGGCGGCGGGAGACAAGACGAGCGCAAGCACGGCGCTCAACGCTGTTGCGAACAG
Organism: Burkholderiales bacterium; assembly: GCA_035501675.1. Taxonomy (GTDB): domain Bacteria; phylum Pseudomonadota; class Gammaproteobacteria; order Burkholderiales; family SHXO01; genus SHXO01. The sequence continues at coordinate 23,472 of DATJVW010000145.1, forward strand.
GGATGCACGCACTTTTCCCCTCCTTGGAAGTTGGACGTAACTGCGTCGGCCCTGGAGCCGCGCGCCCTGCAAATCGCCTTTCCCGGCGACCGCATGTGCAACTTACGCCCGCCGAGTCGAAGGGTGGTTGATCTTGGTCAAACGGATCGCGCCGGGCATCTTCGCCCGCCGAGACGGCCAGGGTTGGTTGATCTGGGTCAAACCAGGGCTCACAGACAGGGATGATCATGCCGTTGTGCGACTCGGCCGGGCCGAGGCCGCTCGAGAAAGGAGGAATCGAAGATGAGAAGGGCACCGACCATCCATCCCAAGAGCAAAGCACGGGTCCACCTGCCGGCGGGCGCGGCGCCGGTGGCGTTCATCGAAGAGCAGGATGTGATGCCCGACACGCCATTCGAAGAAGGCGCGCGCGATGCACTGGAACCGGATTTGCGCCATCGCATGATCAGCGAAGCCGCCTATCACTTATACGCGCGGCGCGGCTACACGGACGGTTACGATCTGGACGACTGGCTGCAGGCGGAAGCCCAGGTCGATCATGTGACCCTGAGCGCCCGCCGCAGCGAGGCGGAGGCAGAGGCGGCGGAGCTGGCGGGCACGTAGTGTCCCGGCGGATGGTTCAGGCGGCCATGATGAATCGCAGCCCCGGTTGGAGAGGCGACAGTCGGGATCGCGCTCCGGGGTTTTTCGATGCGCGGCAATCCCTCGAGGCGGGCTGGGACGTCTGGTTCTCCATGCTTGCCGGAGCCCGGGACGTCGAACAGCTCGCGCGACGACGGCTAGTTGATCTTGTGACGTTAGCGCGGGAGCGCTCGCCCTTCTATCGTCATCTGTATCGCGGAATACCGGCTGACGAGTGTGATCTCTCCCATCTACCGGTTGTCACGAAGCGCGAGTTGATGGCGCACTTCGACACGGCGGTCACCGATCCGGCGGTGACTCGAGAAGCGGTCCAGCAATTCGTAGCCGACCCGGGACGCGCCGGCTATCCGCTGCGCGACCGCTACGCGGTGTGGACGAGCTCCGGCACGACCGGGGAACCCGGCATCTTCGTGCACGACGGCCACGCGCTCGCCGTGTATGAGGCGCTCGAAGTGATCCGCTTCCGCCGCTTGCTGTCGCCGGCGCTGCTCGCCGCAACATTTCTGGCGAACGATCGCTACGCGCTCGTGGCTGCGACCGGAGGCCATTTCGCCGGCAACGCCACCGCACAACGGCTGCGCCTGCTCTATCCCTGGCTCGCTCAACGCGTGCGGATCCTTTCGATCTTGCAAGCGACCGCGGCGTTGACGCGGGAGCTCAACGACTACCAGCCGACCTTGCTGGCGACCTACCCTACGGCCGCCAGCGTACTGGCCGAGGAACAGCAGTCTGGACGGCTGGCGATCCGGCCGCGCGAGATCTGGACCGGCGGCGAGCGGCTCTCCAACGCTCAGCGCGCGCACATCGCATGCGTGTTCGATTGCGAGGTCCACGACGGCTACGGGGCATCGGAGTTCCTGGCCATCGCTTGGGACTGCGGGCGCGGTGCGTTGCACGTCAACGCCGATTGGATCGTCTTGGAACCGGTCGATGAAGCCTACCGGCCTGTCCCGCCCGGAGTCCCCTCGCACACCGTGCTGCTCACGAACCTCGCCAACCATGTTCAGCCTCTCATTCGGTATGACCTGGGCGACAGCGTAACTTTGCTCGATCACCGCTGCGAGTGCGGCAGCGCGCTCCCGGCGATCCGGGTCGAGGGCCGCTGTGACGACATCGTGGGAGTAAGCGATGCAACGGGGCGGATGATCAAGCTTCTTCCTCTGGCACTCACGACCGTGCTCGAAGACGAGGCAAGCGTCAACCGTTTTCAGCTGATCCAGTCCAGTCCGACCGCTCTGGTTCTACGGCTCGATCCGCAGATCGCTGACGCGGACGCCGTGCGGCGTTGCCGGCACTCGCTGGGCCGCTTCCTGCAAGCGCAAGGGGCGGCGAACGTGAGTCTCGATGTGGAACAGGGGAGCCTGCGGCGGCACCCGGTGAGCGGCAAGCTGAGGCGCGTCATGGCGCTCAGCGACGCACGCCCGGCGCCGGCGAACGCGTGACCCATTCGATGAACCGGAACCAGGAGGAAGCATGAGAGGCGTACTCGCATTTGTCTTCGCTTTATTCGCGTTGAGCGCGCAGGCGCAGCCGTTTTTCATGGATGGAAACGTGTTGTACCAGCGGTTGCTGCGCCAGGATCCCAGTGCGATCACGTATGTCTTCGGCGTCTATGACGGCGTTGAGATCGTTCAATACCACGCGCCGAGCGCCGAGCGCCTGGTTTGCGCGCCGCCTGCAGTGACCGGCACGGAGTTGGTGGATGCAGTCCGAGGGTATCTGGAGGCCGACCCTGCAATCTTGAATTACCCCGCCGGCGTGCTCGTGCTTCGCGCCTTCGTGTGGGCGTTCCCTTGTGGCAAGACTTGAGGCTCGCTGCCCGTGGTGGCCCCGGCATGAACAACGATCCTCACGCCTGAAGTAGCATTACGCTTTCCTAGCGGATTGGACAAGGGAGGCGTGACCGGATGAAGAGCAGAGCGGTGGTGTCCCTCGCAGCGATGGCATGCGGCGCCGCCGTCCTGTTCGCCGCCCTGTCGAGCCGACCGAGTGCCGGGCAAGAGTCCGGCGGGGCGCTGCAAGTCGGCAGCGATGATCTCGGCGGCTCTGTCACCAGTGCGGATGGCCCCGAGGCCGGTGTCTGGGTGATCGCGGAAACCACGGACCTTCCCACCAGGTTTGCCAAGATCGTCGTCACGGATGATCGAGGGCTCTTCCTGATTCCCGGCCTTCCGCGTGCGAATTACAGAGTGTGGGTGCGCGGCTACGGCCTGGTCGATTCGCCAAAGGTCCAAACGACGCCCGGCAAGATCCTTAACCTGAGCGCGGTCGTGGCGCCGACGGCGGCTGCCGCGGCTGAATACTATCCGGCCATCTACTGGTACGCCATGCTCAAGGTCCCGGACCGCAACGAGTTCCCGGGCACGGGCCCCGAAGGCAACGGCTTGCCCAAGAACCTGAAGTCGCAGGGTCAGTGGCTGGACATCATCAAGACGGACGGCTGCTTCACCTGCCATCAGCTGGGGAACAAGGCGACGCGCACGATTCCCAAGCAGCTGGGCGAGTTCCCATCCTCGGCGGCGGCGTGGGCGCGGCGCATTCAATCCGGACAGGCGATGACGCAGATGGCCGCGGCGATCGCCAAGATTGACGCACAGCGCGCCTTTGCGCTGTTCGGGGACTGGACCGATCGGATCGCCGCCGGCGCGCTGCCCGCATCGCGGCCGCCGCGACCGCAGGGCGTCGAGCGCAATGTCGTCATCAGCCTGTGGGACTGGGCGGGGCCGAAGAGCTACCTGCATGACGAGATCGCCACGGACAAGCGCGACCCCACGGTCAATGCCAACGGCCCGATCTATGGGTCCCCCGAAGAGAGCACCGATTTCGTTCCGATCTTGGACCCGGTACGCAACGCGAAGAGCGAGGTGCGAGTGCCGGTCCGCGATCCAAGGACGCCCTCGTCGAAGAACAACCCGATGGGGCCGTCCCCCTATTGGGGCGACGAAGTGATCTGGGGCAGCCAGACCAGCGTTCACAACCCGATGTTCGACGAGAAGGGGCGGGTGTGGTTCACCACGAGAGTGCGCCCGCCCGACAATCCGGCCTTCTGCAAGAAGGGATCGGACCATCCCTCGGCGCAGCTGTTCCCGCTCGAGCAATCCAACCGCCACCTCGCCATGTACGACCCGAAGAGCGGGAAGTTCACGCTGATCAGCACGTGTTTCCCCACGCATCACCTGCAGTTCGCCGAGGATGCCAACCAGACGCTGTGGACCAGCGCCGGTGGCCCCGCAGCCAACGTCGTGGGGTGGCTGAACCGGAAGGTGTTCGAGGAGACGGGAGACGAACAGAAGGCGCAGGGGTGGACCGCTCTCATCCTCGATACCAACGGCAACGGCAAGCGTGACGAGTATGTGGAGCCCGATCAGCCGATCGATCCCGCCAAAGACAAGCGCATCGCGGCCGCCTTTTACGGCGTCGCCCCGAGCCCGCTCGATGGATCGGTCTGGGGGTCCGTGCTCGGCTTCCCCGGCGCGATCGTCCGGCTCGTTCCCGGCGCAAATCCGCCCGCGACCGCCCTGGCGGAGATCTATGAGCCGCCCTTTCCTGGCTACTCGCCGCGCGGGATGGACATCGATCGTAACGGCGTCGTATGGGCATCGCTGGCGAGCGGGCACCTGGCCAGCTTCGACCGGCGCAAGTGCAGAGGTCCGCTCAACGGGCCGGCAGCGACAGGACAGCACTGTCCAGAGGGCTGGACGCTGTATCCCTTCCCGGGACCGCAGTTCGAAGGGGTGACCGACTCCGGCAGCGCCGAAGCCAGCTACTACGCCTGGGTCGATCAGCACGACACGTTCGGGCTGGGCCGCAATGTGCCCTTTGCCACCGGCAATGCGAACGAATCGCTGATGGCGCTGGTGAACGGGAGGTTCGTCAATCTCCGCGTCCCCTATCCCATGGGGTTCTACGCCAAGGGGATGGATGGGCGCATCGACGATCCCGCCGGCGGCTGGAAGGGCAGAGGGCTGTGGTCGACCTACGGCAACAGAACGCCTTTTCATCTCGAAGGCGGCAAGGGGACGACGAGCAAGATCGTGAAGTTCCAGCTTCGCCCCGATCCGCTCGCGAGGTGAGCGGAGCGCGAAAACGCGCAAAACACGGCGGGATTTGATCCGCATCAAGGAGCTTCTTTGTCCAACGCGTAACCTTTCCCTCGACGGGCCATGTGGGGCGCCCGTACTCAAGTGATGGACAAAGGAGATGAACCATGGCAAATCTCGTACGTTTCGATCCGTTTGGGGATCCGTTCGAAGACCTGGTGCGGCGCGTGTTCAAGCCCATCCGCTGGGAAGGGGAGGAGCAGCCGCTGCAGATCAAGGTGGACGTGGAAGAGAACGACAAGGCCTATACCGTGAAGGCCGAGGTTCCCGGTGTGAAAAAAGAAGACATCAACATCCAGATCGACGGCAACCAGGTGTCGATCAGCGCCGAGGCGAAGAAGGAGAAGGACGTGAAAGAGGGCGGGAAGGTGATCCGCAGCGAGCGCTACTACGGCGCGCTGTATCGCAGCTTCTCGCTGGGTCAGGATGTGGACCAGGCGGGCGCGTCGGCGAAGTACTCCGACGGGATTCTTCAGCTGACCTTGCCGAAGAAAGCGACATCGGCGGCCAAGAAGCTGTCGGTTCAGTAGGGGGTGGTGTCCGCTGAACGTCCATCTGTGCGCGTAACAGTTCCGCCGGCGCTGGCTGCCTCTCTAGGCGAAGGCGCGGCGCTGGCGGAGAGTCGCTGGAGCGGTCAGCACCGCACACGCAGGATGGGGCGAAGATCGCTCTCGGGGATCGATTCGCGCCGGTTTCCCGAGGCGCGCGAGCGCGTGGCAAACCACATGGAGGACCGATGTTCAATTCACCTTTGCAATACTGCCCCAAGTGCAAACAATACGTCGAGCTGGATCAAACGATGAAGGAGTGCGCTGCGAGCCACGACTGCGGCGGGCGCGATTGTCCTCTGGTGGAGGTCTTCAGCCCGCCCGCGTCCAGCGACGAGACCCAGCCGACGACACCCGTAGCGCCAAAGACAGGGGTCGAACGCCAGAAGTCCTGAGCCCGCTCGGCGAGCGGACACCCGCGGAGTTGCCCGGACCCGCGCGGGCGGAGACCCGCTTGCATGCAGACTGAATTTCTGACGGAGTCGCGCATCGCGTTCTTCACGATGGAGATCGCTCTGCGCGACGAGATCCCTACCTACGCCGGTGGCCTGGGAATCCTCGCCGGGGATACCGTGCGTTCGGCCGCGGACCTGGATGTGCCGCTGGTCGCGGTCAGCCTGATCAGCCGAGCCGGCTACTTCCGACAGGAGATCGACGCCCAAGGCCGGCAGCTGGAGCACGACGAGTCCTGGAGTCCGCAGCGCTTTGCGCGGCCGTTGGAGGCCAAGGTCGCAATCCCCATCGAGGGTCGAGAGGTTTGGGTGCGGAGCTGGTTGTATGTCGTCGAGGGGCTGCGCCGACACCGCGAGCCGGTGATTCTCCTCGACACCGACCTGCACGAGAACCGACCCGAGGATCGGCGCATCACGCATCAGCTGTATGGCGGCGACGACGCTTACCGGCTCAAGCAGGAGATGGTGCTCGGCATCGGCGGAGTACGAATGCTGCATGCCCTGGGCTTCGAGATCCGCCGCTATCACCTCAACGAAGGACATTCCGCGCTGCTCGCGCTGGAGCTGCTGCGGCGCTTCGCGCGCTCGGCGCAGGAGGCGGGCTCCGGCTCGGTCTACGATGTCCCGCGCGTGAGGCAGTTGTGCAATTTCACCACCCACACACCGATCGAAGCCGGGCACGACCAGTTCGACTACGACCTGGTGCAGCGAGTCATGGGCGATGTCGTCGATATCGGCGAGCTCAAGTTGGTGGCCGGGGAGCAGCGGCTGAACATGACGCGACTGGCGCTCACCTTGAGCGAATACGTCAACGGCGTCAGCCAGAAACACGCGGAAGTATCGCAGCGCTCCTTTCCCGGCTTTCGGATCCATGCCGTGGCCAACGGCGTGCACGCGTCGACCTGGACCAGCGCCAGTTTCGTGCGGCTCTACGATGCGAGGCTCCCCAGCTGGCGCTACGAGCCCGAACTGTTGAGCCGCGTCATCGACCAGGTGCCCGACGAGGTGCTGTGGGAGGCGCATCAGAGCGCCAAGCGCACTTTAGTCGAGCGGGTGAAGAGCGTGACCGGCGTCGAGCTCAAGCTCGACGTACCTATTCTCGCTTTCGCGCGTCGGATGACGGCGTATAAACGCCCGGATCTGCTCTTTTCCGATATGCGGCGACTCGAGCGCATCGCGCGCTCCGCTCCGTTCCAGGTGGTCATGGCCGGCAAAGCGCATCCGCACGACCAGACGGGCAAGCAGCTGATCGAGACGCTGAGCCGCCACGGCCGAGAACTGGCGGGCCTGATTCCCGTCGTGTTCCTGCCCAACTACGGGATGCAGATCGCCCTGGAGGCAGTCGCCGGGGCGGACGTCTGGCTCAATACGCCGTTGCGTCCGCTCGAAGCGTCGGGCACGAGCGGTATGAAAGCCGCGTTCAACGGCGTGCCGAGTTTGAGCGTCCTGGATGGCTGGTGGATCGAGGGATGCATCGAAGGGGTGACCGGCTGGGCGATCGGCGACTCCTCGCCGTTGTCCGAACGCAACGACGCCGAGGCGCTGTACTCCAAACTCGAAAGCAAGGTGCTGCCGCTGTATGGTTCCGGTGTCCACGCGTGGGCGCCGGTGATGAAGGGCGCCATCGGCAAGAATGCAGCCTACTTCAACAGCCATCGGATGATGCGGCGCTACGCAATCGAGGCCTATATCCGGTAGAGCGGAGCGCACCACGCTGGAAACGCAGCGGAGGAGCGGCTCACATCGGCAGGAAACCCAGCGCCGATCGGAAGCGGTTCTTGAGCCAGACGCCATCGCGGGAGGGAAGCGCGCGCGGCACTTCTTCCGCGCGCACCTTGATCCGGGCCAGGCCGCACCCATGCATCGCCTCGATGCGGGCGCCCAGCGGCGCTAATGCTCCCATCTCGCCGATGTCCAGCGTCCAGGCAAAGCCACAAGCAGCGGCGACCGCTGGCAAGCTCACGCCCAATGCCGTGTGGCTGCGCTGCATCCCGGTCTCCGCGTAGCGACCGTTGTCGAGCACCACCACCGACAGGTTCGCGGGACGCTGCGCGCCGATGCTGGCCAGCGTACCCATTCCCATCAGCTGCTCGCCATCGCCGGTGAGCACCAGGACCGGGCGGCGTGGTTGAGCCAGCGCCAATCCCAGGCCCATCGCGGCGGCTCCACCCATCGCGCCCCAGAGATAGAAGTTGGAGCTCCGATCACCGGCTGCGAACACGTCGTAAGAGGCCGATCCCAGGCCCGAGATCACCAGAGCATCCGGGCATGCACTCAGCAGTCGTGCCGTGGCCGAGCGCCGATCGAGCCCGTCCGTGTCCGTCAATTCGTGTGCAGCCACGACTTCCTCCCGATCAACCGCTGCGACAGCAGCACCGCGACCGCCTGATCGCTATCGAATGCAAGCTCTACCGCGGCCTGCACGGTCGGCGCTACTTCATTTGCCTGCGTGACGCGAAATACGCTGACCCCCATCGACTCGAGCACCTCTTGAGTGGCCTTGGCCATGGGAACCTGCCAAGGGTTGAACTCAGCCCACTCGCCGCGCATCGTGACCAGGGTCAGGAACGGAAAGCGGCAGTTCGATACCAGCGACAACATGTTCACGCAGTTGCCCACGCCGCTGCTCTGCATGAGCAGCGCGGCGCGCTCGCCCCCGAGCCACGCGCCGCAAGCCAGCGCCACGCCCTCTTCCTCGGTCGTGAGCACGATGCCTCGCAGGCCGGGCTCGTCCTCCACCCGTTCGATGAGGCGTGCATGCCCGGCATCGGGGACATAAGCCACCTGCTTGATGCCGCCCGCTTTCAGCACCTCGAACAACTGGTCTTGCCATTCGCTCATGGGAGATCCTAGGTTGGAGTCGTTCTGCGTTCATCCGACTCGATCCGCGAGGCGCAGCACCAGCGGTTGGTGATCCGATGCTTGCGTGACGTGGTCCACGGTCACTTGCTCGATGCGCTCCGCCAGATCGTCGGTGAGGAAGACGAAGTCGCAGCAGTACAGCGGCCAGCTCTTCTCGTACACGCCTACCGTCGGCGGGTGCGGTAGGCCCGGATGCGCGGCCTGCCATGCGTCGACGATGCGGCGCGCGCCAAGGTCGGGCGCTGCAATGATGCGCGCGTGCTCGGGATCTTCCGGTGTGAAGTTGAAATCGCCGCATAGGATAGCCGAGGCCGGGCGCGTTACGGCCTCGAACGGTTCGCCCGGCTCGCCTGTGAGCCTGGGTGCCCTCGCATGCGCGCAGGCCTCCGCATGCAGTCGCCGCAAGTCTTCCACCTGGGCTTTGCGCTGTGGCGCCGAGTAGTACTCTAGATGAGTCGAGATCACGCGCAGCGGGCCCGCACGGGAGATCACGATCGCTTCCAGCGCCATGCGCTGCATGCTCGGCACGCCCGGATCGGCCGGCCACGGCAGCAGGTGGCGGAACACCTGGAGCACGGGCAGGCGCGTGAAGATGGCGTTGCCGAACTGGCGCCGCCGGCCTTGACCGTCGTCGAGATCAGTCGCGACGCCAAACAGGGACAGGTAACCGTGCAGGGCGGCGGACAGCTCGGCCATCTGATCCTCCCCGCGGCTGCCCGCGAGGCCCGGGAAGTTCACCGCCACCTCCTGCAGGCACAGCACGTCGAAATCGGCCAAAGCTCGGGCCGTGCGCGCGATGCGCAGGGGATCGACCCTTCCGTCTATGCCGCGGCACCACTGCACGTTCCATGTCAGAACAACCATATGGGTCCACCAGCGGCCAAGGCGGGTCTATACCACGATTTGCCCCCATCGCGCTAACATGAGCGGTGACCTCGCCTGGCGATCGCGGCGGCGACCGGGTAGCCTGCGAAAGGCATCTTCCGGAGCGCGAAAAGGAGTAGGCGGCGCCGCCGTCTTCGCTCGCCGTGTGCGCCAAGTAGCGCGAAAAACAACCGTGGAGGGGATGCAAATGGACAAACAGCTGTTATGGATCGGGCGCCTTGCCGGTGTCGGTGGCTTGGCGCTGTGCGCATTGGTTGCCGTGTTGCGCCTCAGTGGCCACTACTTCCTTGGTAGCTTCCAGCTCGTAACCCTGTTTCAAGCCGGAATGGCGGCGATGATTGCGGGGTGTCTCTGTTTCTTGGCGTTGCTCACGGAGCGGTCCAAAGCAGGGCGCTGAACGCCCACGGCCGTGTAAGCCGCGGGTTCAACGCCCGCCCTCGGCCAACCGGGCATCCAGGGGTGGGTCGGAAATTTCCGGTAAGCGGTCGTTGAACGCCCGAAGTGAGCGGGTGAGCGCGGACGCGAGACAACTCATTTCACGCGCCGGCCGGACTTGATTTAGATCAAGGCTTCGTTTCCGGGCTCAACGAGAATAACCGATGAGGGAGAAACATATGGATGCAAAGGTTGACGACAAAAGCGCGGGCAAGTGCCCGGTCATGCACACGACGGCCGGTGCCAGGTCGAATCGCGACTGGTGGCCGAACCAGCTGAACCTCCAGATCCTCCACCAGCACTCGAGCCTG
>DATJVW010000146.1:0-35404 GCA_035501675.1 Burkholderiales bacterium
TCACGAAACACGACGTCAATGCCTGATCGCCAATTCGGATTCGGCACCCTGTGCCTGCACGCTGGCGCCATCCCCGACCCCGCCACCGGCGCGCGCGCCGTTCCCATCTATCAGACCACGTCCTATGTGTTCGACTCGGCCGATCACGCGGCCAGTCTGTTCAACCTCCAGACCTTCGGCAACGTCTACTCGCGCATTTCGAACCCGACCGTGTCCGTGTTCGAGGAGCGCATGGCGGCACTGGAAGGCGGCCGAGCGGCGCTGGCGGCGGCCTCGGGGCAGGCCGCGCAAATGTGCGCGCTGCTCACGCTGGTGCAAAACGGCGACCAGATCGTCTCGGCCAGCACGCTGTATGGCGGCACCTACTCTCAGTTCGACGTCATGTTCCGCCAGTTCGGCATCGACACGAAGTTCGTCGATCCGGACGACCCGCAGAACTTCCAGCGCGCGATCACGCCCAAGACCAAGCTCCTCTACGCCGAGACCGCGGGCAACCCGCGTATCAACGTCCTGGACATCGAGGCGGTGGCCGCCATAGCGAGGAACGCGGGAGTTCCCCTCGTGATCGACAACACGTTCGCCACACCCTATCTGTGCCGCCCAATCGAGTTCGGAGCGGACATCGTCGTGCACTCGGCGACCAAGTACATCGGGGGCCATGGGACGACCATGGGCGGCGTGCTGGTGGAGTCGGGCAAGTTCCCCTGGGGCAACGGCAATTTCCCCGGCATGACCACTCCCTCGCGCGGCTATCACGGGGTCATCTTCCATGAGACGTTCGGCGACTTCGGTTACACCATGAAGGCGCGCATGGAGACGATGCGCACGCTTGGTCCCGCGATGTCGCCGCTGAGCGCCTGGCTGCTGCTGCAGGGGCTGGAGACGCTGCACGTGCGCATGGACCGCCACGTGGCCAACGCGCTGACGGTCGCCAAGTTCCTCGAGCAGCACCCGCAGGTAAGCTGGGTCAACTATCCGAGCCTGCCGTCGAGCAAGTACTTTGAGCTGGCCCGCAAGTACATGCCCAAGGGCGCGGGCGCCATCATGACCTTCGGCATCAAAGGCGGGCAGCAGGCCGGGGTGAAGTTCATCGAGGGCGTGCAGTTCCTGAGCCACCTGGCGAACGTGGGAGACGCCAAGACGCTGGTGATCCATCCCGCTTCGACGACGCACCGCCAGCTTTCCGAAGAGGAGCAGATCGCAGCCGGCGTGACGCCCGACATGATCCGTCTGTCCGTAGGCATCGAGGACCTGGACGACATCCTTTGGGACATCGACCAAGCGCTGGCGAAAGCCAAGTGAGGAATAGCCCCACCGGCTTGCGCCGATGACCGGCGTGTGGACGTCGGTCTGGGTCACGCTGGCCATCCAGGCGCTGGCTTCGCTGGTCGTTTTCACCCCTGCGGTTCTGGCCCCCGCCGCGCAAGCCGAAGTCGGCGTCCACGCGAGCGCCATAGGGGTCGCCACGGCGCTGATCTACCTGAGCGCGACCGTCAGCGCGCTGCTGTCGGGCGGAACGATCGGCCGCCACGGGCCGATGCGCATGAGCCAGGCCAGCCTCGCGCTATGCGGCGCCGGTCTGGTGCTGATGGCCACGGCGAACCTGTTCCTCATCGCCGCCGGTGCGCTGGTGATCGGACTCGGCTACGGGCAGGTGACGCCGTCGAGCTCCGCCATTCTGGTCGAGCGCATCCCGCGCCATCTGCGCGCGTTCATCTTCTCGCTCAAGCAGACTGGCGTTCCGATGGGCGGAGCGCTTGCTGGCGCGGTTCTGCCGGCGCTGATCCTCGCCGTGGGGTGGAAGGCGGCGGCGCTGCTGTGTGCCGGCATCTGCATCGCGTCTGCCGCAGCCCTGCAATCCGTGCGCGCCGAGGTCGACACAGGCAGCGAGACGGTGGAACAGACGGCGCGTGCCGGGGCGCTCGAACCGCTCCGGCTGGTGCTATCGCAGCCGAGATTGCGTGAAATGGGATTGGCCTCGTTCACCTATTCGGGCATGCAGATGTGCCTGGGTTCGTTTCTGGTGGTGTTCCTGCACGATCACGCGCACTTCGGCCTCGGCGCGGCCGGCGCGGCGCTTTCGAGCGCCATGATCGCGGGCATCGGCGGACGCATCCTGTGGGGCGTGGCGGCAGACCGCTGGGCCAAGCCGCGGCCGCTGCTCGGCCTGCTCGGGGTCAGCATGTCTGCCGCCGCCTTCGCGACCGCGCTCGTGACGGCGGCATGGCCAGCGGCGGTGGTGTTTCTAGTGAGTGCCGTCTATGGTGCGACCGCGGTGGGATGGAACGGCGTGTATCTGTCCGAGGTTGCGCATATCGCCCCACCGGGACGAGCCGCCGCCGCGACAGGCGCGTCGCTCGCGCTGACTTACTCCGGCGTGACGGTGCTGCCGTCCATGTTCTGGGCCGTCATCGCGGTGAGCGGCAGCTACGCCGCCGCCTTCGTCGCCACCGGACTGCTGACGCTGTGGCGCGGTTCTCTGCTGTTGCGCAGAAGCGGCTGACCCGCTCGTCTGTCGACCGGCCTCATTGCGTCTTGAAAGCCGACTGACGCGCGGCGAGCTGCCAGCGGCCGTCGCGCAGCACCCACACGTTCAGATAGCGCAGGTCGACGTCGCGCCTGTCGCTGCCAAACTGGATATCCAGGCGCGTCGAGCCCATGGCCGTTGCGATGTCGCCGTACACATGGATCTTCACGTCGTAGCGTTCGGCCTTGTATATCTTTACGGCACCCGACGTGGTCAGCTCGATGTAGCTCGTCTTGGTCGCGGTCTTGCCGCTGGGCTGGTGATAGAGGAACTCTTCTGCCAGCAGGCTCGCGAGCGCAACCGGGTCTCCACGGATCATGGCGTCGTAGCGTGCATCCTCGGCACGGTCGACCTCCTCTTCGGCCGCGGCCAAGGCGCGGCCGGCGCTCAACGACAAGACGAGCAACGGCAACGCGAAGCGCAGCAAATGCAGCTTGACAAGATTCATGGTCTCCTCCTGTTGTCCATACGAATCATTGTGCCCGTTGAGCCGGCAGCCTGCAGGGGCTAACATACGGAGCGCCGCGTGCCGCGTGCTGATTCCCTCGGGGAAGAGGCGTCCGGCAAGAGCCCAGATCCTGACCGGGCCCAACAACATATACACCAAGACATGGCCAAGCCAGAACCCGACACGCCGGTCGTAGCGAGCCCGCGCCCTGTGCGCGGCCGCCCGCGCAGCGAAGATTCCCACGAAGCCATACTCGACGCCGTCGTCGCCTTGCTCGAGCAGGAGGGCTACGGCGCCCTGACCATCGAGAGCGTTGCGCGGCAGGCCGGTGTGGGCAAGCAGACCATCTATCGCTGGTGGAAGTCGAAGGCCGAGCTGGTGCTGGAGGCCTACGCCAATCACGCCGCGAGCAAGTTGCCCGCGCCTGACAAGGGCAGCCTGCGTGGCGACCTCGAATGTATCTTCTGCGCCGCGTTCAAACGCCTGACAGACGTCTCGGGCCCGACCATGCGCGGGCTGATGGCCGACGCGGTGTACGATCCCGAGTTCCTCGAGATCCTGCGCGAGGTGCTCATCGCCAAACGCCGCGCGGTTCTGTACCAGGTGCTCGAGCGGGGCCGCTCGCGCGGGGAACTCAAACCCGACGCCGACCTGGACGTCATGACCGACTTGTTGTTGGGGGCGCTCTGGTATCGCCTGCTGGTGCAGCATGCCAAGCTGGATTCGCGCTTCGCCAAGCAGCTGGTCGCCGGGGTCCTCGACGGGTTTATCAAGCGCTGAAGCGCCAGGCACCAGCCGGGACGAAGCGCGGGACAACGGCGACGCTAATCCGTAAGGAACTCCTCCAGAACGGCCGCGAGGGTCTCCGGCTGGTCGTGGTGCATCATGTGCCCGGCGTCGGCAAGCGTGCGCTCTGTCAGGCTGTGGAAAGCCGCTCGCCGCTGCTCCATGTCCGCCTCGTTGTCCTTGAGCCACTGGCGCATCCAATGGCCGTCACCCCACGCCCACAACACCGGCGCCGTAATCTGTTTCCAGCACGCCAGCGCTTCCTCCAGGCGATAGAGCACAGGGTTGACCATCTTGTGTGCCGGATCGCTGTTCAGCACGACCTCGCCCGAGTCGAGCCGCTTCGCCCAGTGCGGCGCAAGGAAACGCGCTTTCTCGCGTGACAGCCTGCGGTTGTTCTGCATCAGCCGCTCCTCCACCTCCTCGAAGGAGGCGTAGGGCTTGAACGTGGGTGGCTGGGCCATCTCATCCAGCCACTTGGCGTAGCGTTTGGGGGCGGCGCTGGAAACGGTGCGCGGCAGCCCGAAGCCCTCGAGCAGCGCCAACTTGGCGATGCGGCCGGGACGGATGCCCGCGTACAAACTGGCGACGTTGCCGCCCATGCTGTGCCCCACCAGGTTCACCGGCGCAGCCGGGGACAGTTGCCGCAACAGCACCTCGAGGTCGGCGACGTAGTCCGGGAACCAGTAGCCCCCGCTTGCCCACTCCGATAGGCCGAACCCCCGCCAGTCCGGGGCAATCACGTACCAGTTGCGCCGCAGGGCATCGACCAGGAACTGGAAGGACGCCGACACGTCCATCCAGCCGTGCAGCAAGACGAGCTTCGGATCGCGTTCGTCGCCCCACGTGCGCACGTGGTAGCGCAACCCTCGGACCTGCAGGATATGCGACTGGCTCGGTTTCATATGGGCAGCCGTGGGCTCGCGAAGATGCCGTAGAGCGGCACGCCAACCTCGGGAGCCGCCAAGACGCGAAGACGCCAAGAACGGCCAATCTCGACGAGGCGCAGCACCGCACCCACCTCGGACGAAAGAACTGTTCCGCGCCCCGAAGCGATCAGTGCCCGTTCCACTGTTGGTGTTCTACGCGCCTATTGTTCAGGATCGGGCCCCGCTTTTCTTGGCGCCTTGGCGGCTCATAGTGACTCCGGACTGATCAGGGGCCGGACCTCGGGTGCGCAGCATGTTGGCCGGCGCGATACGCTCGCGCGGCCCGGCAGGGTCTGGTACATCGGCGTCGCATTATAGCCTCAGTCGCACGGCATCCCGGAAAGCCGCGCCCCACGGCCATCTCGGGCAGCCAGGACCCGCAATGCCAGACGGGGCGGCGCATTGCGCGCGGGGCCACATCGGAAACGAGGGCGTCGTAGAATTCGGGCGTGGCTCCGCAATTCATCCACCTCCGCCTGCACAGCGAATATTCGATCTCCGACGGGATCGTGCGCGTAGAGGCTGCTGTGGCGCGCGCCGCCGCGGACGACATGCCGGCGCTCGCGCTGACCGACCTCGCCAATGTCTTCGGGCTGGTCAAGTTCTATCAGGCCGCGCGCGGCATGGGCCTCAAACCCATCGTCGGCTGCGACCTGTGGATCGCCAACGAACAGGATCGGGACAAGCCGCACCGGCTGCTGCTGCTGTGTCAGAACCGCGCGGGATACCTGCGCCTGTGCGAGCTGCTCTCGCGTGCTTATCGCAGCAACCAGCATCGCGGCCGCGCCGAGGTCCTCGTCGGCTGGTTCCGCGAGCTGGGAACCGAAGGATTGATCGCCTTGTCCGGTGGAAGCTCCGGCGACGTGGGTCACGCGCTGCTGGCGGACAACGCGGCGCTGGCCCGGAGACTCGCGCAGAGTTGGGCCGGGCTGTTCCCGGGTCGCTATTATCTGGAGCTGCAGCGCGCCGGCCACGCGGAGGACGATGGTCACGTGCAGCGGGCGCTGCGCCTCGCGGGCCGTATGCACCTGCCGGTGGTGGCCACGCATCCCATCCAGTTCCTCACGCCCGAAGAGTTCAGGGCGCACGAGGCCCGGGTGTGCATCAGCCAGGGCTATATCCTGGCCGATCAGCGCAGGCCGCGCCACTTCACGCCCGAGCAGTACTTCAAAACCCAGGCCGAGATGGTCCGGCTGTTCGCCGACGTCCCGGCCGCGCTCGCCAATAGCGTGGAGATCGCGAGGCGCTGCAGCTTCGAGCTGGAGCTGGGCAAGAGCAAGCTGCCGCTGTTTCCCACCCCGGGCGGCACCGGCCTCGACGACTACCTGCGCAGCGAGGCGATGGCCGGACTCGAGAGGCGCCTCATCGCGCTATATCCCGACTCGGCGCAGCGGGCACGGCAGGAGCCGCGCTACCGCGACAGGCTGGAGCTCGAGCTCGAGACCATCATCAAGATGGGTTTTGCCGGCTACTTCCTCATCGTGGCCGACTTCATCAACTGGGCCAAGCGCAACGGCGTGCCGGTCGGGCCGGGGCGCGGCTCGGGCGCGGGATCGTTGGTGGCTTATGGTCTCGGGATAACCGATCTCGATCCACTGCGCTACGACCTGCTGTTCGAGCGCTTTCTGAATCCCGAGCGCATCTCCATGCCCGACTTCGACGTGGATTTCTGCCAGGACGGGCGTGACCGCGTGATCGGCTACGTGCGCCAGAAGTTCGGCGAGGACAGTGTGTCCCAGATCGTCACCTTCGGCACGATGGCCGCGAAGGCGGTGGTGCGCGACGTGGGACGCGTGCTGGACCTGCCCTACAACTTCTGTGACCAGCTCGCCAAGCTGATCCCGTTCCAGCCCGGCAAGCTGATCACGCTCAAGATGGCGCGCGAGATGGAGCCGCTGCTGGCCGAGCGCGAGGCGAAGGAAGAAGAGGTGCGCGGGCTGCTGGAGCTGGCCGAGCGGCTCGAAGGCCTCACGCGCAACGTAGGCATGCATGCCGGAGGCGTGCTGATCGCGCCGGGCAAGCTCACCGACTTCTGCCCGCTGTACAGCGCAGAAGGCACCGACAACGTCGTCAGCCAGTTCGACAAGGACGACGTCGAAGCCGTGGGCCTGGTCAAGTTCGACTTTCTGGGCCTGACCACGCTGACCGTTCTCGACTGGACCGTGAGGTTCATCAACAGTCAGGACGGCGGCGCAACCGGCTTCTCCCTGGAGCAGATCCCGCTGGACGATCCGGAGGCGTACAAGATCTTCTCCACGGCCAACACGACGGCGGTGTTCCAGTTCGAATCGCGCGGGATGCGCGACCTGGTGAAGAAGGCCAAGCCTGACCGGTTCGAGGACATCATCGCGCTGGTCGCGCTGTATCGCCCGGGTCCGATGGAGCTCATCCCGGAGTTCATCGAGCGCAAACACGGCAAGCGCGTGCACTTCCTCGATCCACGGCTCGAGCCCATCCTGAGCCCTACCTACGGGATCATGGTGTATCAGGAGCAGGTGATGCAGATCGCCCAGGTGATCGGCGGCTACACGCTGGGGGCCGCCGACCTGCTGCGGCGCGCTATGGGCAAGAAGAAACCGGAGGAGATGGCGCAGCAGCGCGACATCTTCGTGACGGGAGCCGAGAGGCATGGGTTGTCCCGCGACAAGGCCACGCAGCTGTTCGACCTGATGGAGAAGTTCGCGGGTTACGGGTTCAACAAGTCGCATGCCGCGGCTTACGCGCTGGTGGCCTACCAGACGGCGTACATGAAGGCCCATCACCCGGCCGCCTTCATGGCGGGCAACCTGTCGGCCGTGATGGACGACACCGACAAAGTACATCAGTTCTACGAGGACGCGGTGAGCAACGGGCTCAAGGTCCTGCCGCCGGACATCAACGCTTCCCTCTACCGGTTCGCGCCGGTGAGCCGCACGCAGATCCGTTACGGTCTGGGTGCGATCAAGGGCACGGGGGAGTCGGCCATCGCCGCGATACTGAAGGCGCGCGAGGAGGGCGGCCCGTATCGGGACCTGTTCGAGTTCTGCCGCCGAGTGGACAAGCGCATCGTCAACCGGCGCGTCCTGGAGTCGCTGATCCGCGCCGGGGCGTTCGACAGCATCGACGACCACCGCCATCGCCTGCTGGCCTCGGCCGGCATCGCCATCGAAGGCGCCGAACAGGCCAGCCGCTCCGCGTCGCAGACCAGCCTGTTCGGCGCCGACTTCGGCCTGCCCGAGGCCCGCCTGGAGCTGGTGGACAGGCCGCTGTGGAGCGAGAGCCAGCGCCTGCTGGAAGAGAAGCAGGCCCTGGGGTTCTACCTGAGCGGGCATCCGTTCTCGGGCTACGCCCGCGAAGTCGCGCCACTGGTGCGCACGTCGCTCGCAGGTCTCACGCCGCAGAACCAGAACGTCACGGTGGCCGGGGTGGTCAACGCCCTGCGCATGCAACAGAGCCGCCGCGGGCGCATGGCGATCGTGCAGCTCGACGACGGCACCGCGCGCGTCGAGGTGACGGTGTACAACGAGTTGTTCGAAGCCAGCCGCAACCTGCTCAAGGAAGATCAGCTCCTCGTGGTGGAAGGCCGGCCGCAGAGCGACGAGTTCACCGGCGGCATTCGGATCGCGGCCGACAAAGTGTATGACCTGCCGGCCGCGCGCGGCCGCTTCGCCCGCTGCATGCGCCTGGTGTGCAACGGGCAGTCCGGCGGCGCCCGGTTGCGGGAGCTCCTGTCTCCTTACAAGCAGGGCACCTGCCCCGTTTCCATCGTCTTCAGCAATGACGGCGCGCAGTGCCGGATCGATCTGGGCGACGAGTGGCGGGTGAAGCTGGACGACGACTTGATCCGCTCTCTCGGGGCGTGGCTGAGGCCGGAGAACGTCCAGATCCTCTATTAGAGGTTATTGCCCCAGGCGAGCTGGGGCAATAACTGCGGGAATTGAAGCGTCACAGCATGGGGTGACGCTTAATTCGCGCGGGCTCCAGAGACCGACCGAGGCGGCGAGCCAACGGGGTCAGTCTCACTCGGATGGTCGGTGCTCGAAGCTCTCGAACTCCCCCGAGGCCTCGTTCACCTGCACCGCCGTGACGCGGGCGGCAGGCGGACCCCGGCGGACCCAGTCGAGGACGTTATCCACGTCTTCCGGCCAGCCATGCACCATGGCCTCGACCGTTCCGTCGTAGCGGTTGCGTACCCAGCCCTTGACGTTCAGACGCTCCGCCTCCCTGCGCATGTACTCGCGAAAGCCCACTCCCTGCACGCGGCCGTGGACGATGACGTGCTTGGTGACCTTCATCGCCACCGGATCTACTTCACGCGCATGCCCGGCTGTGCGCCGTCGTCGGGGCTGAGCAGGAAGATCCCGGGGCCCTCGCCGCTCGCAGCGAGCACCATGCCCTGCGACTCGCCGAAGCGCATCTTGCGCGGCTGCAGGTTCGACACCATCACGGTCAGTCGGCCCTTCAGCCGCTCCGGGTCGTATGCCGACTTGATGCCGGCAAACACCTGACGCGTCTCCCCGCCCAGGTCGAGCTGGAGCTTGAGCAGCTTATCCGCGCCATCGACGTGCTCGGCGCTGACGATGCGCGCGACCCGCAGCTCCAGCTTGTTGAAATCGTCGATGGTGATCAGCGGTGAGGCCGTGCTCCCACTCCCCTCTCCCCCCGGGAGAGGGGCGGGCAAAGAGGTCCCTCTCCCATTTTGGGAGAGGGTAGGGTGAGGGCCGGGTGAGGGGGTAGTCTGTTCAGCCACGACATTCTCCTGGTGTTGTGCATGCCGTTGCGGCGAATGCTGCTCCGGCGTCGCCTGCAGGCTCTCCTTGTTGGCTTCTACGAGCGCTGTGATCTGCTTGGGGTCGACGCGCGTGATGAGATGGCGGTAGGCGTTGATCGGGTGCTCGGAGGGCAGCAGCGTCGACGCGTCGGCCCAAGTGAGCGGCGCGATGTTCAGGAACTGCTCCGCGTCGGCCGCGACCCGAGGCAGAACGGGCTTGAGGTACAGGGTCAGCAGGCGGAACGCGTTCAGCGCGATCGAGCACCCGACGTGAACGCGCGCTGCGTTGCGCCGCAGATCTTTGGCCAGATCCCACGGCGCGAGGCGATCGACGTAACGATTGCACAGGTCGGTCAGAGCCATGACGCGGCGCACGGCCTTTCCGTATTCCCGTGCCTCGTACAGAGCCGCGATCTCCGCGGCCCTGCCGGCGATCACGGCGAGGAGCTGAGGCCGCTCCAATCCGCCCGTCAAGCCCAGGGCGAGCTCCTCCAGCTCCTCGTCGTAGGCGCTGTCCAGGCCATGCTGCGCGATGTCGTCGAGCCGGGCATCAGACGCGACCTCCTCGAGCGCGACGCTGAGCGCGCCGTTGAAATGCTTGCGGATGAACGGGGCGGTCCGGCTGGCGATGTTCACGTATTTGCCGACCAGATCGCTGTTGACCCGCGCCACGAAGTCCTCGAGGCTGAGGTCCACGTCTTCCATGGTGGGCCCGAGCTTGGCTGCATAGTAGTAGCGCAGCCACTCGGGGTTCAGGCCCAGCGCGAGATAGCTCTCCGCGGTGATGAACGTCCCGCGCGACTTGGACATCTTCTGCCCGTCTACGGTGAGGAAGCCGTGCGCGAATACCTTGGTCGGCGTGCGGTAACCCGCGAATCGCAGCATCGCCGGCCAGAACAGGGCGTGAAAGTAGAGGATGTCCTTGCCGATGAAGTGGACCATCTCGGTCGCGTGGCCGGGGCGCAGGAAGGCGCCCACCTCGAGGGCAATGCCCCGGGCCTGCAGGCGCATCGCATAGTTCTTGAAACTGCCGAAATAGCCCACCGGGGCGTCGAGCCAGACATAGAAGAACTTCTTGCCGTCCGTGCCGGGAATGGGAAAGCCGAAGTACGGTGGGTCTCGGGAGATATCCCAATCCTGCAGCCCGGCCGCGAACCATTCCTGCATCTTGTTCGCCGCTTCGGGCTGGAGCGGATGCTCGTCCGTGAGCTGGCCCTGGGTCCACTGCTCGAGGAACGCCTTGCAGCGGGCATCGCTCAGCTTGAAGAAGTAGTGCTCGGAGGCGCGCCGCACCGGTGCGGCGCCCGATACCACCGAATAGGGGCTGATCAGATCGGTGGGGCTGTACGTCGTGCCGCAGACCTCGCAGGAATCTCCGTACTGGTCCTTGGAGTGGCAGTTGGGGCACTCGCCTTTGATGAACCGGTCGGGCAGGAACATCTGCTTGAGCGGGTCATAGAACTGCTCGACCGAGCGCCTGGCGATGAGATTCCCCGCCTCCAGCCGCGCGTAGATGTCCTCGCAGAAGGCCTGGTTCTCGGGCGAATTCGTGGTGTAGTAGTTGTCGAATGCGATGTGGAAGCCGGCGAAGTCGCGCGTGTGTTCCTGGAACACCCGCGCGATCAGCGCCTCGGGCGTGATCCCCTCCTGATCGGCGCGCAGCATGACCGGGGTGCCATGCGTGTCGTCGGCGCACACGTAATGGACCTCGGTGCCCGCCTGCATCTTCTGGAAGCGTACCCAGATGTCGGTCTGGATGTATTCGACCAGGTGGCCCAGATGGATGCTGCCGTTGGCATAGGGCAGGGCCGAAGTGACGAGGATCTTGCGGGGCATCGTAGAACCGGAACAAAACTTGGAGTCTAACAAACGGGGCGGTCCGACAGGGACCCGCCAATGCTAGAATTCGCGCCTCCTGCAGAGGTGTCCACACGTGGCCATAACCGAAGCGCAAGTCCAGGAGTTGCTCAAGCAGAGCATCGATCCCACCACCGGAAAAGACTATGTCTCGGGTAAGGAGATCAAAAAAGTCCAGGTGAGCGGCGCCGACGTCGCCGTGGACGTCGTGCTCGGCTACCCGGCGAAAAGCCAGCTCGGAGCGGTGCGCAAGCAGCTCGAAGATGCGCTGCGCGGCCTGCCTGGTGTGGGCAAAGTCAGCGTGGAGGTCGGCTTCAAGATCGTCTCCCACGCAGTGCAAGGCGGCGTGCCGCTGGTTCCCGGCGTGCGCAACGTCATCGCCGTGGCCTCGGCCAAGGGCGGCGTCGGAAAATCCACCGTCGCCGCGAATCTGGCGCTCGCGCTCGCCGCGGAGGGCGCTTCGGTCGGCGTGCTGGACGCCGACATCTATGGCCCCTCGCAGCCGATGATGCTGGGCCTGCAGGGCCAGCGTCCGACCTCGCCCGACGGCAAGAGCCTGGATCCCATGCTCGCGCACGGCGTGCAGGCCATGTCGATCGGTTTCCTCATCGACACGGAGCAGCCGATGGTCTGGCGCGGGCCGATGGTGACCCAGGCGCTGGAGCAGTTGCTGCGAGACACGCACTGGAAGGACCTCGACTACCTCGTGGTGGACATGCCGCCCGGGACAGGCGACATCCAGCTGACGCTGGCTCAGAAGGTGCCGGTCACCGGCGCGGTGATCGTGACCACGCCCCAGGACATCGCGCTGCTCGACGCCCGCAAGGGGCTCAAGATGTTCGAGAAGGTCAACGTGCCCATCCTGGGCATCGTCGAGAACATGAGCACGCATATCTGCTCCAAGTGCGGCCACGAGGAGCACGTCTTCGGAGCAGGCGGCGGCGCGAGGATGGCGCGCGACTACGGTGTGACGCTGCTGGGCTCGCTCCCACTGGACGTGCGCATCCGCGAGCAGGCCGACTCGGGCAACCCGAGCGTCGTGGCCGACCCGGCCTCCAGCGTCGCGCAGACCTACCGGGAGATCGCGCGCAAGGTGGCCGTCAAGATCGCGGAGAAGGCGCAGGACTTCAGCGCGGCGTTCCCCAAGATCGTGATCAAGAGCACGTGAGCCGATGACGATCAAGTCCGACCGGTGGATCCGGCGCATGGTGCAGGCGCACGCCATGATCGAGCCATTCGAGCCCGGCAACGTCAAGGAGGTCGACGGCCGGCGCGTGGTGTCCTACGGGACCTCGAGCTACGGCTACGACATCCGCTGCTCCGACGAATTCAAGCTCTTCACCGACATCAACAGCACCATCGTCGACCCCAAGAACTTCGATCCGAAGTCGTTCGTCGACGTCAAAGGCCCGCATTGCATCATCCCGCCCAACTCCTTCGCGCTGGCCCGCACCGTGGAGTTCTTCCGCATCCCGCGCAACGTCCTGGTGCTGTGCCTGGGCAAGTCGACCTATGCCCGCTGCGGGATCATCGTGAACGTCACCCCGCTCGAGCCGCAGTGGGAGGGCTACGTCACGCTCGAGTTCTCCAACACCACTCCGCTGCCGGCCAAAATCTACGCCAACGAAGGCGTGGCGCAGGTGATCTTTCTGGAAGCTGCACCCGACGACATCTGCGAGGTGTCCTACAAAGACCGGGGCGGTAAATACCAGGGTCAGACGGGCGTCACGCTTCCGAAGATCTGAACGGCTCGCCGCGCGCCTCGCGTGTGAGCCGCTCGGACTAGGCGCTCTCCGCGCGACTCCGCGTCAAATCTCAGTCAACCCGCGGCACCCTGCGGAGCGATCTTCCGCCCTGCAGCGACTGCGCGCGCGCTCGGCGGAGCTGCGTGCGCTCGGCGGACTTCGCCTGTAACCGTACGGCGCGAAATTTGCTCACCAAAGCGCTTGATTCCGGGGACGGTGGCCCTATAATTCGCGAGTGATTTTTCACATTCGCTGCGCCTTCGCGCTCGAGCAGAAGAGGAGGTCATCATGACAGGCAAGAGGAACTACTTCCCCAGCGTGGATCTGAAGAACCTGCACATTCCGATCACCTAGCGTCTCCAGGAGAAGAATAAATGTCCGTGCGCAGCGCGCTGTACAAGAAGATCGAGCCGGAGCTCCCGCTCGACACCCACCCCGAGGTACGCCTCGACTTCGACCAGGTTAGGCAGGCCGCACACAACGGCTACGACAGACCTTTCCTGCTGCTCGATCCCCGCATCGTCCGAACCAAGGCCCGGCGCTTCAAGGCGGCCATGCCTCGCGTCCACCCTCACTACGCCGTCAAGGCCAACCCGCACCCGACCGTGCTGCGGACCTTGATCGAGGAAGGCGTGAGCTTCGAGATCGCCTCCGTCGCCGAGCTCGATTTGCTCTTGAGCCTGGGGGCGCCGGCGGCGGAGATCTTCTACAGCAATCCCATGAAGTCGCGCCAGTACCTGCGCTACGCGGCGCAGCGCGGCGTCGAGTGGTTCGTGCTGGACAGCGTCGAGGAGCTGGCCAAGATCGTCGAGATCAAGCCAGACGCCAAGCTCTATTTGAGAGTCGACGCTCCCAACGCCGGCAGCGATTGGCCGCTGTCCGGGAAGTTCGGCGCCCAGCCCAAGGAGGCGGAAGAGATCGTGGCGGCTGCGGTCGATCTCAGAGCCGACCTGGCCGGCGTGATGTTCCACGTCGGTTCACAGTGCCGCAACGCGGACAACTGGCGCGCCGGGATCGACAGCGCCAAGCGCGTATTCCGCAAGATGAGGCTGAAAGGGCTCAAGCCGAGGCTGCTCAACATCGGTGGAGGTTTCCCTGTACGGCACACCAAGCCCATCCCGTCCATCGAGGTGATCGGGGACATGGTGAACCGGGAACTGGCCGGTTTGCCGGAGAGCATCCGCGTGATGGCGGAGCCGGGCCGCTTCCTGGTTTCCGATGCGGGCTGGTTCGTCTGCCGGGTGGTGGGCACCGCCACCCGCAGCGGCAAGCGCTGGGTGTACCTCGATGCCGGCATGTTCGGCGGGATCATCGAGACCACCGAGGGACTGCAGTACGAGGTGGTCACGGAGCGCGCCGGGAAGCTCATACCCTGGACGGTGGCTGGGCCCACTTGCGACTCGGTCGACATCGTCATGCGCGACCAGCTGCTCCCCGAGGATCTGCGGGCCGACGATTTCGTCTACATGCCCAACGCCGGCGCTTACACCACCGCCTACGCCAGCACGTTCAACGGGTTTCCGCTGCCGCAGGAGCGCTTCATCGCCGCCTGAGCGGCGTCGCACCCGAGATCGAGGCGGGCGTGCCTCACGGCGCGCCCGCCTTTTTTCTTGCCCCGAGGATCAGCTTCCCTCGCCTGGATCCCGCAACCGCTCGTAAACCACGAAGTCCCACGCGGGTTGCTCGCCCGCTTGCGGGTGATGTTCGCGTTGCGCGGCGCGCCACTCCCCGGCCGCTAGAGGGGGAAAGAACGCATCGCCGGCATAGTCGGCGTTCAGTTCGGTGAGATAGATCCGGTCGGCCAGCGGCAAGGCCGCGCGGTACAGCTCGCCCCCGCCGATCACGAACGCTTCGGAATCGCCGCGCGCAAGCGCCAGCGCCTCGGCCAGAGAACGGACCACGGCGGCACCGGCGGCGACGTAGGCTCGGTTGCGCGTCACGACCACGCTGGAGCGCCCGGGCAGGGGCCGGCCGATGGATTCCCACGTGTGGCGTCCCATGATGATGTGGTGCCCCATCGTGAGCGCCTTGAAGCGCTGCAGGTCTGCGGACAGGCGCCAGGGAAGCTTGCCGTCGCGGCCGATCACCCGGTTGCGGGCCATGCCCACGATCAACGACAGGCGCCCGCTCGCGCCAGCGCCTGCTTCGTTACTTCTCACCGCGTCCCTTCAGACCGCAACCGGAGCCCTGATCGCCGGATGAGGGTCGTATCCCTCCAAGGCGAAGTCTTCGTAGCGGAAGGCGAAGAGGTCGCGCGCCTGCGGGTTGAGCCGCATCAGCGGCAGGCGCCGCGGCTCGCGCTGGAGCTGCTCACGCCCCTGGTCCAGGTGGTTGAGATACAGGTGCGTATCGCCGAAGGTGTGAACGAACTCGCCCGGCTCGAGCCCGCACACCTGCGCCACCATCAAAGTGAGCAGAGCGTAGGAGGCGATGTTGAACGGCACGCCGAGAAACAAGTCGGCGCTGCGCTGATAAAGCTGGCACGAGAGCCGGCCGCCCGCGACGTAGAACTGAAAGAAGGCGTGGCACGGCGCCAGCTTCATCCGGGGGATGTCCGCCACGTTCCACGCCGAGACCAGCAGCCGGCGCGAATCCGGGTTGCGCCGCAGCTCCTGCAGCACCTGCGCGATCTGGTCGATGTGCCGCCCGTCGGGCGCCGGCCAGGAGCGCCACTGGTAGCCGTAGACCGGGCCGAGCTCGCCGCGCTCGTCGGCCCATTCGTCCCAGATGGTGACCCCGTTTTCGCGCAGGTAGCGGACGTTCGTGTCACCCCGCAGGAACCACAGCAGCTCATGGACGATCGACTTGAGGTGCACCTTCTTGGTGGTCACCAGCGGGAAGCCGCGCGCGAGGTCGAAGCGCAGCTGCGGTCCGAAGATGCTCAGCGTGCCCGTTCCCGTCCGGTCGCTCTTGCGCACGCCGTGATCGAGAATGCGTTGCATGAGGTCCAGATACTGGCGCATGCGCCTAGTTTACCTTGGCCCGCGGCGGTCGGTGGGCGACCCGGGCCCCGCTCTGCAAGCGCGTCTGATCTGCGGCCACGCGATGGCCCTGTGCTAAACTTTTCGGCGTCTTGCGAACCTTGTCCGGCGCTTCGCGCCACCTCAGGTAACCCGCCCCATGTCAGGCAGCACGTTGGGCAGGCTGTTCTGCGTCACCTCCTTCGGCGAAAGTCACGGGCCCGCCATCGGCTGCGTGGTGGATGGATGCCCTCCGGGGCTGGTTCTGGCTGAAGCCGACATCCAGCGCGAGCTGGACCGCCGCCGCCCCGGCACGTCGCGCCACGTGACCCAGCGGCAAGAGACGGACACCGTGGAAATCCTGTCCGGCGTGTTCGAGGGCCGCACCACCGGTACGCCCATCGCGATGCTGATCCGCAACGTCGACGCGCGCAGCAAGGACTACAGCAACATCAAGGACAGCTTCCGCCCCGGCCACGCGGACTACACCTACTGGCACAAGTATGGCATCCGCGACTACCGCGGTGGCGGACGCCAGTCGGCGCGCGAGACGGCGGTGCGCGTGGCCGCCGGCGCGGTCGCGAAGAAGTGGCTGAAGGAGCATTTCGGCGTGGCGATCCGCGGCTATCTGTCCCAGCTCGGGCCGATCGAGGTGCCGTTCGGGAGCTGGGAGACGGTCGACGCCAATCCTTTCTTCGTGGCCGATGAAAGCTACGTCCCGCGCCTCGAGCGTTTCATGGACGACCTGCGCAAGGCCGGAGACTCGGCCGGAGCAAAGGTCACGGCGGTGGCGCTCAACGTCCCGCCCGGCTGGGGCGAGCCGGTGTACGACAAGCTGGATGCCGACATCGCGTACGCCATGATGAGCATCAACGCGGTGAAGGCCGTCGAGATCGGCGCCGGCTTCGCGTCGGTCACGCAGAAGGGCAGCGAGCACGGCGACGAGATGACGCCCGCCGGCTTTCTCACCAACAACGCCGGCGGCATCCTGGGCGGTATCTCCACCGGCCAGGACATCGTCGTCAACATCGCGATCAAGCCTACCTCCAGCATCCGCCTGCCGCGCCGTTCGATCGACAAGCAGGGGCACCCGGTGATGGTCGAGACGCACGGCCGCCACGATCCGTGTGTAGGCATCCGGGCCACGCCCATCGCAGAGGCCATGCTGTCCATCGTGCTGATGGACCATGCGCTGCGCCACCGCGCACAGAACGCCGACGTACGCGTCGACACGCCACGCGTCTCAGCGCAGGCGCCGCGCGAACCGGCGGAGCCGCCGCACCAAGCGGCCGCGGTGGAGAACCCGCTGCCGGACGAAGCTTGACCGCGTCGCTCCGGCGCTTGCGGCGTCACGCAGCCGAATCGAAGCAGGCGGGCAGCACGGCGGCTTGCGGGCCGCTCCTTATCGAAGCTTCCATAAGTGGCCAACAGCACACGGTCCCGTAGCCGTCATTCCGGCGAAAACCCTGCGGCGCGAGCCGTGGAGGTTTCGAGGAACGGCCAAGCCGGAATCCAGTGCCGGCGGACGCAAACCACTGGGTCCCGGCCAGCGCCGGGATGACGACCATTTGCTAGGCGGTTCCGCAAAGAACAGTAGCGGCCATGGTGCGTCCCGGCGACGTTCGCCGGCGCGTACGCGGCGATCGGCTGCCGGCGCGAGTCCTGCCAGCGACGCGGTGGTGCCGAAAGCATGAACCAGAAGCAGCTCCATTACCGCCTCGCCGGGTTCTACTTCGTCTATTTCCTGATGCTGGGGGGCTTCGCGCCCTATTTCAGTCTGTATCTGCGCAAGCTCGGCTTCAGCGCCGTGCAGATCGGGATCCTGCTGGCGCTGATGCCCCTGGCACGCGTGTTCGCGCCCACCGCGTGGGCGTGGCTCGCGGACCACCAGGGCAGCCGCCGCCCGCTGGTGCGCATCGCCACGGCTGCGGCCGCGGTGGCCTGCGCGGGCCTGCTCGCGGCGAAGAGTTTCGGCTGGCTGCTCGCCGTGCTTCTGGTGCTCAACGTGTTCTGGTGCGCGGCGCTGCCGCTGGTGGAGGCCACCACCATGGGCCATCTCAGGGGCCGCTTGGGCGACTACGGCCGCATCCGGGTGTGGGGCTCGATCGGCTTCGTGGTCTCGGTCGTGGCGCTCGGGCAGATCCTGGACCTCACGGGCGTGCTGTGGCTGCCGGCGATGCTGGTCGTCTTGTTCAGCCTGTGCGCGCTCGCCGCCTGGGCGTTGCCGGTGGACCAGGCGCCGCCGCACCACGAGGAGCACGCACCGCTGCGCGAAACCGTGCGCCGGCCGGAGGTCATCGCGCTGTTCACCGCGTGCTTTCTGATGGCGCTCGCGCACGGGCCGTACAACACGTTCTACTCGATCCACCTGGTCGAGAACGGCTACAGCAAGGCCTGGGTGGGCTGGCTGTGGGCGCTGTCGGTCGTGGCAGAGGTGTTCGTGTTTCTGCTCATGCCCGGCCTGATGCGGCGCTTCGCGATTCCCTCCATCATCAGCTTCAGCCTGGGCTGCGCAGTCGTGCGCTTCCTCATCATCGGCTGGGCCCCGCACAGCGTGGTGTTGATGGCCGTCGCGCAGCTGATGCACGCCGCCACCTTCGGCGCTCACCACGCCGCGGCGCTGGCGGCGATCCATCACTTGTTCCGCGGGCGCATCCAGGCGCGGGGCCAGGCGTTGTATACGAGTCTAGGGTTCGGTGCTGGCGGCGCACTGGGCGGGTTCGCGAGCGGATGGCTGTGGCAACACGCCGGACCCGCACTCACCTTCACCGCCGCCGCCGGCGCTGCGCTGCTCGCATTGTTCGTGGTGGCCGGGCGCCTGCGGCCCGCGGCGGTGGCTCACTCGCCCGCTTGAGATGCGCGGCGTTCCCCTACTCCGCCTCGAGGTGCTGTGCGATAATTTTGCGCTATGCTGCCTGCGGCCATGAACTCACAGACCCTCTACGACAAGCTGTGGCACAGCCACGTGGTGCGCGAGGAGCCCGGTGGCGGCGCGCTCCTGTACGTCGACCGGCATCTGGTGCACGAGGTCACGAGCCCGCAGGCCTACGAAGGCCTGAAGCTCGCCGGGCGCAAACCCTGGCGCGTGGAGTCGATCGTGGCCACCGCCGATCACAACACGCCCACCACGGATTGGGAGAAGGGCATTCGCGACCCGATCTCGCGCACGCAGGTCGAGACCCTGGACGCCAACATCCGCGAGTTCGGCGCCAAGGCCTACTTCCCCTTCCTGCACAAGCAGCAGGGCATCGTGCACGTGATCGGGCCCGAGCAGGGCGCCACGTTGCCCGGCATGACGGTCGTCTGCGGCGACTCGCACACCAGCACCCACGGCGCTTTCGCGTGCCTCGCCTGGGGCATCGGCACGTCCGAGGTCGAGCACGTGCTCGCCACGCAATGCCTGGTGCAGAAGAAGGCCAAGGCCATGCTGGTGGAGATCGAGGGCCTGCTCCCCCGCGGGGTCACGGCCAAAGACATCGCGCTCGCGGTGATCGGCCGGATCGGCACCGCAGGCGGCACCGGCAGCGCCATCGAATTCGGCGGCAGCGCGGTCCGCGCGTTGTCCATGGAAGGGCGCATGACTCTGTGCAACATGGCGATAGAGGCCGGTGCGCGCGCGGGCATGGTGGCGGTGGACGACACCACGGTGCAGTACATCCGGGGCCGGCACTTCGCGCCCAAGGGCGATCTTTGGGAGCGGGCGGTGGCCCACTGGCGCACGCTCAAGAGCGACCCGGGGGCCAGCTTCGACAAAGTCGTGCGCCTCGAAGCCTCGGCGATCAAGCCGCAGGTCACCTGGGGCACCTCACCCGAAATGGTCGACACCATCGATGGCCGCGTGCCCGACCCGGCCCAGATCCAGGATCCGATCAAGCGCGAGGCGGTGGAGCGGGCGCTGCAGTATATGGGGCTCGCGCCCAACACGCCCATCGCGGACATCCGCATCGACAAGGTGTTCATTGGCTCTTGCACCAACTCGCGGATCGAGGACCTGCGCGCTGCGGCAGAGGTGGTCGACGGCCGGCAGGTCGCACCCAGCGTCAAGCTCGCGATGGTGGTCCCCGGCTCCGGGCTGGTCAAGCGCCAGGCCGAAGCCGAGGGCCTGGACCGGGTATTTCGCAACGCCGGCTTCGAGTGGCGCGAGCCGGGTTGCTCGATGTGTCTGGCGATGAACGACGATCGCCTGGAGCCGGGCGAGCGCTGCGCGTCGACCTCCAATCGCAACTTCGAGGGCCGGCAGGGCGCCGGCGGACGCACGCACCTGGTGAGCCCGGCGATGGCGGCGGCCGCGGCCATCGCCGGCCGCTTCGTCGACGTGCGCGGGATGTGAGCGGGTGATGGAGCGATTCGTCCGCTTTGAGGGGCTGGTGGTTCCGCTCGACCGGGCCAACGTGGATACCGACGCCGTCATCCCCAAGCAATTCCTGAAGTCGATCAAGCGCACCGGGTTCGGCGTGAACCTGTTCGACGCGTGGCGCTACCTCGATCAAGGCGAGCCCGGCACGGACAGCGCGAAGCGCACTCTGAACCCGGGTTTCGTGCTCAACCAGCCGCGCTACAAGGGTGCGCAGGTCCTGCTCGCCCGTGACAACTTCGGCTGCGGATCCTCGCGCGAGCACGCGCCCTGGGCGCTCATGGATTACGGCTTCCGCGCACTGATCGCGCCGAGCTACGCCGATATCTTCTACTCCAACTGCTGCAACAACGGGCTGCTGCCGATCGTGCTGGACGCGAACGCGGTCGATCGCCTGTTCCGAGAAGTCGAGGGCATGCCCGGCTGCCGGCTGACGATCGACCTGGAAAGACAGACGGTCACCACGCCCGCCGGGGAAAGCCTCAACTTCAGCATCGATCCTTTCCAGAAACATCGCCTGCTCCAAGGCCTGGACGAGATCGCTCTCACGCTCACGCACGCGGACGAGATCCGCGCCTTCGAGGCGAGACGCAAGGCCGAACAGCCTTGGCTGTTCACGTGAACGGCGTGAGGAGTTCCCTCTTCCCTCGCGGGAGAGGGCGTTTGGCTGACCCTTCACTGAGAAAAAATTGAAGATCGCAGTTCTACCCGGAGACGGCATCGGCCCGGAGATCGTCGGCCAGGCGGTCAGGGTGCTCGAGGTCCTGCGCTCCGAGGGCCTGAAGATCGAGCTGGAGCAAGCGCCTATCGGCGGCGCGGGTTACGACGCGGCGGGTGATCCGCTTCCCGCCACGACTTTGGATCTCGCGCGCAAGGCCGATGCGGTGCTGCTCGGGGCCGTCGGTGGCCCGAAGTATGATGCGCTGCCGCGTGCGATGCGCCCGGAGCAAGGGCTGCTGCGCATCCGCAAGGAGCTGGGCTTGTTCGCCAACTTGCGCCCGGCGGTGCTGTACCCCGAGCTGGCCGGAGCCTCCACGCTCAAGCCCGAGGTCGTGGCCGGGCTGGATCTCATGATCCTGCGCGAGCTGACCGGTGACATCTACTTCGGCCAGCCGCGCGGCCGCCGCCAGAACGCTGCAGGCGAGCGCGAGGCGTTCGACACCATGTTGTACAGCGAGTCGGAAATCCGCCGCATCGCCCATGTCGGATTCCGCACCGCCCGCAAGCGGGCGCGCAAGCTGTGCTCGGTAGACAAGGCCAACGTGCTCGACACGAGCATGCTGTGGCGCGAGGTGGTGAGCGAGGTGGCCAAGGAGTATCCGGACGTGGAGCTGTCCCACATGTACGTCGACAACGCGGCGATGCAGCTGGTGCGCTGGCCCAAGCAGTTCGACGTCATCGTCACCGGCAACATGTTCGGCGACATCTTGTCCGATCAGGCCTCGATGCTCACCGGTTCCATCGGCATGCTGCCGTCGGCCTCGCTCGACGCGAGCAACAAGGGCCTGTACGAGCCCATCCACGGGTCCGCGCCGGACCTGGCCGGCAAGCAGGTGGCAAATCCGCTGGCCACCATCCTGTCTGCCGCCATGATGATGCGCTATACCTTCAACCAGGAGCAGGCCGCGACGCGCATCGAAGACGCGGTGAAGCGCGTGCTGGGCCAAGGCGTGCGCACGGCGGACATCTGTCAGCCGGGTTGCAACAAGGTCGGGACGCGCGAGATGGGCGACGCGGTGATCGCGGCGCTCGCGCACCGGTAGCCGGGCGAGCGGCGAAAGAGGGCAGCGATGCGAGTCGGTTTCATCGGATGGCGTGGCATGGTGGGCTCGGTGCTGATGGAGCGCATGCGCGCCGAGCGCGACTTCGACCCGGTGGAGCCGGTGTTCTTCACCACCTCGGAGGCGGGCGGCAAGGCGCCGGCGATCGGCAAGGAAGTGCCGCCGCTCAAGGACGCGCGCAGCGTTCCCGAGCTGAAGGCGATGCAGGTGCTGATCTCCTGCCAGGGCGGGGATTACACCAACGAGATTTACCCCAAGCTGCGCGCCGCAGGTTGGAACGGCTACTGGATCGACGCGGCCTCGGCGCTGCGCATGCAGCCCGACGCAGCGATCATTCTCGATCCGGTCAACCTGAGCGTGATCGAGCGCGCTCTCGCGCGCGGCGTCCAGAATTTCATCGGCGGCAACTGCACCGTGAGCCTGATGTTGATGGGCGTGCACGGGCTGCTCAAGGCCGGCCTGGTGGAATGGATCACGGCGATGACTTATCAGGCCGCCTCCGGGGCCGGCGCGCAGCACGTGCGCGAGCTCGTGGCACAGATGGGCGTGGTGCACGGCGCCGCGGCCAAGCTTCTCGAGGATCCGGCCTCGTCCATCCTCGACATCGACCGCGCTGTGTCGGACGCGCTGCGCGGACCGAAGTTGCCGGTCGAGCAGTTCGGTCATGCGCTGGCCGGAAGCG
Source organism: Burkholderiales bacterium (assembly GCA_035501675.1). Taxonomy (GTDB): domain Bacteria; phylum Pseudomonadota; class Gammaproteobacteria; order Burkholderiales; family SHXO01; genus SHXO01. Next base: position 22,820 of record DATJVW010000146.1, read on the forward strand.
CGCTGCCCTGGATCGACAAGGATCTGGGCACCGGCCAGAGCCGAGAGGAGTGGAAGGCGCAGGCGGAAGGCAACAAGATCCTCGGGCGCGAAGCCGATCCGATCCCGATCGACGGCATCTGCGTGCGCATCGGAGCGATGCGCTGCCACAGCCAGGCGCTGACCATCAAGCTCATGCGCGACGTGCCGTTACCCGAGGTCGAAACTATTCTTGCCGCGGCGAACGACTGGGTGAAAGTCGTGCCAAACACGCGTGAGGCGAGCCTCGAGGGGCTGACCCCCGCCCAGGTATCCGGGACTCTGCAGGTGCATATCGGGCGGCTGCGCAAGCTGCCCATGGGCGGGCAATATCTCGCCGCGTTCACGGTGGGCGATCAATTGCTGTGGGGCGCCGCCGAGCCGTTGCGGCGCATGTTGCGCATCCTGCTCGAGCGCTGAGCGGACGCCTCGCGGGTCAAACCGCATCGGTCCTACTCTGCCCCCGCCAGCGAGCACGACTCGGGGCCGGGAACTGCACGCTCAAACCCGTGATCGGACTCGGGTGCCCCTGCTCAATTGTTAAAGCAGGCGAGGGTTTTGCTTACGGGGCCAGACTGCTGACGGACAGGACGGAGACGCACCCTGACCGCGAGGCTATGGCTTCGTCTCCCTCACGATGCGCGGCGCGCCCAAAAAGACTGAAAAATGGGCGGGTTAGGCCGATATTAAGACGCAAGTTTAGCTTGCATCCCTAAATACATGATGTTATTTTTATTTATTGACTGGTCATAACGACGGGTGGCGCAGTGGGCAAAACGTCTCTACGAGCCTCAATCATCGCAGCCGCGCTGTTCCTAGTCGCAGGAGCAGCGGAGGGCGCAGGGCTGGGCAAGCTCACGGTCTTGTCGCACCTCGCGGAGCCGCTACGGGCCGAGATCGATGTGGTCGCGCCCGAGAAGAGCGAGCTCGAGACGCTCAGCGTTCGGCTGGGGTCACCCGAGGCCTACGCGCAATCCAACCTTCCCTATCCCCCTTCGTCCCTGGGCCTGCGCATGGCCCTGGACAAGCGCGCCGGCGGCGACACCTACATCAAGGTGACCAGTGCGCAGCCCGTGCCCGAGCCGTTCGTCGATCTGATCGTGGAGTTGAATTGGCAAGGCGGGAAGATCGTGCGCGCCTACACCGCGTTGCTCGACCCGCCCGCTTTCGCGGCGCAACCGCCCGCGGCACAACCGTCAGCGGAGCAGCCCGCTGCGCCTACCCCCGGTGCCGCCGCGCCCCCGCCTTCGCCCGGCGCTGCCGCGCCCACGCCTTCGCCCCCACCCCAGCCGCAGGTCGAAACGCGAATGGGCAGCGAAATGCAGCTGCCGCCCGCGGAGACGCCTCCAACCGAAGTAGCCGCAGCACCGGCGCCTGTCGAAACGGCGCCGGGCGAGCCCTTGCCGGCTCCGCCGCCCGCGGAGCAGCTGGCCCAAGCTCCGCCGGCCGAAGCGGGCATGCCGGCCAAACCTGGCGCCGCGCCCAAGGAAGAGAGCTACGGGCCGGTGAAGTACGGCGACACGCTCTCCAAGATCGCCAGGCAATACAAGCCGGACGATGTGTCGCTGGACCAGATGCTGGTCCTGCTCTGGCAGAACAACAAGGAGGCTTTTTCCGCTAATAACATGAACCGGCTGAAGACCGGCAAAGTGCTCACGATTCCGGACCCGTCCGAGGCCGCCGGCATCCCGCAGAAGGACGCCCGCAGGCAGGTGCATCTGCAAGTGGTCGATTTCAACGCCTACCGCGAGCGTTTGGCCAGCGCCGCAGGCGCTGCCATGCCGACGCCGGAGCAGCAAGCAGCCGGCGGCAAGGTGACCGGCCCGGTGCAGGAAAGAGGCGTGCCGCCCGCGGGCGAGCCCAAGGAAGTGTTGAAGCTGTCCAAGGGCGAAGCGCCCGGCGCCGGCGGCGGCAAGGCCACGCAGGAAAGAGTGCGCGGGCTGGAAGAGGAAGTCGCGGCGCGCGACAAGACGATTCGCGAGGCCAACGAGCGCATCGCCAAGCTGGAGAAGACCGTCAAGGACATGCAGGGGCTTCTCGAGCTCAAGAACAAGCCGATGGCAGAGCTCCAGAAGCCGGCCGTCACGCCGCCTCAGCCGCCACCGACGCCGCCTGCCAAGGCCATGCCCGCGCCGGCCCCGCCGGCTGGGCCCAAACCGGAAGCCACCGCGTCCGCCCCCCCGCCGCCGGCGCCGCCAATCGTCGCGACGCCCGCACCGGGTCCGATGGCCGCCTCCGGCACGCAACCCGGCGTCGCGGCTACCGAGCCCAAGCCCAAGCCGAAGCCCAGGGCGATCGTGCCGCCCCCGCCGCCCCCGAGCATGCTGGATGAGCTGCTGGAGGAACCGACATACCTGATCGGCGGCGGAGCGGTCGTGGCCCTGATTCTGGGTTTCTTCGGCTATCGATTCGTGCGCAACCGCCGCGCCGCGGCGGACTTCGGCGGGCCGGCAGAAAAAAAAACTTCTGACGTAAGCGCGTTTGCTGCCGCCAGTCCCGACACCGGCGGCGCTATCGCCCCGGCGCGCACGTCCGCAGCTCAGCCGACGATCGCCGAAGAGGTCGACCCGCTGGCCGAAGCCGAGATCTACCTCGCCTACGGCCGCGACGGCCAGGCCGAGGAGATTCTGAAGGAGGCGCTGCAAAACCAGCCTGGGCGCCCGGAGGTCCACCTCAAGCTGCTCGAGATCTTCGCCAAGCGGAAGGACCTCGCCGCCTTCGATCCCGTGGCCCGCGAGCTTCAGCAAGTCACCGGCGGTCAGGGTGAGCTGTGGGTGCAGGCCGCCCGTCTGGGCTATCAGATCGAGCCCGGTAACCCGCGCTACGCAGCCGGGAAGCCGAGCGCGGAAGCGGTCGCTGCAGCCGCTGCCACAGCCGCCGCCGCGGCCGCGCCCACGGACAAGACGCTCGACTTCCAGATCGATTCGCTCGAGCCCTCGCCGGAGATCGGGACCCTCACCGACATCGACGCCGGCTTTGGACGGCGTTTCGCGACCACCGCCGCGGCCTCCGCGAGCGCCGAGCGCCTCGACCTGAACATCGACGACGGGGCGCAGCCTGGAACCAAGACCGATATCGACCTGGGCAAGCTGAGTGCGGCGGTCAATGCGGCTACGCCGGTGGACCTCGACCTCGACAGCCTCGGCCGTCCCACCGGCATGGGCGTCGCCAGCGACATCAGTCTCGCCACCTTCAGCGCCGATCAGACCGCGCAGATGCCGGTCATGGACTTCAACCTCGACTTGCCCGCGGGCGGCGAGGACAAGACCCAGGCCCAGATGGCCAAGGTCGATGCGGTGGACTTCGATCTGAAGCTCGACGACACGAGCACCGCAGCGGCGGGCACCTCCAGCGTCGACTTCGACATCGATCGCATCTCGCTCGAGACCGGCGGGGCCAGGGCGGAACCGGTCCTGGATCTCGGACGCTCGACGCCCGCCGTGCCGGACCTCGACCTTTCGTCGATCAATCTGGACCTGGGCGGCAGCGGTCCCAAGGACGCTGAGGTCGGCGGCAAGGACGACAAGTGGTACGACGTGCAGACCAAGTTCGACCTCGCCAAGGCGTACCAGGAAATGGGTGACAAGGAAGGCGCCAGGGAGATCCTGCGCGAGGTCGTCGCGGAAGGCGATGCCGAACAGAAGGCCGCGGCCCAAAAGGTGCTGCAGACCCTGAGTTAGACTCCTGCTTGGATCGGACTCGAGGCCGCATGGGCGCGGGAGACCGCGCCCATTTTGTTTCCTAACCCATAGCAGCGAACCACAGGGACACGGAAAGCACAGAGAGAGCCCACAACCTCAGACAAGCGGGAGAAGGCCTGTGCCGGCCCGCTCTTCATGTCTGTTTCACCGAAGGGTTCTTTAGCACTTAGATCTTCTCCGTGCTCTCCGTGCCTGTGTGGTTGACCGGATGCGCATCGCCCTGGGACTCGAATACGACGGCAGCGCCTTTTGCGGCTGGCAGACCCAGCCCGGCGGCTGCTCCGTGCAGGACGCCGTGGACGCGGCCGTCTCCCAAATCGCGGCGCACCCCGTGCAGTCGCAATGCGCCGGGCGCACCGACGCCGGCGTGCACGCGCTCGGCCAGGTCATCCATTTCGACACGTCCGCGCGACGGCCGGTCAGCGCGTGGGTGCGCGGCGTGAACGCGCTGCTGCCCGAGCCGATCGCCGTGCAGTGGGCGCGCGAAGTCAGCGACGACTTCCACGCGCGCAACCGGGCCACGTCGCGCAGCTACAGCTATCTCCTGCTGAATCGCCCCGAGCGTCCCGGCATCCAGCACGCGCGCATAGGCTGGCATCATCGGCCGCTCGACGCGGATCGCATGCGCGACGCGGCGCGCTGCCTGCTGGGGAGGCATGACTTCAGCGCGTTCCGCGCCGCCGAATGCCAGGCGGCTTCGCCGGAGAAGGAGCTGCGCCTCGGTGAGATCCGTCGTTTCGGCGAGCTGGTCCTGTTCGAGTTCAGCGCCGACGCGTTTCTGCATCACATGGTGCGCAACATCGTCGGTTGCCTGGTGAAGATCGGCGAGGGGACGCGCCCGCCGCAATGGCTGAAAGACGTGCTGGAGAGCCGCGACCGCGAGCGCGCCGCGCCCACTTTCGCGCCGCATGGGCTGTACCTCACGGCAGTAGAATACGACGCGGCGTGGGGCTTGCCTGCGCCGCGCGCGCGCGGGCCCTCCGACATGCTCCTGAGCGCGGGGTTCGCCTCGAGCGCATTGTCCTGATCCCATGGCCACGGCAGTCAAGATCTGCGGCATCACCCGCGTCGAGGACGGCCTTGCGGCAGCGCACGCAGGCGCGCATGCCATCGGGCTGATCTTCTACTCGGCCAGCCCGCGCTGCGTCGGCGTCGCCCGCGCGCGCGAGGTGGTCGAGCGGCTGCCGCCCTTCGTCACCGCGGTCGGCCTGTTCGTGGACCCGCACCCCGACGAGGTGTTGCGCGTGCTGGACGAAGTCCCGCTGAACCTGCTGCAGTTTCACGGCAGCGAGGCGCCGGAGCTGTGCGCCGGGTTTGGCCTGCCGTACGTCAAGGCGTGCAGGGTGGCGCCCGTAACGGATTTGCTACAATACGCTGCCCTCTACCGCTCGGCTAAAGCCCTGCTTCTGGACGCGTTCGACGAAGGCGCCCACGGCGGCACCGGGCGTTCCTTCGACTGGGGTCTGATTCCGCGCGACCTGCCGCTCCCGGTCGTGCTCGCGGGCGGGCTCACGCCCGCCAACGTCGCCGAGGCGATCCGGGCGGTCCGCCCGTGGGCGGTGGATGTCAGCAGTGGCGTGGAACGGGAAAAGGGCATCAAGGACGCCGCCAAGATAGCCGCCTTCATGCGAGGAGTGCGCGATGCAGATGTATGAAGCGGGGCAGATCTACGACTTGCCCGACGGGGCCGGGCACTTCGGTCCGTACGGCGGGGTCTTTGTCGCCGAGACGCTCATCTACGCCTTGGAGCAGCTGAAGCGCGAATACCTGCGCGCGCGCGACGATGCTCAGTTTCAGGCCGAGCTCGCCTCCGAGCTGAAGCACTACGTCGGCCGCCCCAGCCCCGTCTATCACGCCAAGCGCCTGTCCGATCACCTGGGCGGCGCGCAGATCTGGCTCAAGCGCGAGGACCTCAACCACACCGGCGCGCACAAGATCAACAACACCGTCGGCCAGGGGTTGCTGGCGAAGCGCATGGGCAAGAAGCGCGTCATCGCCGAGACCGGAGCAGGCCAGCACGGCGTGGCCGCTGCCACGGTTGCCGCGCGCTTCGGCATGCAGTGCGTGGTGTACATGGGCTCCGAGGACATCAAGCGGCAGGCGATGAACGTGTATCGCATGAAGCTGTTGGGCGCCACCGTCGTAGCGGTGGAAAGCGGCTCCAAGACCCTGAAGGACGCGCTGAACGAAGCCATGCGCGACTGGGTCACCAACGTCGAGAGCACCTTCTACATCATCGGCACGGTCGCGGGCCCGCACCCCTACCCGATGATGGTGCGCGACTTCAACGCGATCGTCGGAAAGGAGTTGCGCACGCAGATGCCCGAGGCGATCGGACGCCAGCCGGACGCGATCCTCGCGTGCGTCGGCGGCGGTTCCAATGCCATGGGCGTGTTCTACTCCTACATCCAGGATCCATCCGTGGAGCTGATCGGCGTGGAAGCGGCGGGCGAGGGCATCGCGACCGGCCATCACGCCGCCACGCTGTGCGCAGGCCGCCCGGGCGTGCTGCACGGCAATCGCACCTACCTGCTGCAGGATGCGGACGGCCAGATCATCGAGACCCACTCGATCTCGGCCGGGCTCGACTATCCCGGCGTCGGGCCGGAGCACTCCTGGCTCAAGGACAGCGGGCGCGCGCAGTACGTCTCCGCCACCGATCAGGAGGCGCTCGACGCCTTTCACGCGCTGTGCCACTTCGAGGGCATCATGCCGGCGCTCGAATCGAGCCACGCGCTGGCCCACGCGATGAAGATCGCCCCGGCGATGAGCCGCGACAAAGTCCTGCTGGTCAATCTCTCCGGCCGCGGCGACAAGGATATGCATACCGTCGCGAAATACTCGGGGATCGAACTTTGAGCGAAGGAAGTGAAAGCGCCCACCCCCTCTCCCCTTGCGGGAGAGGGACGGGGTGAGGGAACAGCCCATGTCCCGAATCGCCCCCACCTTCGCCCGGCTGAAGACCGCCAACCGCAAGGCGCTCATCCCGTACTTCACCGCCGGTGACCCGGACCTGGAGTCCACTGTTCCGCTGATGCATGCTCTCGTGGACGCGGGCGCTGACATATTGGAGCTGGGTGTGCCGTTCTCCGACCCGATGGCGGACGGCCCGGTGAACCAGCGCTCGAGTGAGCGGGCGCTGAAGCATCACACCAGCCTCAAACAAGTGGTAGAGGCGGTCGCGCGCTTCCGGCAGACGAATGAAAATACGCCCGTGGTGCTGATGGGCTACGCCAACCCGGTCGAGGCGATGGGCTACGAGCGCTTCGCGCAAGCCGCGCAGCAGGCCGGAGTGGACGGCGTGCTGGTCGTCGACTACCCGCCGGAAGAAAGTGCAGGGCTCACCGCCGAGCTGCGCCGGCGCGGCATCGACAGCATCTTCCTGTTGTCGCCCACCACCGAAGAGCAGCGCATGGAGCAGGTCGGCCGCGTGGCGAGCGGCTACATCTACTACGTCTCGCTCAAGGGCGTGACGGGCGCCAGTCATCTGGACGTTCAGGAGGTGGGCGCCAAGATCCCGCGCATCCGCTCTCACATCAAGCTCCCGGTGGGCGTGGGCTTCGGCATTCGCGACGCGCAGACCGCCAGAGCGGTGGCGCAGGTATCGGACGCCGTAGTGATCGGCAGCCGGCTGGTCCAGGAGATCGAGCGCTCGGCGCCGGACCAGCTCATCGGCAACGTGAAGGCCCTGGTCGGCGGCATCCGCCGGGCCATGGACGAATGACCGCCGAACCGAGGCGTGTCGCGCGTCTCGCGCCTCGGTGCTCCCGGCAGGCGTTCGAGCGACGAGATGATCCGGAGGTGACGTGACCTGGCTGCAGAAGCTGCTTCCGCCCAAGATCAAGCGCAGCCCGGGGGCGGCCAAGAAGGCCGTCCCCGAAGGGCTCTGGATCAAGTGCGAGGTGTGCGAGGCGGTGCTGTACCGCGCCGACCTCGAGAAGTCCATGAACGTCTGCCCCAAGTGCGCGCATCACAATCGCATCAGCGCGCGCGAGCGGCTCGACGTGACGCTCGACCCCGAAGGGCGCTACGAGATCGGCGCCGAGGTGGTGCCGGTGGACTTCCTCAAGTTCGTCGACACCCGGCGCTACACCGAGCGGCTGGATGCCGACGCGCAGGAGACCGGCGAGGCCGACGCGCTGGTGGTGATGCAGGGCGCGATCAAGACCGTCCAGGTCGTGGTGGCGGCGTTCGAGTTCCGCTTCATGGGCGGTTCCATGGGCTCGGTGGTGGGCGAGCGCTTCGTGCGCGGGGTGCAGTCCGCCATCGACCAGAAGCTGCCGCTCATCTGCTTCGCGGCGAGCGGCGGCGCGCGCATGCAGGAAGGGCTGATGTCGCTCATGCAGATGGCCAAGACCACCGCGGCGCTCACCCAGCTCTCCACGGAGCGACTGCCTTACATCTCCGTGCTGACCGATCCCACCATGGGCGGGGTGTCCGCCAGCTTCGCCATGATCGGCGACGTGGTCATCGCCGAGCCCGGCGCGCTGATCGGATTTGCCGGCCCGCGCGTGATCGAGCAGACGGTGAAGCAGACGCTGCCGGAGGGCTTCCAGCGCGCCGAGTTCCTGGTCGAGCACGGCGCCATCGACATGATCGTCGACCGCCGCGAGATGCGCGACCGGCTGGTGAGCCTCATCACGCTGCTCATGCGCGCGCCCGCCCTCTGAGGCCCTGCGCGCTCTTGCATCCCATCGCCGCCCCGCCTGCCTTGCTCGAGTCCGCCGGCCTCGATGACTGGCTGAGTTACCTCGAGCGGCTGCACCCCTCGACCATCGATCTGGGCCTGGAGCGCGTCGCCGCCGTGCGCGACCGGCTCGGTCTCGCGCCGTCCTTCGCGGTGATCACCGTGGGCGGCACCAACGGCAAGGGCTCCACCTGCGCGATGCTGGAAAGCTGTCTGCGCCGGGCCGGGTACAAGACCGGCTGCTACATGTCGCCGCACCTGCTGCGCTACAACGAGCGCGTGCGCATCGGCGGCGCGCAGGCGCACGACAGCGCGCTGGTCGCGGCGTTCCGCCGCGTGGAGCAGGCCCGCGCCGGCACCTCGCTCACCTATTTCGAGTTCGGCACGCTCGCCGCCGTCCTGCTGTTCGTCGAGGCCAAAGTCGACGTGGCGGTGCTCGAAGTCGGGCTCGGCGGAAGGTTGGACGCCGTCAATGCCTTCGAGCCCGACTGCGCGGTGGTGGTCACCGTCGCCATCGACCACGTCGATTACCTGGGGACCACGCGCGAGAAGATCGGCTTCGAGAAGGCGGGAATCTTCCGTGCAGGAAAGCCGGCGATCGTCGCCGAGCCGGATCCGCCAACCGCTCTCACGCAACATGCGCGGGACATCGGTGCGGACCTGCGCTTGATCGATCGCGATTTCGGCTACGTCGCGGCGGATGTGCAGTGGCGCTTCTGGGACTGGCGGGGCAAGCGCGACGGGCTGCCGCTGCCGGCGCTGCGCGGCACCTACCAGTTGGCGAACGCCAGCGCCGTGCTGGCCGCGCTCGATTCGATTCGCGAGCGGCTGCCGATGGACAACGGTGCGATACGGCGCGGACTGGTCGAGGTCGACCTGCCCGGCCGCTTCCAGGTGCTGCCCGGCCGGCCCGCGATCGTCCTGGACGTGGCCCACAACCCGCACGCCGCCGCGCGGCTGGCGGAGAACCTGGAGCGCCTTGGCCCGCGCGGCCGCACGTTGGCGGTGTTCGCCATGCTCAAGGATAAGGACATCGAGGGCGTCGCTGCTGCCGTGTCGCCGCTGATCGCGGAGTGGTCTATCGCACCGCTGCCGGGTCCGCGCGGGGCAGACGTCGAACGCGTGGAGGGTGCAGTGCGCTCGGCGAACGTCGCCGCGCCCGTGGTCCGCTGCGCCGATGTCGTCAGCGCTTTGCAGCGCGCCCGCGAGCGCGCGGGGCCGGATGATAAAATCCTCGTGTTCGGATCCTTCTACACCGTCGCCGCGGCGTTGCGCGCGCTCAACCCAGGCTAACCGACTGTCTTTACCGTGGCCAAAACCCCCGTCTCGGACGAAGAGCTGCAGCTCAGAAAGCGTGCGCGCCGCCGGCTTGTGGGCGCGATCGTGCTGGTGCTGCTGGTGATCGTGCTGGCGCCTATGTTCCTCGAGCGCGAGCAGCGAGAGCAAAAGCAGGACATCGACATCCGCATTCCGCCCATTCCCGGGCAGGCGCAGGCACCCGCTCTTCCCCCCGTGCAGGCTCCGCCAGCGGCACCACCGCAGGCGGACCATGCGCAACCCGTCGCTCCGCCGGCCCAGTCGCAGGCTCTGGCCCCAGCGCCCGCGGCAGTGCCGCCCGCATCCAAACCGTCGCCTCCCGAAACCCAGCTCGCGGCGCCGAAGGCTGCGCCGGCTACGAATCCGGCCAACGCGCACCCCGAGGAGGGCTACGTGATCCAGCTCGGCGCATACACCAACGCGGCGAACGCAAAGCAACTGCTGCAGCAGATCAAAGCGCGCAAGTTCCCCGGCTACACCGAGCCGGTGAAAACGCCGAACGGACAGAAGACACGCGTGCGCGTCGGGCCCTATCCCACCGCGGAAGCCGCGGAGAAAGCGCGCGAGCGGCTGCGCTCGCTCAAGCTCATCCCCGTGAGCGACGCCAAGGTGGTCCACATGGGGGAATGAGCGGCCGAAGCGCGGAGCAAGCCCCGTGACGGCGTTCGATTACGCCGTCCTGGTCGTCGCTGGGTTGTCGGTGCTGGTCGGCCTGTATCGGGGTGCCGTGCGCGAAGTGCTGTCGCTCGCCTCGTGGGTGGGCTCGTTCTTGATCGCGCTGTACTTCGCCCCCAAATTATCTCCTCTGCTGCCGGAATCGCTCGCTTACCCGTGGCTGCGCTTCGCCCTCACCTTCGCCGGCGTGATGCTGGTGGCGCTGCTGGTGTTCGCGTTGATCACCGTGGGGGCCACGAAGCTCGTGCGCCGCTCCAAGCTCTCGCAGTGGGATCGCGGGCTGGGCATGCTGTTCGGGCTGGCTCGTGGACTCGTCATCGTCGTGGTGCTGGTGCTGGTGGCGGGGATGACGCCTTTGCCGCGCCAGCCGGCCTGGCGCCACGCGCTCTCCAGCCCGCCGCTCGTGATGCTCGCCAAGCACGTGCGGCCCTGGCTGCCGGAGGCCCTGTCCGAGCGCATCCACTTCGAGTGATCCCGGCGTGGTTTCGACTATACTCACGCAGCGCCAATCCACTAGGTCTACGGCGCTGTTTCCCCTTGCCAGAGGAGGGGCGCCCACGCAGTGGGCGGGGTGGTGGGAGAGGTTTTTCTCCCCTCCTTTTGAAGGAGGGGTGGCGCGAAGCGACGGGGTGGTTCGCGCCCTTGCCAGAGGAGCGGTGCCCACGCAGTGGGCGGTATGGTGGGAGCCTGCAGGAGGCCTAGCTATGTGCGGAATCATCGGCGTCGTCGCCAAGTCTCCCGTCAATCAGCTGCTCTACGACGGACTGCAGGTGCTGCAGCACCGCGGCCAGGACGCCGCCGGCATCGTCACCGCCGAAGGCAGCACCTTCCACATGCACAAAGGGAGCGGCCTGGTGCGCGACGTGTTCCGCACGCGCGACATGCGCATTCTGCAGGGCACCGTCGGCATTGCCCACTGCCGCTACCCCACCGCCGGCTCCGCCGACAACTCCGCCGAGTCCCAACCGCTGTATGTCAACTCGCCGTTCGGCATCGTGCTCGGCCACAACGGCAATCTCACCAACTCCGAGCAGCTCAAGCGCGAGCTCTTCCGCCAGGACCTGCGGCACGTGAACACCAGCTCAGACTCGGAGGTGCTGCTCAACGTGCTGGCCCACGAGCTGCAGGAAGGCTCGAGCGGTTACGAACTGGATGCGGACACGATCTTCGCGGCCGTGGCCGGGGTGCACAGGCGCTGCCGGGGGGCGTACGCTGTGGTGGCGAGCATCGCCGGCTACGGGCTGCTCGCGTTTCGCGATCCCTACGGCATCCGCCCGCTGGTGGTTGGGCGCACGCTGACCGAACAGGGCGTCGAATACCTGGTCGCCTCCGAGAGCGTGGCGCTCGACACACTGGGTTTTCAGTTGATCCGCGACGTGGCGCCGGGCGAGGCGATCTTCATCGATCAGGACGGGCGCTTCTACAGCAAGCAATGCTCGGCCAACCCGTCGCTCAACCCGTGCATCTTCGAGTATGTGTATCTCGCGCGTCCCGACTCCGTCATCGACGGCATCTCGGTGTACGAGACGCGCCTTCGGATGGGCGAGAGCCTGGCCGACAAAATACGGCGCGAACACGCGGGCCTGGACATCGACGTGGTGATGCCGATCCCCGACTCCAGCCGCCCCTCCGCCATGGAGCTCGCCAAGAAGCTCAACGTGCCATACCGCGAAGGCTTCATCAAGAACCGCTACATCGGCCGCACCTTCATCATGCCGGGGCAGTCGATCCGGCGCAAATCGGTGCGCCAGAAGCTCAACGCCATCGGGATGGAGTTCAAAGGCAAGAACGTGCTGCTGGTGGACGATTCCATCGTGCGCGGAACCACCAGCCGGGAGATCGTGCAGATGGCGCGCGACTCCGGCGCACGCAAAGTGTTCTTCGCCTCCGCCTCACCACCCGTGCGCTACCCCAACGTGTACGGGATCGACATGCCGACCTCGAAGGAGCTCATCGCCAACGGCCGCACGGACGAAGAGATCGCGCGCGAGATCGGCGCCGACCGCCTGATCTACCAGGATCTGGTCGCGCTCATTGACGACTGTCGCTCGGTCAACCCCAAGGTCCGCAGCTTCGAGGCCTCGTGTTTCAGCGGCGTCTACATCACCGGCGACATTACGCCCGAGTATCTCGCCGGAATCGAGGCCACGCGCAACGACGCGGAGCTCACGCGGCGCACCGCGGCGGC
>DATJVW010000147.1:0-3441 GCA_035501675.1 Burkholderiales bacterium
CTGCGCGCCTTTGTCCTCGCCCGCGAACTCGACCAGCAGGACGGCGTCGGGCTCGCCGCGCAGGAAGCGCTCGACGATCGGGCGAAAGGCGGCGTTGCCTCGCGCGAGGTCGATCATCGTGCGGTCGACCAGCTCCACGGCATCCGGATCCAGCCGCACGATGTGCTGCGCCATCTCCATGGCCTGATAAAAAGTCGCGAAATGGCACACGCCCAGGACCTTGCCCTGCGGCAGGGGCGCAAGCTTCAGACGCAGGCGCTTGAAGTAGGCCAGCGTTCCTTCCGAGCCCACCAGCAGATGCGCCAGATTGTGCGGGACGTGGGGCAACACCATGTCGAGGTTGTAACCCTGCACACGGCGCAGCACCTTGGGCCAGCGCGCGTCGATCTCACCCGCTTCGCGCCGCACCAGGGCATGCACGTTCTCGATCAGCGCACGATATGCGCTGGGGCCTCGCGCAACGTCCTCGACCGGACCGAAGCTGAGCTCGTCGCCCCTGGACAGCCACGCGTCGATCCCCAGGACGTTGTGCACCATGTTGCCGTAGCGGATGGAGCGCGAACCGCAGGAGTTGTTGCCGGCCATGCCGCCCACCGTCGCCTGGGCCGACGTCGACACGTCCACCGGGAACCACAGCCCGTGCGGCCTCAAGAAGGCGTTGAGCCGGTCCAGCACCATGCCCGGCTGCACGGTGATCTCGCGCGCCTGCGCGTCGAACGCGACGACTTGGTTGAGATACTTGGAGTCGTCGATGATCAGCGCCGCGCCGACGCTCTGGCCGCATTGGGATGTGCCCGCCCCACGGGGCAGGATCGGGACGCCTTCGTCCGCCGCGATCTGCAGCGCGATCCGCGCGGCCTCCTCGCTGCGCGGCACCACGACTCCGATCGGCTCGATCTGGTAGATCGAAGCATCGGTGCTGTACCGTCCGCGCGAGAAGGCGTCGAACAGGACCTCGCCGTCGACTTCCTTGAGCAGGCGCTGCTCGAGAGCAGAAGGCGTGCGTGCGGCGGCACGCCGGTGGATCTGGATGGGTACGCCCGGGGCGTTCATCGTGCGGGTCTGCAGACATTCACGGGAATGTCCGCCGCCATCTTACCCCGCGGGTTGAGCGCAGGGGGCGGTTTCGGTAGGCTGGGGCCTTGCCCCATTTGCGAGGCCCGTCAGCCATGTCCGTCCATACCGGCCGTCATTTTCTCCAGATTCCCGGCCCGACCCATGTCCCCGACCGCGTGCTGCGCGCGATCGACCGCCCAACGCTCGACCACCGCGGGCCCGAGTTTGCCGCGCTCGGGCACGAGGTCCTGGCGGGCTTGAAGCCGGTGTTCCAGACCCGGCACCCGGTGATCATTTACCCCGCTTCGGGAACCGGTGCATGGGAGGCCGCACTTGTCAACACGCTGTCGCCCGGCGACCGGGTGCTCATGTACGAGACGGGCCAGTTCGCCGTGTTGTGGCGGCGGATGGCGGGCCGGCTCGGGCTCGAGGTGGACTTCATCCCCGGCGACTGGCGGCGCGGGGCGGATCCCGCGGCCATCGAGGCGCGGCTCACGCAGGACCGCGCACATGCGATCAAGGCGGTGTGCGTGGTGCACAACGAGACTTCCACCGGGGCGGTGACACGCGTGCCCGAAATCCGGCGCGCGCTGGATCGCACCGGGCATCCGGCGCTGCTGATGGTGGATACCATCTCGTCGCTCGCTTCCATCGCGTACCGCATGGACGAATGGGGCGTGGACGTCACGGTGGGCGGTTCGCAGAAGGGCCTGATGCTGCCGCCGGGGTTGAGCTTCAACGCGGTCAACGACAAGGCGCTGCGCGCTGCCAAGTCCGCTCGCCTGCCGCGCTCTTACTGGAACTGGGAGGAGATGCTGGCGGCAAACGAGGCGGGTTTCTTCCCGTACACACCCGCCACCAATCTCCTTTACGGGCTCCGGGAGGCGCTGCACATGCTGCAGGAGGAAGGCCTGGAGAACGTGTTTGCGCGCCATGCCCGGCATTCGGAGGCGACCCGGCGGGCGGTCCGCGCCTGGGGATTAGAGATCCTGTGCGCCGAGCCGGCGGAGTACAGCAACTCCCTGACGGCGGTGGTGATGCCGGAAGGTCACGATGCCGACCGCGTCCGCGAGATCGCTCTCGAGCGCTTCGACATGTCGCTCGGGACCGGGCTCGGCAAGCTGCAGGGCAAGGTGTTCCGCGTCGGCCATCTGGGCCATTTCAACGATCTGATGCTGGCCGGCTCGTTGTGCGGCGTGGAGATGGGGCTGGCGCTGGCCGGCGTGCCGATCCGCAAGGCCGGCGTTCAGGCTGCACTGGATTTTCTCGCGTCTGCGGCGTCCCAGGGCAAGGGCTGATCTCGCGCGCAGCCGGCGATAGTGCGCCGTAGCCGGCGAGTCACGTCTTCATCGCCTATGCTTAAGCCAGAGACTCAGTCGTCCGGCTCAGCGTAAGGAGGGCATGCACGATGGCACAGAGCTCCCTGCATCCCGATCCATCGGTCCCGCTTCCTCGCATACGCCATGTCGCGCCGGACAGCCCGTTGCGCTGGCTCGAACGCGGATGGAGCGACCTGTGGCGTGCCCCGTCCATCAGCTTGGTCTACGGGGTGCTCGCCGCGCTCGTGGGCGCCGCATTGCTGTGGCTGTTCCGCGGCTACACGCACGTGGCCCCGGCGCTCGCGTCGGGCTTCTTGTTGGTGGCCCCTGCGCTCGCCATCAACCTGTACGCGCTCTCCC
Source organism: Burkholderiales bacterium (assembly GCA_035501675.1). Classification (GTDB taxonomy): domain Bacteria; phylum Pseudomonadota; class Gammaproteobacteria; order Burkholderiales; family SHXO01; genus SHXO01. The sequence goes on from DATJVW010000147.1 coordinate 2,736, forward strand.
GCCGCCTGGAGCGCGGTGAGCCGGTCGACTCCGTGCACCTGTTCGACGACTGGCGGGGCAATCGCGGATCGATTGCGCTGTTCGGGCTGGGGCTCGCGTTCGTGCTGCTGGCGTGGGAGCGCGTATCGGCGATTCTTTTCGCGCTCTTCTATGGCGGCGAGGTGCCGGACCTCACGCGCTTTCTCGATCAGCTCCTGTTCTCCGGAGCGTACCTCGAGCTGGCGGCGGCCTATCTCCTGGTCGGCGCGGCGCTCGCCGCCGTGGTCTTCTGCCTGAGCGTGATATCCCTGCCGCTGATGCTCGATCGGGACGTCGATACCGTTACCGCGATCGTCGCCAGCATCGATGCGGTGCGCGCCAACCTCGGCGCCATGGCCCTGTGGGCCGCGTTGATCGCCGCTTTGACCGCGATCGGGTTCGCCACCCTGATGATCGGCCTGATCGTCATTTTCCCGCTGCTGGCCCACGCCAGCTGGCACTGCTACCGCGACGTGGTTGAGCCCGCTTCGTAGGCACCGCCTAACAACGCGAAAGTTGGGCTAGTCATTATTTCTCTTTTTGAGATCTAGTGTACTGAGTCTTTAGTTCGCTGAACATTTTGTGCGTCTCCCGATCTCACGTTAGGGTGAGCCATGAGGAGACGAACATGGGTCGAGGTCGACCGCTTGCAGAACTGGTGCTGAGCGTGCAAGAGAACAATCAGTTG
>DATJVW010000148.1:0-2118 GCA_035501675.1 Burkholderiales bacterium
TGTTGTTCGGCCGCAACTACGCGACCAGCTATGAACCGATCCGCGACAGCGAAGGACAGGTGATCGGCGTGCTGTATGTCGGCATCGACATCACGCAGGACCTCGAAGTGCTCAAGCAGAAGATCCGCTCCGCCAGGCTGCGGCAGACAGGATACTTCTATGTGCTGGACGCGCGTCCCGGCGCAGGTCTGGGGACGGCCCTCGTGCACCCGCAGGCGGAGGGCTCGAATCTGCTGGGCAGCAAAGACGCCGCCGGTCACGAGGTCGTGCGCGAGATGCTCGAGAAGAAGCAGGGCGTGCTCCACTACCAGCGGCCGTCGGCTGCGGGAGCGGAGGAAGTCATCGCCGTGTACTCGTATTTTCCCGGCTGGAACTGGCTGATCGTGGGTGAGACCCCGGCCAAGGAAGTGTTCGAGGTCAGCAATATGCTGCGCGGCGAGCTGTTCGTGGGCGCCGTGCTCATCGCGCTTGCGCTCTCCGGGTTGCTCTACCTCAACCTGCAGCGTACCATCACCCGCCGGCTCAACCGGGCGGTAGGCTATGCCAGACAGGTGTCCTCGGGCGACCTGTCCACGCGCATCCGCAGCCGCCACGTGGACGAAACTGGGCAGCTGCTCACGTCGCTCGACGACATGGCCGACAGCCTCACCAACATCGTGTCGGGCGTGCGCGTCGCCGCCGATTCGATCCACAACACCGCCAAGCAGCTGCGCGCTGGCAACGTCGATCTGTCGCAGCGGACCGAGGAACAGGCATCGAGCCTGGAAGAGACGGCAGCGAGCATGGAGGAGCTGACCGGAACGGTGAAGCAGAACAGCGAGAACGCGAGAGAGGCCAACCAGCTGGCGCAGCACGCGTCGAAGGTGGCGGTACGAGGCGGCGAGCTCGTCGGGCAAGTAGTGGCAACGATGACCGAGATCCAGGTGTCATCGAAGCGTATCGCCGACATCGTTGCCGTGATCGACAGCATCGCCTTCCAGACCAATATCCTCGCGCTGAACGCTGCCGTAGAGGCTGCGCGCGCTGGAGAGCAGGGGCGCGGGTTCGCGGTGGTGGCGGGCGAGGTGCGCAGCCTCGCTCAGCGCAGCGCCGATTCCGCCAAGGAGGTGAAGCAGCTCATTTTCAGCTCGGTCGAACGGGTGGACAGCGGCGGCAAGCTGGTCACCCAGGCCGGCGCCACCATGGACGAGGTCGTCACCGCCGTGAAGCACGTGAGCGAGCTGATGGCCGGCATCGCCGACGCATCCAGTCAGCAGAGCGCCGGGATCCAGGAGATCAATCAGACCATCAGCGTGATGGAGCAGGTCACGCAGCAGAACGCCGCACTGGTCGAGGAGGCCACGGCCTCAGCCGAGCAACTGCGGCGGCTCGCCGAGAACCTGGTGACCGCGGTGAGCGTTTTCAAGGTGCCGCAAAAGGCACGAGCCGCCACTCCTGTCGTTGCCGAGGACGCTCCGCGCGCGGCCGTGCCGCGAGCATTGGGGGCATCGACGTCGCAGGTCAGGCTGCCGCAGGGCGGCGACGGCGAATGGGAGGAGTTTTGAGAGGCAAGAGGCCCTCACCCGCGGGGCTGGGGTGAGGGCGCGAGCAGCTCAGTTGGCGTGCACCGCCTGCCGGCACACCCTCAGCGTCTCCAGATGATGCGACAAGCGCTCCGCGCGCTGGACGTGTTCCGGCGGAGACACCACGGCGCGCGCGCGCAATACCTCGAGCTGCTTCTGGAACGCCGCGTACTGAACCATCAGGAAATCCAGCACCGCGATCTTCTCCTCCTCCCGCGGTAAGTAGTTGATGTAGCTTGTCACCTTCTGCTCGAATTCTCCCGGCCTCAAATCCTGATCGTCGGGCGGAAAGATGTACCAGAGCCGGGACAGGTTCACTGAGTTCATTGTCCTCCTCCGAAGATGCATGCCGAGAGACGTGACGATGCGTTGCGTGTCATCGGCTCGCGACAGTGGTGCTCGACACTCCACTCGCAATGCCGCGAGCCCGACCTCGACTCGCTGTTAGTCTCGCATCTTCGCGCGCGAGTTCCGGACGAAAAGCTCGAATCGCAATTCGTCAAACAGAAATTTTAGCGCCTTTGTGTTGCAGACTTGCGAATACGGCTTGAAAAAG
>DATJVW010000149.1:0-11552 GCA_035501675.1 Burkholderiales bacterium
CGGCTCGCTGTGCCGCCCGGCCCACGGCGAGGGGGTATCTTTTGGGGCGGGGACGGGCGGCGGCGGGCTGCTCCCGCAAACGGGCGCAAGCGGTAACGTGTCGCAGCCCGACCCCGAGTCCCTCATGAAATATCCGGGCTAAGCCTCTCGCACGCCCGGGAACGAACGCAGAGGACGGCCGTCCAACCCGCAGTTCCCGACGCATCCAGGCGACTCCCTCATCGGTGCGCTCCGTTGAGCGTCGCCGACGGCATAAATGGCGTTCCTCGTCGAGTCCGCACCATGCTTGGTTCAGTGCGGATGCACGATAATGGGGCGTAGCCTGCAGGCGGCGCGGGCGGAGCGATTGCGCTAAAATCGCCCGTTGCTCGGCAGCACCTTGATGCAAGCAGCGTGGCGGCTTACTTCCCGGGGAGAAGGACATGTTGAAGGGCAGCGTGGTAGCGATCGTCTCACCGATGCTCGAGGACGGCAGTCTCGATCTGGACGCTGTGCGGCGACTGATCGACTGGCACGTAGCGGAAGGCACAGACGGCATCGTCGTGGTTGGCACCACGGGTGAATCGCCTACCGTGGACTTTGAGGAACACTGCCGGCTCATCAGAACCGCCATCGAGCACGTCGCCGGCAGAGTACCCGTGATCGCGGGGACTGGCGCCAATTCCACCCGCGAAGCGATCGAGCTGCAGGCCTTCGCGAAGAAGGCGGGCGCTGACCTGTGTCTGTCCGTGGTGCCGTATTACAACAAACCGACGCAGGAGGGCTTGTATCGGCACTTCAGGGCCATCGCCGAGGCGGTCGATATACCCACGATCGTATACAACGTGCCCAGCCGCACAGTGTGCGACATGCACAACGACACCGCTCTGCGCCTGGCGCAGGTGCCCAACATTGCCGGCATCAAAGAGGCGACCGGCAATCTCGAGCGCGGCTCCGACCTGATGCGCCGCGCGCCGAAAGGCTTTGGCGTGTACAGCGGCGACGACGCGACCGCACTGGCGCTGATGCTGATGGGCGGCGACGGCGTTATTTCCGTCACCGCCAACGTCGCTCCCCGCCTCATGCATGAGATGTGCAACGCCGCCTTCAGCGGGGATCTGACCAAGGCCCGCCTCCTCAACAACAAGCTGCTCGGGCTGCATCGGCATCTGTTCGTTGAGGCGAATCCGATACCGGTCAAGTGGGTGCTCAGGGAGATGGGCATGATCGAGGCGGGCATCCGCCTGCCGCTCACCCCGCTGTCATCGTCTTTCCACGATCTGTTGCGTGGCGCCATGGAGCAGGCCGGCGTCGCGGCGCATATGCCGGTGGCGTGAGCCGGAGTCGATTCGAAAAACATGAGCCTGCCCTCCGCCGGACGCGTGTTTCTGATCTTGATTCTCCTGTGCGGCTGCTCCATCGAGAACAAGAAGGTCGACTACAAATCGGAAGCCAAACAGGTCCGTCCGCTCGAGGTGCCGCCCGATCTCGCCGCCCCGAGCGCGAGTGACCGCTACACAGTCCCGGACGCCAACGCGGCGACCTATTCGGATTTCCACCAAGGCCAGCCCGCGCGGACGGTGGCGGGACAGACCCTGCTTCCGCAGTCGGGGAAGGCCCATGTCGAGCGGGCCGGCACCCAGCGCTGGCTGTTCGTAGAGGAGCCACCCGAGCAGGTGTGGCCCGTGGTCAAGGAGTTCTGGCAAGAGATGGGCTTTATCATCGTTTCCGAGAACGCCGAGACCGGGATCATGGAGACCGACTGGGCGGAGAACCGCGCCAAGATCCCGCAGGACGCGCTGCGCAACCTGTTGGGCAAGGTGATCGACCAGGCATACTCGACCCCCGAGCGCGACAAGTTCCGCTCTCGGCTCGAGCGCGGCCAGGTGGCCGGTACAACCGAAGTCTTCGTCACGCATCGTGGCATGTACGAGATGTTCGTCAACGACGCCAACATGCGGCAGGCGGGTAAAACGGTGTGGCAGCCGCGTCCGGCCGATCCGGAGCTGGAAGCGGAGATGCTCCAGCGCCTGCAGGCGAAGTTCAGCGGTGCGAAGCCGGTCGAAGCGGTGCAGCAGGCGAAGCCCACGCCACCCCCCGAACCCCGTGCGGTGGTCAGCAAGGGGGTCGGAGGCGCCCCCGTGCTGGTGATGAAAGACGACTTCGACCGCGCCTGGCGCCGGGTGGGGCTATCGCTGGACCGGCTCGGGTTCACCGTGCAAGACCGCGACCGCGCGGGTGGGCTGTACTATGTACGCTACCTGAATCCCGACGCCGACACCAAGAAATCCGGCCTGCTGTCGAAGCTCGCGTTCTGGGAAAGCGATGGATCCAAAGCCAAGCCCGCGGAATACCGGATCGTCGTAGCGGATGCGAAGAGCGGGTCCGAGGTCAAGGTGCTGAGCGCGGACGGCGCGCCGGAGAAATCAGAGGCGGCCACCCACATCCTCACGGTCCTGCAGGAGGACCTCAAATAGCGCGGGGCGGGCCTTCCCGCAACCGTGCCGGCGTGGACCGAACGCGGCTGCGCCGGCCATGAGGTTCGCCTCGTTGGGCAGCGGCAGCCAAGGCAATGCGTTGCTGGTCGAAGCCCACACCACCCGGGTGCTGCTCGATTGCGGCTTTGGCTTGGCAGAGACGACGCGCCGGCTTGCGCGTATCGGCGTCGCGCCGTCGGATTTGTCCGCCATCGTCGTAACCCACGAGCACCAGGACCATATCGGCGGTGCCGCGCGCTTTGCCCGGAAGCACGGTTTGCCGGTGTGGCTTACGGCCGGCACGCTGCGAGGGTTGGAAGGCCTGTTCGATCCCGACGTCGAAGTGCGCCTGATCCGAGGCTATTCCAGTTTCTCGATTGGCGACATCTGCATCGATCCCTTTCCCGTTCCGCACGACGCGCGCGAACCCGCCCAATACGTGTTCGGCGACGGCGCGTGCCGTCTAGGCGTCCTGACCGACGCCGGCCACGTGACCCCGCATATGCGGCATTGCCTGAGCGGGTGCGACGCGCTCGTCCTGGAATGCAACCACGACGCGGAAATGCTGCGCACCGGGGCCTACCCGGAACTGCTCAAGGCTCGGATTTCCAGCCGCCTAGGCCATCTGGACAATGAGGCGGCGGCAGGGTTGCTGGCGGGATTGGACCTCAGCCAATTGCAACACGTGGTGGCGGCCCATATGAGCGTGAGCAACAATCGCCCGGAACTTGCGCGCAACGCGCTGGCCGCTGCGCTCGGATGTGCGGCGCACTGGATCGAAGTTGCGGATCAGCAGGCCGGTCTCGGCTGGCGCCAACTGGCCTGACGCTGGTCGGCGACAGCCGATATGCCGCTGCGATTACGCGACTACTTCTTTTCTTCGGGCTTCTGCTCGGCGGGCGTGGCGGCCGGCGCTGCAGCGGTTCCGGAAGCGGCCTCGGCCGCGGGTGCAGGGGCGGGCGCGGCCGCAGGAGCCGCAGGCGCAGGCTCTTCCTTCTTGCTGCAGGCGGTCAGACCCAGGGCCAGGATGACGGCAACGAGGAGGGCGTGTCTCATCTAGTTTCCTTAGCGGTATCCAGACTGTTGGGGGAACGATCGAATTGTTTGAGAATCGTCCTTCGGAGGGCAGCCCCCGAAGAACGCGGATACTAGCAGATTTGTCAAACAAATCCAGTGTTCGCGCTGGCGGCAGTGGGTGGTGTGCCGCGGGCGGGGACCGGGTTGCCGGGTCACAGACCGAGCGTCGTCGCCGAGACCGCCGGCGATGAAGCTTCCCAGATCTCCTCGAAGCGCTGTACGAATCCGCGCGCCTCATGAGGGTCGTCCAGTCCCAGCAGGCCGCGCGTGTCGTCGTAGTGGAAACGATGGACGTAGTCGCGCTCGTCCAGCACGGCAAAGGGATCATAGACGCCTTTCGCCTGCGGCTCGGTTTCTTGGATCGCGACTGCATAGCTGAACTGCCGCAGCAAGTTAATCAGCCGCGGGCAGTCGCGCTGGAGGTCGGAGGTGTCGTGCAACACGATCTGGATGCGGTTGCTGCGGCTGGCCAGCAGAAAGTGCCGCAGCAGATCGTAACGCTGCGCGCTGTTGTATCCCGTGCTGAGCTGCCGGTCGAAGATCCGCAGCTGACGCCCTGGGCGCGCGAACAGGATGTCGAGCGCCTCCTCGTGCGCGACGTTGCCTTCCAGCTTGCGGTGCTCGGGTGCGATGTCCTGGCTCATGGCGCGCTGCTTTTCGTCGGCCGCGGTCTGGCGCGCAGGCCCAAGTAACCCGCACCATACCACTCATGCAGCAGCGCGACCAGACCGCGCTGCGTGGTGTCCACAGCGTTGAGCCGGCGCGTGTCGGCCAGGTGGCTCAGCGATTCGCGCGCCCTTCCCTTGACTTGAACCGCTTCGCCGTTGATGAAGAACAGGTCCCCGACGTACAGCATCTGACTGCAAAGGTCCAGACAGACCCCGTTGCGCCGAATGCGCTCGGCAAATGCGGCCAGCGACAGACCGCGCCGCGCCGTAAAGAAAACGTGCGCCTTGGGCTCCGTGAGGTATTGGCCGAGAAAGCGCGCGACCTGTGGGGCGCTCCAACGAATGGTCGCCAGCTGCTGCGCGACCTTGCGAACCATGCCGCGCCCGATCCGCGCCGGGGTGTTCTGAGGCCTGAGCTCCGGATCCCGATACATCCCCTCGATCTCGACCTGATCCTCGAGGAAGCGCAGGAAGTGGATGGCCAGTTCGCGCCAGACCGGGGCGCGGAAACCGATGGAATAAGTCATGCAAGGTTCGAGGGCAACGCCGTCGTGGGCCCAGCCCGGCGGCAGGTACAGCATGTCTCCGGGCTCCAGCACCCATTCCTGCTGCGGACGAAAATCGCGCAGCAGTCTCAGCGGCGCGCCGTCGACCAGCGCGTTGTCGCGCTGATGACTTACCCGCCAGCGTCGTCGTCCGCGCCCCTGCAGGAGGAACACGTCGTACGAGTCGCAGTGCGGTCCGACGCCGCCACCGGGCGGCGCATAGCTCACCATCAGGTCGTCGAGCCGTGCATAGGGCACGAAGCTGAAACGCTCCAGCAGCGCCCGGCCCTCGGGCAGGAAACGCTCCACCTCGTGCACCAGCAGCGTCCATCCGCGCGCCGGAAGCCGCCGCAGGAAGGCGCGCTGGAAAGGGCCCTGGTGCGCTTTCCAGCGGCGCCCCCTTCGGACCACGAGACGACATTGCGCGTCTTCACGGCAGGCGAGCTCGAACAGCTGCGCTGGCGAGAGCAGGCCTGTGAAGCCGGGTAACGCGGCGCGGACCACCAATGGTGTCTTCTGCCAGTGCCGCGCGAGGAAGCGGCGTGGAGGGCAACCGCCAAGCACTCCGGCGGTGTCGTGGGCTGACATGCGGCCGATTATATCGCTGCGTGCGGACGCGCTCGCACGGGCGCGCTGAACACTCGCGCAACCGACTCTTGGTCGATGAAAATCGGTTAGAATCGCCGCACTGTTGAGGTTGGAGCATGGGGGTCATGTTGCAGGAGGGCGAGGCCGCACCGGGCTTTGACTTACCAGATCCGGACATGGAGATGGTCAGCCTCTCCAGCTTTACTGGCCGCAGCAATGTCGTGCTGTACTTTTATCCGAAGGACGACACGCCGGGTTGTACCATCGAAGCGCTCGAGTTCACCAGACTCGAAGACGCGTTCTCCTCTCTGCACACCGTGGTTCTGGGCGTGAGCATGGATGACTGCATGAGCCACGGCTCTTTCCGCGACAAACACGGGCTTACCGTGCAGCTGCTGGCCGATCCGGAGGGCGATGTTTGCCGCAAGTACGGCGTGCTGCACGAGAAGCAGGTCGAAGGCAAGAAGAAGACGGGAGTATTGCGCTCCACCTTCATCATCGATCGCCGGGGAGTCGTGCGCCACGCCCGCTACGGCGTCAATCCCCGCGGTCACGCGCAGGAGGTGCTCAGGTTGGTGGAGGGAATCCGCTAGTGCAGATCGCCAAGGATACGGTCGTCTCGCTGACCTATGAGCTGTTGGCCGCGAGCGGTGAACTGATTGAGAAGACGGACCAGCCGGTGAGCTATCTGCACGGCAGGCACGAAGGGATCTTCCCGCGCGTGGAACAGGCCTTGGAAGGCAAGCAGGCCGGCTTTGTATGCCGCCTGGAGCTCGCGCCCGGCGACGCCTTCGGCGAGTACCAGACCGCACTGGTGCGCGTGGAGCCGCGTGGGCTGTTTCCTGCCAGCGTAAAGCTAGGCATGCAATTCGAGGGCAGCGTGGAAGATTCGGGCGAGAGCCGCGTATACACCGTCACTGGTGTGACTCACGAACAGGTGACGGTGGACGGCAACCACCCGCTTGCCGGCCGGACTCTGGTCTTCTCCTGCACCGTCACCCATGTGCGGGCGGCGACCGGTGAAGAGCTGGCCCACGGCCACGTACACGACGCCGGCGGCCATCACCACTGATCTGCCGCGCGGCCTTTAACCGGCCACGAGGATCACCTGTCTGCTAGCCGCCGCGCTTCCCCGCGAAGATGTGGATAAGGGGCTCGTAGGCCTCTTCCCGCGAGAAGCGCCAGCTTGCCACGACCACCGCCAGCAGCGTGAAGCCGGCGCTCACCAGCACATCCACCCCGACATGCAACTCGGAACCCGAGCCCGAGGCCAACGGCGCTAGCATGGCGCCCTTCAGCAGGTCGACGGCGTAGGTGAAGGGATTCAGCATCGCCGCCGCTTTGAGCGCCAGCGGGAGGTTCGCGATCGGGTACAGCGCGCCGCTCAGAAAAAATACCGGGAAGATGACGAAGTTCATGACCGCGGCGAAATTGTCCAGGGTCCGAGAAAAGGCCGCGACCAGTATTCCGATCGCGGCGCAGGTGAGCGCCGTCGCGAGGATCCCGACCAGCAGCAGCGGGTAATCCGTCTTCCAGCTCAGGAAACCGAGCACCGCCAAGATGGCGAGCAGCAGCGCGGCCTGGATGAGCCCGGCCAGCGCCGCCGCGACCGTCTTGGCCACCACGATCCAGTGGTGCGCGAAGGGCGCGATAATCAGCATGCGCATGACGCCTGACTCCTTGTCGTAGACCATGGTCAGCGCCGCGAGCATGGCGCCGAACAGGATCGTCATGCCCAGCACGCCGGGCGCCAGGAACTGCTGGTAGTCCACGCCGCTCGAGCGCCCCAGCACGGCGCCGAAGCCTGCGCCGATCACGAACAGCCAGATGAGCGGACGCACCATGGCGGAGATGAGCCGCGTGCGCTGGCGGAACATCTTCACGACTTCGCGCTCGATCACGGCGTAAATCGGTCGCAGGATCATCGCGTTTGCGCTCGCTATACGCTCCGGGGCGGCAGCAGTCGCATTACCGCGCCGAATTCACCCATAGGAATACATCGTTCAGATTGGGCCGCCGGACGCGCAGCGCCGACACGCGCCCTGCCAGCTCGGTCTGCAACGCCGCCAGAGCGCTGCTGTCCTCGGCGGCGTTACGGAACATGGCGACGTCACCCTCGGTGAGCGCCGGGCCGAGGCGCGCCTCGAGACTCGCCACCAGCCGCTCGAGCTCTGCAGCCTCGATCTCGATGATGTGCCGCCCGAGCGCGTCGACCAGCGCCCTCGGAGTGCCCCGCTGCACGATCTTGCCGGACTTGATGAACGCCACCTGATCGCAGCCGTCGGCTTCTTCCAGGTAGTGCGTGGTGAGGAGCACCGTCATGCCGGTGCTGGCCCGCAACCGTTCGATGAAGCGCCAGATCCGGCGCCGGTTGGGCAGATCTAAACCGATGGTCGGCTCGTCCAGGAACAGGATGCGAGGACGATGGATCACACCGCGGACGATATCCAGCGCGCGACGCATTCCACCGGACAGCGCACCCACCGGGCGATCGCGCTTGTCGTTCAAGCCGAACAGCTCGAGCAGCTCGCGGCTGCGCTCCTCGATGATGGCCGGGGCGAGGTCGTACAGCAACCCGGCGAAGCGCAGATTCTGCGCCACGGATAGCGTGCGATCGAGGGCGGATTCCTGGAACACCAACCCGATCGACGCGCGCACCGCCACGGGATCGCGCGCCACATCGCGACCCGCCACCAGCGCGCTCCCGGCGGAGGGGCGCACCAGGGTGGAGAGCATGTGTATGGTCGTGGTCTTGCCCGAGCCGTTGGGCCCGAGCAGCCCGAAGAACTGGCCGGCGGGCAGCTCGAGCTCGAGCCCGTCCACGGCCAGAACGTCGCCGTAGCGCTTGGTGAGGCCGTGCGCGCGGACGGCGAGGTCGAGCGCAAGTGCACCGGTGTCGTTCATCCCGCGCCGATTTCAGCCGCAGGATCTCAGGGCGCCGGAGCCGTCTCGGGCCGGCTTTCTTCGCTCAGCTTGCGGGAGTTCTTGTCGTCGCGGAACACGATCGGATGCACGCTGACTCGCGGTTGGGCGATCTGCGCCTGGTCCACGACCTCGGCGATCAGGTGGTGGTCGGGTGAGAGATCGCAGACCGGATCGGCGTTGGTCGCATCCCCGGTGAGCATGTAGGCCTGGCAGCGGCATCCGCCGAAGTCCTTGGTCTTCTCCGGGCAGCTGCGGCACGGTTCCTTCATCCACGCATCGCCGCGGTAGGCGTTGAAGCCAGGCGACTCGTGCCAGATCCAGCGCACGTCGTGCTCGCGCACATTGGGAAAGGTGAGCCCGGGCAGCATACGGGCCTCGTGGCAGGGGAGCGCTAGGCCGTCGGCCGCGATGTTGAGGAAGACGGACCCCCAGCCGTTCATGCAGGCCTTGGGCCGGTTCGCGTAGTAATCGGGCACCACGAAATACAGCTTCATCTTGCTGCCGACCCGCGCCCGGAACTCGTTGGTGATCGCCTCTGCGCGCTGCAGCTGCTCGCGGCTGGGCAGCAGCTGATCGCGATTGAGCAGCGCCCAGGCATAGTACTGCGTGTTGGCCAGCTCCACGTGCTCGGCGCCCATCGCCTCAGCCATGTCCAGGATCGCCTGGATGTGGTCGATGTTGAGCCGGTGCAGCACCACGTTGAGCACCATCGGGTACTCGTACTGCTTGATCAGCCTCGCCACCTTCGACTTCAGCTCGAAGGTCCGGGTGCTGCTGAGGAAATCGTTCAGCTCGCGCGTTGAGTCCTGAAACGACAGCTGGATCTGGTCCAGACCGCCCTCCTTGAAGGCCGCGATGCGCTTCTCCGTGAGGCCCACGCCGGAGGTCAACAAATTGGCGTAGTAGCCCAGGCGGTGGGCCTCCGCGACCATCACCTCAACGTCGTCGCGCATCAGCGGCTCGCCGCCCGAGATGCCGAGCTGCACGGCACCCAGCTCTCGAGCTTGGCGCAGCACGCGCAACCATTCGTCGGTGCTGAGCTCCGGACCGGAGCGCGCGTAGTCCACCGGGTTGTAGCAGTACACGCAATGCAACGGACACCTGAAGGTGATCTCGGCGTTGAGCCAGAGCGGCTTTGTCACCTTGGTTTCACCCAGCTTACCCGGCGCGGATCCAGCCTTTTGCATGGGCCACCTCCAGAAAGTCCATCACGTCCTCACGCAACTCTACGCCGGGGAAAGCCTGCTCGAGGTTCTGCACGATGCCGCTGGCGGCGGTCTTTCCGTCCAGGCGCTTCATGATCTCGGCCGCACTGCCTGAGAGCTTGATCATTCCTTCCGGGTACAGCAGCACGTAACACTCCTGCGCCGGCTCCCACTGCAAGCGGTACTGACGCTCGAGCGAGCAGACGGCGTCGGGTGCGATGCGGCGCTCACTCATCGGGCATTGCAGCGCCGGCGCCAAGGCGCTCGGGACCGATTCCGTACGCGGTCTGCATGGCGTCGAGCATGGACCACAGAATGTCCAGCTTGAACTGCAGGATCTCGAGCCCGCGCTGCTGCTGCGCCCGAGTAGTGAAGTAGTCTAACGTCACGTGCAGCCCGTGTTCGACGTCGCGACGCGCCTCCGACAGGCGCTTGCGGAAGTAAGCGTAGCCGGACTGGTCGATCCACGGGTAATGCTGCGGCCAGTTGGACAACCTTTCCTTGTGGATCTCGGGCGCAAATAGCTCCGTCAGGCTGGAACATACCGCCTCCTGCCACGGCGCGCGCCGCGCGAAGTTGACGTAGGCGTCCACCGCGAAGCGCACCCCGGGAAGCACGTGCTTGAGCGAAGTGATGTCTTCACGCCGCAGCCCGCAAGCCTGCCCTAACCGGATCCAGGCTTCGATCCCACCCTCGTCGCCCTGCGTGCCGTCGTGATCGACAATGCGCTGGATCCACAGGCGACGATGCTCCCGGTCCGGCATGTTGGACAACAGCGCAGCGTCCTTGATCGGGATGCTGATCTGATAGTAGAAGCGGTTATAGACCCAGCCCTGAATCTGGTCCTCGGTCAACTTGCCGCTGTTCATCGCCACCTGGTAGGGGTGGTAGATATGATAGCGCCTGCCTTTCGCTCGCAGCTTTTGCTCGAACTGCTCGCGGCTCCAGGGCATCGCTTCCGGTGCGCCCACGGTGTTCTCCTAAAGTGTGATCCGTAACCCGTCGTAAGCCACCTCGATGCCGGCGCGGGACAACTCCGCGCGCTCGGCGGAGTCCTCGTCCAGAATCGGGTTGGTGTTGTTGATATGGATGAGAATCTTGCGCCCGGCCTTCAGCGGCTTCAACACGTCGATCATGCCGCCCTCGCCGGATTGAGGCAGGTGGCCGATATCGCGCGCTCGCTTCTTCGAAATGCCGAGCCTGATCATCTCGTCATCGGTCCAGAAGGTGCCGTCCACCAGAACGGCGTCGGCCTGTGCGAGGAACGGCTCGACGTGCGGTTCGATCTCGCCCAGCCCGGGAGCATAGAACATGTTTCTCCCGGTCCGCTCGTCCGTGACGCGCACGCCGATGTTATCGCCCTCGTGCGGTTTATCGCGGTGCGGCGAGTACGGCGGGGCCTTGCTTTTGAGCGGCACGGCGCTGAAGCTCAAATGCTCGATGCCATCGATGGAAAAACGGTTGCCCGCCACGATGGGCAGCCTGTGCCAGTTTACACCGCAGTAGTGCCCGAGAACATTGAACAGCGGGTTGCCGGTCGTGAGGTCTTCGCGGACCATGTCGGTGCACCAGAGCTCCAGCGGCTTGCCCTCGCGCAGCATGAGCAGCCCGGTGGTGTGGTCGATCTGGCCGTCCACCAGGACGATACCCCGGATACCGGTGTCACGGATCGCGCGCGCGGGCTGCAGGGCCGGGAACGACTTGATCTGCGCCAGCACATCGGGCGAGGCGTTGAACAGCACCCAATCGACCCCGTCCGCGCTCACCGCGATAGACGATTGCGTGCGCGCCTGCGCCCGGACCGTGGCCCGGCGCACGCCATCGCAGTTACGGCAGTTGCAGTTCCACTGCGGGAAACCACCGCCGGCGGCTGCACCCAGGACTGTGACTTGCATGATAGAGCGTGTTGCGGACGAAACGACGGCGCGTTTCACTCTGGCGCCGCGGCCCTCAAAACAACGAAAGCCCCATCCACGGGGCTTTCGTCTGGCCCGCGACTGAAGCTCAGCGGTTGGCGATGTACATCGTAACTTCGAAGCCAAAACGCATTTCGGTGAATTCAGGCTTATTCCACATCGTCTTCTCCAG
>DATJVW010000150.1:0-2573 GCA_035501675.1 Burkholderiales bacterium
CAGCCCGCGCCCCTACAGCGCGGTTGCGGCCGGTCTGCTGACGGCGCTCGGTATTGACCCCGTGGCGTTTCAGGCGCGCTACGCAGACCCAGAGTTCTATCCGTCGCGGGGGCTTGTGAGCGGGGTCTTTTTCAACAAGGAAACCTTTGGCGAGGATCGCCTAATTAAAGGTAAACTCTCCTCATCTGGACTTTAGCGCTTTTGAGGGGAGCTGGGGTGCGTTTGCAAGCGAAAGGTTGGCCTATTTTCGCTTGAAGCGGATGAAGTCCATTGCTCCCGTGGCCACGGCAGCGCGATAGATGCCGATGGCAAGACGGGGGTCCCCAGCAAGGGCCTTTCCTTGGAGGCTTCTCAAAGCAGGGGCTCTGATGGACACTTCTTCCATCAGCTCCGCGCGTGTCATCAGAGCCGGGATGATCGGCACAATGACGCGAGCCGTCATTGCGAAGCGGTCGGGTACGATGAGGCGTGCGGCCATCTCCTGTCCCGGCCGCCCGTTCTTCGCTAGGGCCTCGTCGATTAGCCAGATCTCCTCGTCGCGCAGCAGGTCGCGCAGGATCAGACCGGTGGTTTCGTGGTGCCGCTCAATGTGCCAGAGCGAGAAACGGGCTTGGCGCATGGCCTCGAGCACGATCGCTTCGTCGGAGCCAGGCGCCAAACCCGCAACTCGGGCGTAACGGTCGAGCGGGTGTGGGCGGCCCAACCGGGCCAGATAAATCGCCAGATCCTCGGCGAGCACAATTTCATATTCGTTGTCCGATATCACCGTCCTGCCTTGCGTCAGATCGATCCGCCTGGCCCAGTCGAGCAGCACGTCGGCAGCGGTGATGTCCAGGACAGCCTCGTGCAGTTCCTTGCTGATCTGGCGCAGGTGACGATAGCGGGACAAGATCGCGGCACGGGTCACCGGCGGCCGCCCTGGCGGCGACATCGGGCTGACCGGAGGTTGTCGGGCGAGCAGACGCGACGGCAGCCGAGAGAGTAGGCGGCGAAGTGGTCCCTGTGGCAACCCGGCCATCTTCCCTCCTTTCCCTCAAGACGAGGCGCGGTATGGCCTTTTGGGGGAGTGGCTCATGGCGAAGGTTGATGCATCCGGCGGCATCCGGGCAATGGAGCTGTGGCTGTTGCCGTTCGCGGCGATGTTTACGCGGCCCTCATGGCTGAACGCGGTGGCGCTGACGAGTGGAGCGTTGCTGTGCCTCAACCGACGGACGGTGTGCGCCGCCCTGCGGGCGGTGGACGGCGCCGCGGACAAGGGGTTCAGCCGGTTCCATCGGTTCCTCTCGTGCGCGCAGTGGTCGGGCCTGCACGGGGCGAAGATCCTGCTTGGCCTGCTGCAGAAGGCGTTCGTACCGGATGACGAGCCGTTGGTCATTGCCGTTGATGACTCCGTCGAACGGCGCCGCGGCGCCAGGATCCGCGACACGGGGATCTGGCGCGATGCCGTGCGCTCGAGCCGCGGCTTCTTCGTCAAGACCGAGGGCTTGCGGTGGCTGTCGTTGCAGGTGGTGGTCAGGCCCGGTTTTGCCAGACGCACATGGGGGCTGCCGTTCCTGACGATCCTGAGCCGCTCAGAGCAGGTTGATACCAGGCGACAGCGGCGACACCAGACACTGCCGGAGAAGGCTGCCTGGGCCATGCGGCTGGTCGCCCGCTGGTGTCCGGGCCGACGGCTGGTGATGGTGGCAGACGGCGCCTACGCCAGCCTCGACGTGTTCTGGGCGCTGCGAGAGCGCGCGGTGTGCGTGGCGCGCTGCCGCCTGGACGCACGCTTCTTCAACCCGCCCCCGCCGCGCAAGAACGGCCAGAAAGGCCGGCCGCGTGTGCGCGGCACCCGCCAGCTGACGCCGCGGACGCGGGCGGTGCGGAACGCCACCGAGTGGGTGCGCATGACCATCCCGGGATGGCGGACGAAGGACGGCAGGACGGAGCGGGCGGTCGATGTCGCGACCGGCACGGCGCTGTGGAGCGCGCACGGCAAGACCATGCCGGTGCGCTGGGTGCTGACCCGGGACCCGATTGGGCGCGCCGAGACGCGCGTGTTCGTCTGCTCCGATCCCGCGCAGTCAGCGCTGCAGATCCTGACATGGTATGCGAGGCGCTGGGCGGTCGAGCCCACCTTCCAAGAAACCCGGCGCCATCTCGGCTTCGAGACCCAACGGCAGTGGTCGGATCGGGCCATCCACCGGACCACGCCGTTGCTGCTCGGTCTGTTCTCGCTGGTGACGCTGTGGGCGGCCAATCAGGCCGAAAGGACCGGTACGCTCGCGGTGCTCGGCGCGGCCTGGTACCGCAAGCCGGATCCGACGTTCGCGGACTGTCTCGCTGCTGTCAGACGGGTGCTGTGGGCGGAGGAGGCGATGAGCCCGATCCTATGGCGGGACGATTATCCAACTTGGCGCGCACGCGCACGAACCGCTGAAAATCCCAGGCCCTTGGAGCAGCGTCTGGCAGAGCTGATGTCCTACGCCGCTTGACCTCCCCAAAAGCGCCAAAGTCCAGCTTAATATAAGTTCTGTTTGTGCGAATTGTTGCATCGCCAAGACTACGAACTGAACCACAGTCATTCCGGT
>DATJVW010000151.1:0-9300 GCA_035501675.1 Burkholderiales bacterium
GAACTAGGTGCGCGCCCGGCTGGTCGACCTAGGGCGCCAGGCCGAGCTGCCAAAGGATGAATGTATAGGTGAAAGCGATCTCACGCAGGTAATCGTAGCGTCCCGAAGCACCGCCGTGGCCCGCACCCATGTTGGTCTTCAGCAGCACGGGATTGCGGTCCGTCTTGGTGGCACGCAGCTTGGCCACGTACTTGGCCGGCTCCCAATACATCACCTGGCTGTCGTTGAGCGAGGTCTCCACCAGCATCGCCGGGTAAGCCTTGGCCTCGATGTTGTCGTAGGGCGAGTAGGACAGCATGTATTCGAAGTGCTCGCGCTCCTGCGGGTCGCCCCACTCCTCATACTCGCCCGTAGTCAACGGAAGGCTGGCGTCGAGCATCGTATTGATGACATCGACGAACGGCACCTCGGCCACGACCGCTTTGAACAGGTCCGGACGCAGGTTGACCACGGCGCCCATCAACAGGCCCCCAGCGCTGCCGCCCTCGATCACGAGGCGGTCGCGCCCGGTGTAGCCGGCCGCGATCAAGTGCTGCGCAACCGCGATGAAGTCGGTGAAGGTATTCTGCTTGTTCAGCATGCGCCCCTGATCGTGCCAGCGCTTTCCCATCTCGCCCCCGCCGCGCACGTGCCCGATGGCAAAGATCACGCCGCGATCGAGCAGCGACAGACGGGTCGAACTGAAGTGCACGTCCGAGGCGTAGCCATAGGCTCCATAGCCGCTCAGCACTAAGGGCTGAGGCCCGGATGTGCGCAAGTCCTTTCGATAGACCATGGAAATCGGCAGCTGCGTGCCGTCCTGGCCGGCGGCGTACAGCAGCTCCGAGTTGTAGCGCGCGGGATCGTAGCCGCCGAGCACCTCCTCCTGCTTGAGGAGCTTGCGGCTTCGCGTCTTCATGTCGTAGTCGAACACCGAGTCGGGCGTCACCAGCGACTCGTAGGCGAAGCGAAAAGTGTCGGTATCGAACTCGGCGTTGCCGGTGCCCCAGACGGAATAGACGGGCTCGGGGAGCTCGATCGGGTGCGACTCGCCGGAATCGAAGCTCGCGACGCGCAGCCGCGGAAACCCGCCCGCGCGCTCGTGCACCACCCAGTGGCGCGAAAATAACTCCACGTCCTCCAGCATCACGTCCTCACGGTGCGCGATGACTTCGGTCCAGTTCTCCGTCCGCGGATCGGCAACCGGCGCGGTCACCAGCCGGAAGTTGCGTCCCTTATCGTTAGTCACGATGTAGAACAGCTCGCCGCGATGGTCGACCTGGTACTCGCGCTCGGGCGTACGCGCAGCGATCACGCGCGGCGCGACCGCGGGCTGGTCCGCCGGGATGCAGTGCACCTCGGAGGTGGTGGCGCTGTGCGAGCCAAGGAAGATCCAGCCGCGGCTGCGCGAGCGCTGCACTCCCATGCTGAAGCGCACGTCGCGTTCCTCGAACACCAGCACATCCTCCGCGCCGCCCAGCGTGTGACGATACAAACGCCAGGCCCGCTTGGCGGCATCTTCCTTTACGTAGAACAGGGTGGCGCTGTCGTTCGCCCAGGCCACCGAGCGCGTCTTCTCGATGCGCTCAGGCAGCAGTTCGCCGCTGCGCAGATCTTTTACGAACAGCGTGAACTCTCGGAAGCCGGTGACGTCCGTGGAATAGGCCAGAAAATTGGCGTCGGGACTGACCGAGAACGCGCCGAGCGAAAAGAACTCGTGCCCCTCGGCAAGCGCATTCATCTCCAGGATGATCTGCTCGGCCGCTCCCTCGATGCGACGCCGGCGGCAGTAAATCGGATAATCCTTGCCCGCCTCGGTTCGACTGTAGTAGTCGTAGTCACCGTAGCGGTAGGGTACGCCCATGTCGGTTTCTTTGATACGGGCAAGCATTTCCCGATACAGCGATTCCTGGAACGCCTCGGTCGACTGCATCACCGCCCGGGTATGGGCGTTCTCAGCCTCCAGATACGCACGCACCCGCGGATCGTCTTTGTCGCGCAGCCAGCCGTAGTCGTCGGTCAGCGTGCGGCCGTGAACCGTAGTCGTGCGCGGGGCGCGCGACGCCAGCGGGGCTTCGATGGACTTCGGATCGGGTGAGGCGGGAGACATGGCGTAGGCGATGCCGCGATCAACGGTGGATGACGACCGCAGCCTGGGCCAGGCTTTCCTTCGCTGCAGCTCTACTGCGGGACCGCAACGCGAATCGACATCGCACCATCGCGTGGAGGTGGGGTCCGTGCGCAGATTTTCAATACCGGACACGGGAGTGACGTAGAATAACCACGCCAACTTTCCCGCCTTCGCAGCGAAATCGCATGAAAAAAACGGGTTACGAGTCCGATCTCACCAAATTCATCCGTGAATTCCTGGCCAGGAACCCCGCGGTCGCCGACAAGCAGAAGGCCGCTCGCGCCACTTGGTGGGACAAGCCGGAGGCGCTGGAGGACCTCAAGCGGGAGGAGGAGTCCAAGGTGCCGCTGAAGGGGTATGCGTACTACGACAATCCATGACCGGCGCGGCCCGGGCGGTAGCGAGGCCCCGCCACGGCCCCGTGGGTGGGGGTGCCCAGAGACCAAGGGGCTATAACCAAAGTGATAGCGGGCTGTCCCGATGTGGAATTCCCTTCCTCGCCCTCCCTTGAGATGATTCTCCCCGGAAGCCCGCCTCTTCCCGGCATCGTGAGAGGGGAAAACAGCGATGACCGCGTTAGGATACCCCGGCAGGCGGCGGTGGAACCTCAAACAGGAGAAACTTTCATGCGTGCATTGATTTCAGCGCTAGCAGTAGCCGGTGTGGTTGGATTCTCGCTCCCGGCGTTTGCCCAGGATGCAGTGACGGCCCCCAACAAGCCGAAGCCAGCCGGTCGCGCAATCGACGAAGGTGGTGCGGCCACGCCCGCCGTGACTGCGCCCAACAAGGCCAAGCCGGCCGGTCGCGCGCTCGACGAGAGCGCGGCCCCGGTGACCGCGCCCAACAAGCAAAAGGTAGGTCGCGCAGTCGATGAAGGCAGCACCGTGACCGCGCCCAACAAGCCGAAGCAAGGTCGTGCTGCCGACGACACCAGCACGAAGTCGAAGTCCAAGAAGAAGGCCAAGAAGCCCACCACCACGACCACCCCGCAGAACTGAGCCAAATCCAGGCTGAGTTCTCAAGGAAATGAGAGAAGGCAGGTTTCCCTGCCTTCTCTTTTTTTTTGACGGGCCGATTCCGCTACTTGCGCAGAAGCCCCAGGCGCCGCGCCTCCTTCACCGCCTGCATCCGGTTGCGCGCGTTGAGTCGCCTGAACAAATCCTTTAGGTGCTGCTTCACAGTTCCGACCGTCACGCTCAGCGCGTCGGCGATCTGTTTGTTGGGCATCCCCTCGGCCAGCAGCGGAAGAATCTCCAGCTGCCTGGCCGTCAGCGGCGCGTTCTCGTCGCTCGCCGCGGCTTGCGAGTCCGGGATGAACAGCGCGTCCGGCAGGTAGACCTCGCCGCGCAGAACGCGCCGCAGCGCGTCCATCAGTTGCTCGCTGCTGGCGAGCTTCGGAATGTAGCCGCGGGCACCGCCGTCCAGGAGCGCCCGGATCGTGCGAGGATCGTTGAGGCCGGAGACGATGACGATCGGCAGGCCCGGATAGCGCCGCCGGATAGCAAAGAACCCGTCGAGCTCGCTCGTTCCCGGCATCTGCAAGTCGAGCACCAGCAGGTCGACCGGCCCTTCCAGCGCGAGCTTGTCCAATGCCCCTTGGACGTTGCTCGCCTCCAGCACCACCACCTGTGCATCCAGGAGCTTGAGGAAGAAGCGCAGTCCTTCCCTGAACATCGGATGGTCGTCGGCATGCAGGATCTTCATCGCGGCTCCGACCGCTCGCGTCCCGTGCGGCCCGCTCCGGTGAACGTGCCGCGCGGGACGGGGCGCACACGGCACTGCGCCGTCACTTTTGCGCCACACCCGGCGCGGCCGGCAGCGTGAAACCGAACTCGTTGCCGCCACCGGCGGCCGGAGCGGCCCAGACCATGCCACCCAGTTTCGAGACGATGCGCTGCACGGTGGCAAGGCCCAGGCCGTGTCCTGTCGCGCGCTCTTGGTGCAAGCGGGTGAACGGGAGGAACACGCGCTTGCGCTCCTCTTCCGAGAGCGGTTCGCCGTTGTCGCTCACCCAGAAGCACACCTGCGAGCCGTCCGGCGCACCACCCAGTTCGAGCCGCGGTGGTGAGCCGGCGTACTTGAGCGCATTGCTCAACAGGTTCACCCACACCTCCCCCACCCAGGGCGCATAGCCGGATGCTCGAGGCCACGCTTTGGGTAGGTGCACGCTGGCCTTGGTGCGCGCCTGAAGATCGCTGAGCTGGCTCAGCGCCTGGCCTACGAGGCGCGCCATGTCCAGCGGCTGTGCCTCCACGCTCTGCTGCGCCACGGTCGAGAGCAGGAGCAGAGCATCGACCACCTCCCCGGTCATCGCCAGCGCATCACCCGTCTGTTGCAGCAGGTGGCGTTGCTCGTCGGACAGGTTGTCGGCCTTGAACTTGTAAAGGATGTCGAGGAAGCGGTTCGCTGCAGCGAGCGGTGTCTTGAGGCTGTGGGCAATAGTGTGACCGTAAGCCTCCAGCTCGGCATTTTTCAGCGCCAGGTCCTGGCTCTTCGAGACCAGCTCCTTTTGCAGCCGATGCAGCTGAAGGTGATTCTGGATGCGCGCCAGCAACTCCTCGCGCTGAATGGGCTTGGTGATGTAGTCGACGGCCCCGAGGACGAATCCCTCGACCTTGTGCGCGGTATCGTCCACCGCGGTCATGAAGATGACAGGGACGTTCGCCGTGCGCGGGTCGCCCTTGAGCCGGCGGCAGACCTCGAAACCGTCCATTTCCGGCATGCGCACGTCGAGCAGCACTAGGTCGGGCGTCGCCAGCCGCGCCTTGTCGAGCGCCTGCGCTCCGCTGCGGGTCAGCATCAAGTCGAAACCGTGCTCGGCCAGGAAGTCCGAGATCAGGCGCAGGTTCTGGGGTTTATCGTCGACGATCAGCAGTGTGGTGCCGTTCGGTTCACTCGGTGACGGCATCGCGATGCGCTCCCAGATACTGCTCCAACAGGGCGACCAGCTGCTCCTCGTCGAGACGACGCGCCAAGCCGTACACGCGGCGGGCGAACGGGCGCAGCGCGTCCTCGCGTTCCAGCTCGAGCGCGATCTGCTCCACGCGCACGAGTTTGCCCAGGCGGGCGAACTCGAGCAATGCCGTCAGCACGTCCTTCGGCGGAGCGACGAGCCGGCCCTGCGGCCGCTCCTCCTGAGCCGCCGCGGCGCTGTCCGCACGGACGTAGCGCCACTGCAGATGAAGGCTGCGCTCGATCGCCTCAATCAGGTCGCTGGTCTGGAACGGCTTGCGCAGGCACGAGGCGAACGTTTCCGGATCGGCCTCGGCGTGTTCGAGGTCCGCCGTGCTGGCGGAGGCAGCCATCAGCGGGACCCCCTCCAGGCCGGGCGAAGACCGGATGATGTGCGCCGCTTGGAAGCCGTTCGTTCCGGGCATGCGCAGGTCCATCACGATGAGGTCCGGGCAGCGCTCGCGTGCGGCCGAGATCGCCTCGGGGCCGTCCCCCGCGAGCACGACGTCGAAGCCCAATGACTCCAACATACGCCGCAGCAACTGGCGATTCTCCTCTTGATCGTCCGCCACCAGAACGGAGCGGCGCTTGCCCTCGTAGCCCGCGATGCGCATGCGCGCAGGGGCGGCGGCGGCCTCTTGGTGGACCACCGGCAGCACAACGCTGAAGCGAAACCGGCTGCCCGAGCCAGGCTGGCTGTCCACGTCGATGACTCCGCCCATCCGGTGCGCGAGCTCCTGGCTGATCGCAAGGCCCAGCCCCACGCCGGCCTCGCGCCTGCGGCCCTGCTCGGTCTGCTCGAAAGGCGCGAAGATGCGAGTCTTGTCCTCCGGGGCGATCCCCATGCCGGTGTCCTCGACGCTCACGCGCAACTCGATCCGGTCGTCGCCTGCCGGGATGGCCTGCACGCTCAGGATCACCCGCCCGGCATCGGTGAACTTGATTGCGTTGCCCAGCAGGTTTAGCAGGATCTGCCGGATACGCTTGTCGTCCGCCTGCACCAGTGCCGGAAGGTCTTGCGCGGCGTCCAGGACGAAGATCAGCCCCTTCTTCTGAGCATCGACCCGCACCATCGCGGCGATCTCCTCCAGCAATCCCGGCAACGGAACCGTGGTCGGATTCAGTTCCAGATGCCCGGAGCGGATGCGCGAGAGATCCAGCAGATCGTTGATCACAGACAACAGGTGGCGACCGCTGCCTGCGATCGTCGCCAGCGCGTCCTCGCGCGCGGGCTCGGTCAACGCGCCCTCGCGCATCAGGTCGGCGTAGCCCAGAATGGCGTGCAGCGGCGTGCGAAGCTCATGGCTCATGCTGGCCAGAAACTGGTCCTTGGCTCGGTTCGCCGCCTCCGCTTCCGCGCGCGCCGCCAGAAGCGCCTTGCGCTGCTTGTTGAGCACGGTAATCCACAGCACCGCCGCCAGCAAAATCGCGGAGAACACGGCCAACGACGTCCAGATGGCGCGGTAGTCCACTTTGCTTTCGTAGCGGACCGATAGCCACTTCTGCGAAATCTCCCGCTCCTCCTCGTGGCTGATGTTGCTGAGCACCTTGTCGAGGATGCCCACCAGCTGCGGCCAGTCTTTGCGCACGGCGACGGAGAAACCCTTGGGCTGCAGGACCTTCTCGAGCGGGGTCGCGATCTTGAGGTTGCTGATCTGGTGGTATCTGATGTTGAACACGATCGGGAAAATGTCGTCCACCAGGCCATCGGCCTTGCCGGTGGACACCGCCATCAGCCCATCGAGCAGGTCCGGGTAGGCGGTCACGTTGGAGTTGGGATAGGCGCGGGAAATCAACTGTTGCGACGAGTGCCCGGTGACGACCCCGACGCGCTCCAGCGACAGGTCCCGCAGCCCGGTGACGAAGCCGAAGTCGTCGCGGGTGACGATCACGTTCACGTAGTGCAGGTAAGGTTTCGTGAACAGAAGGAACTCCTCCCGCTCGGCGGTGGGCGCCAGCGCCAGAACAACGTCCACTTCCCGTTTCTGCAGCCGGTTTTCCACCGCGGTGAAGTCCGCCATCTGCTGGACCTGGAAGCGGACGCCGAGCCGCCGTTTGAGGATCTCCATGTAGTCGGCGACCACGCCGGCAAAATGCCCCCTGCTGTCCTGAAATTCGTAGGGTGCGTAGTTGGTTTCGGCACCCACCCGGATGACCGGATGCGCAGCCAGCCAGGCCCGCTCCGCGGGCGTGAACTCGACACTGGCGGCGCCGCCGGCCTCCTGTCCGGGGGTTTCCTGGCCAGCGCTGTCCTGTGCGCCGGCGACGTGCGAGAAGGCAAGAAGTGCGAGCGCGGCCAGGCACACTACCGCGGAACGCGTCGTCAAGCGTGAAGCCGATGTGCGTGTCACTTTGAGCCCGTGCGTGAAATGGGGGCCTCGAACCGGAGCGGGGCCGAAGCGCACCCTGCTCAGTCGACTAGTTTAATCCCATGGCCGCCCCGCGCGGGAGGCCTCGTGTACCGGTCGCCGCGGCCCGCCGCGCCAGCGTAAACTTCCCACAAGCGGGCGCAGACGGCGGCGGTGCCCGTCTCAATCGTGCTCATGAGCCATGCGCCTGTCCATCCTCGACCAGTCTCCCATCATCAGTGGCCATTCGCCCGCGGAGGCCATCCACGCCACGCTGGAGCTCGCGCGCGCCGCAGAGCGCATGGGCTACCATCGCTACTGGCTGGCCGAGCACCATGCGATGCGGGGCTTGGCCGATCCCTGTCCCGAGATCCTCCTGGGCCAGGTTGCCGCTCACACCAAGGAGATCCGCGTCGGCACGGGCGGCGTGCTGCTTCCCTACTACAGCCCCCTCAAAGTAGCCGAAGTATTCCGCATGTACGAGGCCCTGTTCCCGGGGCGCATCGACCTGGGCATCGGGCGCGCACCGGGAGGCAGTCCGCTCACCGCCAGGGCTATGAACGCCGATTCCCTCGCGAGCGAGGACCGCTTCCCCACCCACGTGCAGGAAACGATAGGCTACCTGGACGACGCGCTGCCGCCGGACTACCCGTTCCACGCTGTAAAGGCCATGCCATCCGGGCCCACCTCGCCCCAGGTGTGGCTGCTGGGCTCGTCCGACTACAGCGGCTCTCTGGCGGCATATTTGGGGCTCTCCTTCTCGTTCGCCCACTTCATCAGCGCTCACGGCGGTCCGGCAGTGACGCGCGCTTATCGCAGCGACTTTCGCCCCTCCTACCGTCAATCGAAGCCCTATTGCATGGTGGCGGTGTTCGCGCTTTGCGCCTCCACGCACGCGCAGGCCGAACGCCTGGCAGCGAGCATCGACCTGCGCCGGCTGCAGATGGCTCGTGGCCAGGAAGAGGCCGTCGCGACGACCGATGAAGCGCTGGCACGGCCCTACAGCGAGGCCGAGCGCGCGCTCATCGCGAGAGAGCGCGCCCGCGCCGTGCTCGGAACACCGGAGGAGGTCAAAACTCGGCTGCAGCAGCTCCAGGAACAGTTCCAGGCCGACGAAGTGATGGTGATTACGATCACCGGGGATTACCCTAGCCGCATGCGCTCGTACGAGCTGCTGGCGGAGGCATGTGACTTGGATAAATCGCGCGATGACCACGAGCTGCCCTAGATCGAATACCCTAGGCTCCGACTCCGCCTGTCGCGGATTGGATCGGCACTCGTCACACTCATGAGGAACCGGATGAAAGGATTGACTTGGATGGTGCTGTTGCCGGCTGCATCGCTGCTGGGTTGCATGGGGTCGGGAAACGACCCGCCCGCCCTCGTCACCAGTGAAAACGCAGCCAAACTCCAGACGCGGCAGTGGGCCTTGAAGTCGATCAGCACGGACGGCAGCCAAGCGGTGATGGATATGCAGGCCAATATGACGCTCGTCTTTGGCGCGGATGGAAGGGTTACGGGCTACGGTTCGGTGAACCGCTTCAATGGCGCCTACTCCTTCAGCCGGGACGGCAAATTGAGCTGGCCGGGGCCCGGTTTCATCACCACGCGCAAGGCCGGCCCGCCCGAGCTGATGGAAAAGGAGCGCGCCTATCTGGAAGCGCTGCCGAAGACCGACCGGGCGATCCTGCAGAAGCACGCGCTCCAGCTCGAGAACGAGGGCGAATCCACGTTGCTGCTCTTCACTGAGGCGGGGGCGCCCTGATGCAGGCATGAATGCCTCCTTCGACGCCATCGTCATCGGTACCGGCCAGTCCGGTCCTCCTCTGGCAGCGCGGCTGTCCGGCGCCGGCATGAAAGTCGCGGTCATCGAGCAGGGCAGGTTCGGCG
>DATJVW010000152.1:0-2991 GCA_035501675.1 Burkholderiales bacterium
AGGCCGAGCGGAGGTTGTGGTCAGCGTGCTGCTGACGGTGATCGCCATGCTCATCACCGGCCTCGACCTGGCGGTCGTGTGAGTGCGTCTCCATCAGGATCCATGCGCTGGCCAGATTCACGAGCAGTCCGACGAAGGCCACTGCGATCGCCTCCGCGAAAGCGATGGGGACAGGATGCGCGAGGCGCTCCAGGGAGGCAACGCCGATGAACAACGCGATAACGGCCAGGATCAGCGCACTCGAAAAGCCCGCGAGGTCGCCCACCTTGCCGGTACCAAACGCGAATCGCCGGTCGAGCACGTGGCGGCGAGCAAACCAGTATGCGAAGCCGGCGATGGCCAGCGCGCCTGCGTGCGTGGACATGTGAATGCCGTCGGCGAGCAACGCCATCGACCCGAAGAGCAGTCCGGCCGCGATTTCGACCACCATCATGGCGGCAGTGAGCCCGACCACCCACCAGGTCCGGCACTCGTTTCGGCCGTGATGCTCTCCGAGAAAATCGTGGTTGTGTTGGTAGGACCGAATGGAGGCGGTGTGCGACATAGTCTTAGCTTTTCACGGGCAAAGGTTCTCGTCGTCGCCGGTAATGGGGAGCTGAGTTCCAGTCAGCATAGCTCAGCAATTTTACCCGGTAAACGCAACAGACGAGTCCCCGGGGTTAGCCGTGGCTTAGCCGGAGGATGGACGCCGGCGCCTTGTGACAGCGGGAAGGCGCGGCCAAGCCGCAGTTCATGCGAAGTCGTGATGACGCGTTAATGGCGATAGGGAGTTCGGCAACTATGGGGTGACTTCGACGCCAACTATGTCGAATTTGGCTTCTTCGCCGGTGCCCGGCCCTCCGAACTAATCGCGCTCCAGTGGTCAGACGTTGACCTGGAGAAGGGCACCATCCGAATCGACAAGGCACGAGTGATGGGCAACGACAAGGACACGACCAAGACCTCCGTGGTCCGCGACGTTGAGCTATGCCCTCGCGCCATCGCGGTCCTGAAGCGCCAGCGTGCATTGACCGGTCTGAAGGCCGAACACGTGTTCGGCGACGATACCGGTGAGCCCTACCATGACCTCCAGATTCCGTGGAAGCGGTGGGTGTTCGCGCATAAGAAGTTGGGCGTCCGCTACCGCGAGCCGTACCAGATGCGGCACACAAGCGTCACCTGGAATCTGATGATCGGGACGAACCTTCTATGGGTGGCGCAGAACCACGGCCACAGCGCAGCCGTGATGTTGAAGGCTTATGCCAAATGGCTAGCAGGCTCGACCGACACGGACGTGGCAAAGATCAGCGCGGCCATGGAATTTGCCACTAGCGACTCGGCAGACCACCTGATTTGTGTTTCGTGACAATGACTTAGACTGGCGGAGAGAGAGGGATTCGAACCCTCGATACAGGTTTAAGCCCGTATAACGCCTTAGCAGGGCGCCACCTTCGGCCACTCGGTCATCTCTCCGCAGCGAGCCAGACTATAGCACAGTGAGCCATCCGGCCGCGGACGGCCGCCTGCCTCTTCCTTGGGAGGCGGGGGGTTGTGCGGGCCCTCAATTCTGCAACCGCGACTCCAGGTTGCCGAGGAAGCGCCCGAAGGTCGTGAGGATCTCGGTGCACTTGGCTCGGTCACCCCAATCCTCGAACTCCGCTTGCATCATCATCGAGGACAGCTCGGCGTCCGCCCGCATCCGCACGCGCTGGTTCGGGGCCTGCCGGGCAATGTATTGTGTGGACAGGGTGGCCGCCTTGTTCACGAGTCGGTCCGCTGCCCCGCAATGGGAAGCCATGACCGCGAGCTGACCGGCCCAGGCGCCGAAGTTCTCGAGCGGCGAGGCTCTGCGCAGGTCAGGCACGTCCAGTTCGGCGTGCGCCACGACATAGGCCAGCCTTCCGAGGACACTCGAGGTCACCATCAGCAACGCCGTGCACCCGCCCGCCGGCTTTTGCATCTCGGTCGCGCCGTAGCGTTCCGATTCCTGCATCACGCCGGTGACCTGCTCGAGCGCTGCCTTGTCCGGGGTCAGCGTCTGCAGCCGCTCGAGCGCGAGTTTTCTCATCGTTGCCAGGTCTTGCGCCGCCATGCCGCAGCGCTGGGCCGCGCCGAGGGCGATGCCTATATGAGTGGCCTCGACCACAGCGGGGGACTGTTCGTCGAGCGGAGGAGGTGCGATCGGTTCGTCAGCCCACGCGGAGGCGCAGAGCAGCAGCGCAGGGGAGAGGCGTGCAAGACGCGTGACAACCTCTCGAGCAGCGCGGCTCATGGCGGCCCCGCGTCTCCCGCGCCGCCGTCTTCGTGCTCTTCCGATTCGCCCCGACGGAGCCGGCGTGCCTTCACCAGCAATGCGAGCCCGATCCAGCCGGCGATCAGTCCCACCGGGATCGCCACGGCCTCCGGCCAAATCACGCCCAGCACCGCGAGCACCAGCAGCACGATTCCCATCTTGGCCATCACACCCGCTTCTGCCGGCCCGAGGACGCGCCGATTGGTCAGCGCGGCGCTCACCGTGTTGCCGATACGCAGCGCGCTGGCGGCGGCGCGGCTCGCACTGCCGCGGCCGCGCAGAGTGCGCCGCCGTTCGACAAGAGGCGCAGGCGCGCTGGGGCGCACGCGGTTGTGCGGATTGAGCACGATCTCGGTCGTGCGCTCCAGGTCCTGCAGGTACATTTCCTCCATCTGGCGGGCGAAGGGCTCGTTGTCCACCGCTACGTCCAGCTCGTAGTTCCCGATCCAGCTCGAGATGTTCAGGTTCGATGAGCCGACTCGCGCCCAGCGGCAATCGGCCACCGCGGTCTTCGCATGCATCATAGGACCGTTCCACTCGAAGATGCGCACACCCGCCTCCAACAGGGGCCGATAGCCGGAGCGGCTGAGACGCGCGAGCACGGGAATGTCGCTGGAGCCGGGGACGAGCAGGCGTACATCCACGCCATCCATCGCCGCCGCGCGCAAGGCCTGAACATACGGCGCCACACCGACGAAGTAGGCATCGGAAAGCCACAA
>DATJVW010000153.1:0-9594 GCA_035501675.1 Burkholderiales bacterium
ACGCGGTCGCGTTCGATTGCGTCGCGGGCGCCAGCGAGACCGCGACACAGAGCAGCAGCACCGCGCCGACCGCAGGCAGTGCCCATATGACCTTGCCCTGGTGGCGCAGCACGAAGAATTGGCGGATCAGCGCGCCGGCCAGCATGATCGCCGCCAGCACCGCCCATGCATGCGGGTGTCCGAAAGTCATCGGGAAGTGGTTGCTGATCATGATGAACAGGACCGGCAGCGTGAAGTACGTGTTGTGCACGCTGCGCTGCTTCCCGATGATTCCATAGCGCGGATCCGGCTCGCGGCCGGCGCGAATGGCGTCCACCATCCGCCGTTGTCCGGGGATGATGTGAAAGTACACGTTCCAGACCATGATCGTTCCGATGAGCGCCCCGACATGGAGATACGCTGCGCGCGCGCCGAACACATGGCCGTAGGCCCAAGCCGCGAAAACGGTCAGCGCATACAGGATCACGCCCAGCGTCGACTCGTTTTTCACGAGGCGGCATAGAGCGTCGTAGACCACCCAGCCGAGGACGAGGGACCCCGCGGAGGTCGCGATAGCCGCAGGGACCGACAGGTCCAGCACGGAGCGATCGATGAGATAGGCGCTCGCGCCCCACCAGTAGATGAGGGCGAGCAGCGCCATCCCGGACAGCCAAGTGACGTAAGCCTCCCACTTGAACCAGTGGAGGTTGTCGGTGAGCGGCTCCCCCTTCGGCCCGAGCAGATACTTCTGGGCACGGTAGAAGCCGCCGCCGTGCACGGACCACACCTCGCCGTGTACGCCACGCTCCCGGGCGCGCGGGTCTCGCGGCGTGACCAAGTGGTTGTCGAGCCATACGAAATAGAGCGAAGCGCCGATCCAGGCAATCCCAGCGACGAGATGCAACCAGCGTATCCCGAGGTTCAGCCAATCGACGATGTAGCTTTCCATGCGCTCGCCGCCAGCCGTTGAATGGCGAGATTGAAACATCTCGCGGCAGTTCAGACAACCCACGCGTACCAAACACAGGGGATTTTCAGAGCAGGAGAGCGTTGCGTGGCGCCGTCATTCCGGCCAAGCGCAGCGCGAGCCGGAATTCAGGCGAGTCAACTGTCCTGGATCCCGGCTCGCAGCGGAATGACGGCAAGGAATGCTACGCGGCCGACAGCGCCGCGATCGCGCGCTTCGAATCGGACACCCAGCCGAAGATGCCGCCCTGGGCCTTGATCATCGCCAGGGCGGCCTTCTGGAACTCGGGGAAATAGGAGCCCACGCAATCGGACAGCACCGCGCATTCGTAGCCGCGGTCGTTGGCCTCGCGCACGGTGGTATTGACGCAGACCTCCGTCGTCACGCCGCACACGATCAACGTCTTGATGCCACGGTCATGCAGGATCAGCTCCAAGTCGGTGGCGAAGAAGGCGCCCTTGCCCGGCTTGTCGACGACGATTTCACCCGGCTTGGGGTAGAGCTCCGGCACGATATCGTGCCCGACTTCGCCCCGCACGAGTATCCGCCCCATCGGCCCCGGGTCGCCGATGCGCGTCTTGCCTCGACCCCGGACCAGCTTGGTGGGCGGACAGTCGCTCAGGTCGGCGCGGTGCCCTTCCCGCGTATGGATCACCAGCATGCCCATCTTGCGCGCCGCTTCGAGCACCGCCCGGGTCGGGGCGATCGTTGCCTGCAGCGGTGTGACGTCGTTGCCCAGCGCCTCGCCGAAGCCGCCCGGCATCACGAAGTCGCGCTGCATGTCGATGATCAGCAGGGCGGTGGTGGCCGGATCGAACTCCAGCTCGTAGGGCTCGGCGGCCATCGACTTGCGAACCATGTGGCGTCCCTCAACCGGCGGAACCTGGCACCGCGTGCACCTGTTCGTGTCCCGCCATTTGTGCCGGCTTCGGTGCTACGGCCGCATACTTCGCGCACCCGAACAGCATCGCGGCCACGCCCAGATAGCTGATCGCGACCAGCGGCGACTGACCCACGCCGATCGCCTCGCCGTGAATAAAGCCGAAGAACGTCAAGGCCGCTCCCACCAGCGAGAATACGGCGGCTTTCGTGAACTCGCGTTCGATCACGAACACGGCGATCGCGCACAACATCAGCCCGCCGAGGATGGCGCCACCGCCCATCACAGCGAGGCCCTTGTAGAGGATGCCGACCTGCCCGAGCTTGTCGAACCCGATCGCCGCCGCACTGGTGCCAGCGGCGCCCAAAGCGTTGTCGATCTGCAGCTTGCCCCAGGCGGCCACATGCGGCACCAGGCCGAGAATGATCGCCGGCGCGTGGCTCTTGGGCGTCTCCTGGAACGCCTGAGAGCCAATCAGCATCCCGATGTAGAGCAAAATGGGGGAAATCGCGACGACCGGGATCAGCGCCATCATGACCGAGACGATGCCCAGAACGCACAGCAGGATCACGACCACGCCGGTGGCGGCCGAATAGCCGATGCGGCCGCCCATCGCTTTCCAGCCCGGATGACCGATGTAGACGGCGTTGATGAACGGATTGCCCATCAGGCAGCCGATCAGGCTGATGACGCCGTCGGCGGTCAGCACCCGTGTCGTCGGATAGCTGTCCCCCGCCACCGATGCGCTTTCGACGTTGTCCAAAGCCTCGACCAAGTCGTAGATGCCGAAAGGGATCGCCGTCACCAGGATGACGCCGAGGAACTCGAAACCCGAGAAGACGTGGTTGAAGGCCGGCACCGGGAGGGAGAATCCGAAGCTGGAGAAGGAGGCCCCGAGCTTTTCGAGGCTCATCCCGCCGTAGTTCAGGCCGAGCGCGGTGGAACCCCAGGCGATGACGCAGCCCACGGCAATGGCGACCAAGCCGGCCGGAATGCCCCGGAAGTAGCGCACGCCGCCGAACCAGCTCGCCAGGATGATGGCGAAGCAGACGATCCCGATCACCGGCGTCATGAACATTTCAAGCGCCGGACGCATCGAGATGAAGGCGATCGACACGCCGGCGAGGGTTCCCAGCAACGCGGCGCGCGGCGTGACTTTGCGGACATAAGGCCCGAGATAGCCGCCGATCATCAGCACGAAGCTCTGGATGAAGACCCAGGTCAGCCCCGCTTCCCAGCCTTTGATCGGATCACCCGTCTTGATTGTGATCGGCAGCATGATCACGAAGGTCACCACGAACATGTGCGGCACGCTCACGCCGGAGGGCAGAGCGCATACGTCGTCTCGCCCCGTACGCTTGGCGAGGCGGTACGCGAGCCATGCGTAGTAAACTGTGCTCAGGCAGAGCATCAGCCCGGTGGCCGGGAGGATGCGTCCGAACACGAGCTCGTCAGGCATGTGCAGAACGAAGCGCATCAGGCCGGTCAATACGAGCAGATTGACCAGAATGTTGGTGCCGAAGCCGAAGAACGCGTTCCAGTCGCCGGGCACCCACCAGCGGGGCGCGGCTGAGCTTGCGCTAGTCATGATCTCTCCCCGGCGATGCGTGGCATGACGGACTCATGGCCGGGCCGCACCGTCCTCGTGTAGCGCGAGCTGCAAGAAGCGTACGCGGCCGCAGATCGAGTGAGACCCGGTGAGTTATCTCCTTGAAACACTGTGCACGCAAGCTTGTATTCAAGATTTAGCCGAGCGAGGGAGCGCACCATGAGCGTGCCTTTTCGTTGCGCGTGCACCGTTGCCGCGCTTTCTTCGGCGATCCTCGCGTGGGCGGGTGGTTCCAACTACACCGTCACGCCGGGGGCCAATCCGAACTTCGCCGGCAAGGTGCAGGAATGGAAGGTGCCCACGCCGCAATTCGCGCGCGACCCCGCCGCGGCACCCGATGGCAGCATCTACATCGCCGTGATGCATGGAAACAAGATCGCACGCTTCGACCCGCAAACCCAGACTTTCAAAGAATGGGAGCTGCCGAGCGGCGCGCATCCGCATGGCCTGTTGGTGGATGCGGACGGCACCGTCTGGTACACGGGCAACGGCAACGGAACCATCGGGCATCTGGACCCGAAGACCGGGAAAGTGATCGAGCACAAGGCACCCTCTGGCGGGGACCCGCATACGATAGTGAGCGACGGCAAAGGCACGCTCTGGTTCACGGTGCAAGGGGGCGGGCGCGTGGGGCGGCTCGACACCCGCACCGGCAAGATCACCGAGTACAAGTCGAGCGGCAACCCCTACGGCATTGCGCTCGACGCCCAAGGCAACGTGTGGTTCTGCCGCATGGGCGCGGACAAGCTCGGCAAGCTGGATCCAGCGACGGGGAAGATGAGCGAGTTCGACACCGGCGCGGGCAGCGCGCCGCGGCGGATGGCCGCCGCACCCGACGCAACGCTATGGGTCACGCTGTACGGCAACGGTAAGCTGCTGCATTTCGATCCGGCGACGGGAAGCAAAATCCGCGAATACGATATGCCCGCGGGACCGCACGGCGGGCCCTACGCGGTGACCATCGACGGCGCAGGCGTGGTGTGGGCCAACGAGATCAACACCGATACGGTCGTGCGCCTGAACCCGGCCTCAAGCGAGATGCGCGTGATCAGGCTGCCTTCGGAGAACGTGGGCATCCGCAAGATGATCGTCGATGCCGGCGGCAGGCTCTGGTACATGGGCAGTCACAACGGCCGCCTCGGCGTAATCCAGTAGCCGCAGCCCTTCATGTGGGCACCTGGTCCACCGGCGCAGCAACGGGCGCCGGCTGCGGCGACGCTGGCGCGACTGCGGACGGCCTGCTGCGCAGCACATCCATCTCGTAGATCCGCAACGCCGATACACCCAGCGACACGATCAGCGGTCCGACCAGCAGACCGAGCGCTCCAAAGCTGATCAATCCCCCAAGGATGGCGAGGAAGCTCCACAGCGGGTGGATGTCGGTGGAGCCCCGCATGATCCACGGCCGGAGCACGTTGTCGATGGAGCTGACGACGATCGAGCAATACACGGCCAGCACCGCGCACTGCCAGATCTGCCCTTGAACCGCGAGGTAGATGCAGATGGGCACCCACACCAGCGGCGTGCCGATCAGCGGCACGAAGGCGATCAGCGTCGTGATTCCGCCCCACAGCAGCGCATTGGGGACGCCTAGGAGCCCGTAGCCTAGCGTCGCCAGAACGCCCTGAATGATGGGCACCAGCAACAGCGCGGCCAACGCGCCGCGCATGGTGCCTGCGGCCTGATTGAGCACTTCGTCCGCCTGGGCCTTGGAGAGCGGCGACACGCGCCGGATCTGCGCGCGAAATTGTGGGCCGTCGCGCAGGAAGAAATACAACATGATCAACATGAGCAGGAGCTCGAACGCCGCCGCGGACAGCCCCGTCACCGCCCCCTGAATCAGGCTGTTGGCCGCCCCGGCCAGGCGGGACAGCGCGGCCGTCACGAAGTCGGTCAGCCGGCCCTGGGCAAAATCGGGAAGCTGCTTGAGCCATTCGAGCTGGGATGGAAGATTTTGGCTCCAAAGCTCTTCCAGCTGGACCGTAGTCAGGCGCGGCGTCACCCATTCGTAGAACGAGAGCGCCTGAGTAGCGATCGTGGCGAGTATCGCCAACACCGGAATGAGAATGACCACAGTGAGCCCCAACACGATCAACAGCGCCGCTGCCCAGTCTCGCCCGCGCAGCCAGCCGGTCAGGCGCAGGTGCATCGGCTTGAGCAGCAGGGTCAGCGCGGTGGCCAACCCCAGCGTGATGAAGAAAGGCCGGAACACCACCAACACCAGCCCCAGCACGACCAGCAGCAGCGCGACCAGCGTGAAGAACACCACGCGCGGGGAGCGCGGCGGTGGATCGGGCACTGCCGGCGGGACGGGTGCGCTCATCGGGACGCTCACATAGCGGGCGGCATACGTGGCTGCCGTCATACTCACCGATGCCGCCTATCGCCGTCAACCCGGCGGAAATCCCGGGCGTTTCCGCTGTACACTGCGCCGGTCGCTTGACCCATGCGCCCCGACACCACCGAGAGGACGACAACCGTGACAGACGCTCCCGACCAAGCCGGCGCAAACCGATCCGGGCTCGCCGGCGTTCTCAAGCTCACTGCGATCATCGCCATCGTTCTGTTGGCGGTGCTGGGCGTGCTCGTCGTGCTCGACGTGATTCCGCGCGATTCGCTCGGAGAGCTGGCCACGAAGATTCTGCTCGTCGCATGCATCTTTGGGCTGGCCAGCGTGGCGCTTGCGTTCTTGATGCGCTCCGGCAAGCGATGAAACAAAGCCCTTCGGCAAGCGCGAGGCCACGTCCGAAGACCTACATCGCTCGAAACACGAACTCGGAGGAAACCCATGATCCACGTCATCGCCACCGTCGAACTTCAACCCGGCACGCGTCAGTGCTTTCTCGACGAGTTCGCCCAGGTAGTGCCCAAGGTTCGAGCGGAAGTGGGTTGCATCGAGTACGGCGCTGCCGTGGATCTGGCGACGTCGATCCCGGTTCAGGTGCCGATGCGTCCGGACGTCGCAACGATCGTGGAAAAGTGGTCGGGGCTGGAGCAACTCAACGCGCACCTGGTCGCGCCTCACATGAAGGCTTACCGCGAGCGAGTCAGGCCATTCGTCATGCGCACCACGCTGCAGGTGCTCGAGCCGGTGGCCGCGTCCGCGGCCTAACGGGAAGGGGTCGCGGGCCTGACATCTCGTCTTGCCGCACAACTAAGCAGCACAACGGGTTGGCGCACAACCCTCAATCACGTGGGGGGCGTGTCGAACGCGGAGGCGCCCGGGTGGGGGAGGCTATCCCCACTAGAGACCGGTGCCGCAGACAAACTCGTCCCCGCGCGGGGTAGCACCACCTTCGCCTCGAGGCCTCCGCCTGGGCGATTGCGCAGTGTGACATCGCCGCCCATGGACTGCGCGAGGTTGCGCGCAATGGACAGGCCCAAGCCGCTGCCGCCGGTGCTCGGATTGCGTGACGCCTCCACGCGGTAGAACGGTTCGAACACGCGCTCCAGCTCCTGCTCCGGAATCCCCGGTCCGCGGTCGCGCACGTACAGGGTGAGGGCGTCGGAGCTGTCTTCGATGCGCAGCTCAA
Organism: Burkholderiales bacterium; assembly: GCA_035501675.1. Taxonomy (GTDB): domain Bacteria; phylum Pseudomonadota; class Gammaproteobacteria; order Burkholderiales; family SHXO01; genus SHXO01. The sequence goes on from DATJVW010000153.1 coordinate 6,969, forward strand.
CGTCGCGGCCGTATCGCAAGGCATTGTCCAGCAGGTTCTGCAGGCAGCGCTTGAGCCCTTCGGGCTTGCCGAGGAAGGAACCGACGGGCTCTCCCTGCACGCGCACGGGCTGGCCCAGCTCTTCGGCATCGGCCGCGAGCGCGTCTAGCAGCGCGCGGATGTCGACCGGCCTAAGCGCCTCGCGGTCGTCGAGACCTTTCATGTAGCCCAGCGTCGCATTGACCATGTTCTCCATGTCGCTCAGGTCGCGCACGAACTTGTCGTGCATCTCGGGCTGCTCCAGCAGCTCAGCGCGTAGGCGCAGCCGCGTGATCGGTGTCTTGAGGTCGTGCGACATGGCGGCCAGGATGCCGGTCCGCGTGCGGATGTAGCGTGCCAGCCGCTCTTGCATCGCGTTGAACGCGCGCGCCGCGCGCCGAACCTCCTGCGGTCCGCTCTCCGCCAACGGCGGGCGGTCGATGTCCCGACCCAGCGCCTCGGCTGCCTGCGCGAGTCGGTGCAGCGGCCGCGTGACCCAGCGCACCGCAACGAGCGACAGCAGCGCCAGCACGCCGACGATGATGAACATGTTCGTGACCAGGCGGCGCGGCCAGAGCGGGAGGCGGCGCGGTTCCTGGAGCGTGAAAGCGACCCAGCTGCCGTCCGACAGGCGGGCCTCGCCTTTGAACTCGAAGGCGTCGACCGGCTGTGCGTTCGCGGCGTCGGGCGATAACTGCACCGGGGACACTTCCACCAGCGCGATCTTCCAGTCGCGTCCGAGGTCCTCAAGCAGGAAGTCGTGGAACACCGCGGCGCTCGAACCGGCTTCTGTCGCACCAGCGTCTCCAGGCGGCACGCCTAGGGTCGTGTGAACCCCGCGGCCGGCCGCGATGGCGGCCAGCTGCTCGCGGCCGGCGCCCGGGAGCTGATCCATCAGCTTGAGCACATCGGCAACGCGGTACGCGGCGCGCAACGCGCTGATGCGAAACACGTTGGCTTCCCGTTCGGGAAACTGGATCAACAGCGTCACGCACATGGTCAGCGTCATGCCCAGCACGAAGGTGAGCACCAGGCGGGCAAACAACGAGTCGAAGCGGGGTTGCATGGCTGATCAATAGAGAAGCAAGAAGCGGAACACCCGCCGCGCGATGGGCCGCCGTTGCGCGCGCCCACTTAGGCTGGATGGAGTGAAGATCCTTGCCCTCATGGTCAGGCCGACTCCACGCTCGCTGCCAGCACGTAGCCCTCTCCCCGCACGGTCTTGATGATGACGGGCTCGCGCGCATGATCACCCAGGCGTTGGCGCAGGCGGCTGACCTGGACATCCACGCTGCGGTCGAAGGGATCGGCCTCGCGCCCGACAGTGAGGTCCATGAGCTGATCGCGCGAGAGGACGCGGTTCGGATACGTGACGAACACGCGCAGCAAGCGAAATTCTGCGCCCGAGAGCGCGACCACCACGTTCTGCGGCGAGACCAGGTGGCGCCCCGTCAAATCCAGGGTCCATCCGGCGAAGCGCAGCGCTCCCGCCGGTTCGGGCTGGAGATTGTCGGGCATGGCACGGTGCCGGCGCAGCACGGACTTGATGCGCGCCAACAGCTCGCGGGGGTTAAAGGGTTTCGGCAGGTAGTCGTCCGCGCCCAGCTCCAGGCCCACGATGCGATCCGTATCATCGCCCTTGGCGGTGAGCATGATCACGGGCCAATTCCCGCGGGCCCGAATGTTCCGACACAGCACGAAGCCGTCGTCCCCAGGAAGCATCACGTCGAGGATGACCAGGTCGACACGCGCGCTGTCCAGCACGTTCCACAAGGCTTTACCCTCAGCCACCGCGCTCACGCGGTAGCCGTGCTTGTGCAGGTAGTCGGCGAGCAGAGTGCGGATCTCGCGGTCGTCGTCGACGATCAGGATGTGATCTTGGGCATTCATCAACTGTCCCGCCCCTTTATACCCTCCGCTGGGGATGGCGTGGGAAGAGCAAGGTAATTCGATATTGCAAGCACGTTGGCTGTTACACAGCGTTACGAAACGTATTTTATGCGCTGTGTCAGAGTAACGTAAGGTTGGTGTAGCGCTGAGCATCCCCCACTTGAGGCCCGTGCCCTACTCTCCGTCCATCCCGTTCCAGGCCCCACGCCCGCCACGCTTCGCCCTGTTGGCGCTGGCGCTGCTGGCCGGCCCCGCCTGCGCGGCGGACAGGGACGACCCGTTCGGCACTGCTGCGCTGCGGCCTGGGGCACCGAGCCAGTTCCGGAAGGGCCCGGCGGTCGCCTGCGCCAGCTCGGACAGGGTGCCAGACCCGCTGCGCCTGGCGGATGCCATCGACATCGCGCTGTGCAACAACCCGCAGACGCGCCCACCGTGACCGAGTTGCTGCGCGAACGCCATCGCATCCCCGAAGGCGGCGACCCGGATTTCAATATCCGCAACCTGAGCGCGGTGGCCGACGTCCAGGCCCAGACCACCAAGGTCATGTCGCTGCTGCTGGGCGCTGTCGCCTCGGTCTCGCTGGTGGTGGGCGGGATCGGGATCATGAACATCATGCTGGTGTCGGTCACAGAGCGCACCCGCGAGATCGGCATCCGCATGGCGATCGGAGCGCGCCGGCGCGACATCCTCTTGCAGTTTCCCCTCGAAGCCATCATCG
>DATJVW010000154.1:0-18746 GCA_035501675.1 Burkholderiales bacterium
GCTCCTCGATCATCGCCAGCCCATAGATCGGCGTTTCCGACGCATGGTGCAGCAGATGCACGCGGACGAAAGCCATGAACACGTCGCGGACAATATCAGCCATCGTTATCGTCAACCGATATCGGACAGAATAGCCACGAATGAGGCGCAAGTCAAACACAGCCTGCCCGCGGTTTCTCTCAGCCGAGCCCGTCGACGTGGCGCGGCGTCAAGCCTCGAGATCGCGCTTCTTCTGCTCGAACTCATCGCGGCCGATCTCGCCGCGCGCGTAGCGCTCCTTGAGGATATCCAGGGCGCTGCGACGCTCGGTCTGAGTGCCTCCAGCAAGCGGTCCGCGCAGCAGCAACCAGACGACCGCCACGACGGCGATCAGAACCAGTATCCAGCCCAAGCCCATAAGTCCTCCCATGCCCCACATCCAATCGCCGTGATTGCTCCACATGCTTCACCTCCTTCCGGTCGAGCGCGAACCGATCCGCTCGAGCAGCTTCGCATTGACGGCCACAATGACCGTGCTGGCTGCCATAAACACGGCGCCGACGGCGGGCGAAAGAAAGAACCCGAGACCCGCCGTCAATCCGGCGGCGAGCGGGATCGCCACGGCGTTGTAGCCGGTCGCCCACCACAGGTTTTGCACCATCTTGCGGTAGGTGGCGCGCGACAGTCCCAGGATCGCGGCCACGTCCAGCGGGTTGCTGCGCACGAGCACGACGTCGGCGGATTCGATCGCCACATTGGTGCCGGCGCCCACTGCGATGCCGAGGTCGGACTCCACCAATGCCGGGGCATCGTTGACGCCGTCCCCGACCATGGCCACCGTGAGGCTGCGCGACTTCACCTCCCGGATCTTGTCCGCCTTGCCCTCAGGCGGCACCTCGGCGAAGTACTCGTCTAAACCCAGCTCCTTGGCGACCGCCTCTGCAACGGCGCGGTTGTCTCCGGTCAACATCATGCATCTGATGCCCATGGCCTTGAGCTTCGCGACCGCCTCGCGCGACTCCGGCCGCACGACGTCGGCCAGCGCGACGGCCCCGAGCGGCTCGCCGTTGCGCAGCACGTAGACCACCGTCTTGCTCTGAGCCATCAGGCCGACGAGCCGTCGATCCTCGATCTGAATGCCGTGCTGATCGAGATACCCGGGACCGACCACCGCAATCTCATCCTGCCCCATCCGCGCCAGCGCGCCCCCGCCCATGATGTTGTGAAAATCCGTGACGCGCTCGATCGGGAGCGACAGCTCCTCCGCCCTGTGAACGATGCCGCGCGCGATGGGATGCTCGGATTGGGATTCGAGCGCCGCCGCAAGCCGCAACACCTCTTGTTCGTTCACCTCCACCAGCCGCACCACGTCGGTCACGCCGAAGCGGCCTTCGGTCAAGGTGCCGGTCTTGTCGAACACCACCGCCTGCAACTCGCGTCCCCGCTCGAAGGCGGCGCGATCGCGGATCAGGAGGCCGCTTCTCGCCGCGAGCGTCGAGCTCACCGCCACCACCAGCGGCACCGCGAGCCCGAGCGCATGCGGGCAGGCGATCACCATCACCGTGACCATCCGCTCGATCGCGAAGGCCAACCCGCGGTCGCTGAACATCCACACCGCCAGCGTCAGTGAACCGGCGCCGACGGCGATGAGGGTGAGCCACAGCGCCGCCCGGTTCGCCAGGTCCTGAGTGCGGGAGCGCGATGCCTGGGCCCGGCTCACCATGTCGACAACCTCGGACAGATAGGTGTCCTTTCCGGTCTTCGCGACAAGCACCGTGATGGCACCCTCGCCGTTAACGGAGCCGCCGATCACCTGCTCGCCGGGCCCGCGCGCTGCCGGCCTGGACTCGCCCGTGAGCATGGATTCGTTCAGGCTGGTGCGGCCTTCCACGATCCTCCCGTCGGAGGGCACGCGCTCGCCCGGCTTGACCAACACTCGATCGCCGGGCTGCAGATCGCTCACGGCGACATCCGCCTGGCCGCCATCGGCTGCGAGCCGGTGTGCCGTGGCAGGCAGCAGCTCCACCAGTGCCTTGAGGGCTCCGGACGCTCCCATGACCGACTTCATCTCGATCCAGTGCCCCAGCAGCATGATGTCGATGAGCGTAGCCAGCTCCCAGAAAAGCACGTTAGCGTGGAGGCTCAGGACTACCGCCACCGAGTAGACATAGGCGACGCTGATCGCAAGCGAGATCAGCGTCATCATCCCGGGCTGGCGCTGCTTCAACTCCGTGAGCAGTCCGGCCAGGAATGGCCACCCGCCGTAGAAGTAGACGGCGCTCGACAGCGCGAGCAGGACCAAGCGCGAGCCAGGGAAGACGATCGCCCCGATCAGCCCCAGCCCGTGCCCGCCAGCGGGCGAGAGCAGCAGGATAGGCAGGGTCAGGACCAGCGAGATCCAAAACCGGCGGCGGAAGGCGGCGACCATCCCAGCGTGGTCGTGGCCTGCGTGCCGGTTCCCGATCTGAGCGGCGCGTGCAGAAGCGGCATCGTGAAGGCCGCGATGATGAATGATGTGGTCGTCATTCATGGTGTTTGCCTTCGCCGTCGTGATCGTGGCTGTGATGATGGTCATGGCGATGAGCTTCGCCGGTTTGCTCGACCAGCGCGTGATACTGCTCCGGCGCGAGGTCCGGGAGTCTCTGTAAGAACGCGACGATGCCCCACAGGCTCTGCTCGTCGTGGGTCTTGCCCCAGGCCGGCATCGCCGACATCTTGACGCCGTGCTTGACCACCCAGAACATCTCGGCCGGGCCTAGGTTGATTTTCTCGGTGAGGTTGGGCGGTTGCGGATAAAGGCCGTCGCGCAGGTCCGACTGTTTGACGCCTGGCGCCAGGTGGCAATCGACGCACATCGCGTCGTAGTGTTTTGCGCCCTCTGCGATGAGCTTGATATCGTCCAGCGGCGGCACCCGAATGTCCTTGGTGCGCACGGCAATCGAGCGGTCTTTGACGCCTTCGATGAGCGCGTAGACGAGCGCCGAATGCGGCACGTCGGCGGCGACGTCGACGACGCCGGAGTAGACGGCGAGCGCCGCGAGCGCAATTGCTGCGACTGCGATCAGAATCCCGATTCTGAGACGTGTCATGTTGAGCCTCGTCTGTCAGAGCTTCCGCGCTACGCTTCCCGCCGGCTGCTCGTACCAGCCCGGATCGCTGTAGTCGCCGGGCGCGAGGTTGTCGCGCACCTTGATCACGGTGAACATGCCGCCCATCTCCAGCGGACCGAACGGGCCCTTGCCCATCATCATGGGCAGGGTGTTCTCGGGCAGCGGCATCTGCATCTCGGCCATGTCCGCCATGCCGTCCTGCCCCATCGACATGTAGCCCGGGACCAGCGACCGGATCTTGCCGTCCAGATCGTCTTGTTTCACGCCCAGCATGTTCGGGACGAGGTGACCCATAGCGTTCATGGTGTGGTGCGACTTGTGGCAGTGCAGGGCCCAGTCGCCCGGTTCGTCCGCTACGAACTCCATCACCCGGATGGCGCCGACGGCGACGTTGACGGTAGCTTCCGGAAACTGCGCCGTCTGCGGGATCTGCCCGCCCTCTGTCTCAGTGACCGTGTACGCGTAGCCGTGGATGTGGATCGGGTGATCGTGCATGCTCATGTTCGCAATGCGGATTCGAACGCGGTCACCCCGCCGCACCACCAGCGGGTCGATGCCCGGGAACACGCGGCTGTTGAATGTCCACAGGTTGAACTCGGTCATGGTCGCCGGCTTGGCGATATACGTGCCGGGCTCGATGTCCCACGCGTGCAGCATGAAGCAGAAGTCCCGATCCACCGCCGGCTCGCGCGTTACCTTGGGATGGATGATGAACATCCCCATCATGCCCATCGCCGCCTGCAGCATCTCGTCCGCATGCGGGTGGTACATGAACGTGCCGTGCTGGCGCAGCGTAAATTCGTACGCGTAGGTTTCGCCCGGCTTGATATGCGGCTGGGTCAGGCCGCCGACGCCGTCCATCCCGTTCGGAAGGAAGATGCCGTGCCAGTGGATCGTGGTGTGCTCGGGAAGGCGGTTGGTGACCAGGATGCGCACGCGGTCGCCCTCTACCGCCTCGATCGTCGGACCAGGCGTGGATCCGTTGTAGCCCCAGCAGTTCACCACCATGCCCGGCGCGAACTCGCGCTGCACCGCCTCGGCGATCAGGTGGAAGACCTTCACGCCGTTGTCCATCTTCAACGGCAGCGAGCTGCCGTTGAGCGTGACCACCGGGATGTAGCTTTGGCCCGGAGGCGCCGGGATAGGCGGCTTGGTGGCCGCCCCCGCCTTCTCGGCGGCGGACGCTTCACGCAGTGCGGCGGACACCGCGCCTCCCGCAAGGAGGGCAGCACCAGTCTTGAGAGCTTGACGGCGCGTGGTCATGATCGTTTGTCTCCGTGTCGAGGCGAGTCGTTTTCGGCGTCGGCTGCATCCTCGGCTGGCGCGCTACCCGCATGGGACCGCCTGTCGGCCGGCGCTGCGGGCGGGGGAAGTCTTCCGCCCAGGGCGAGCTCCAGATCGGTCCAGGCCAGCCAGAACTCCCTGCTGGCTGCGACGTACTGGCGAGCGGTTTGCACCTGCGCCTGTTTGGCCAGGAGCAGGTCGTACACGCCCACCAGCATCCCGTTGTACAACTTGAGCGTCTCGCTCACGATGGTCTGCTGCAGCGGCAGCATGACCTCGCGGTAGTGGCGCACCACCTCGTGCGCTGCGGCCACGCGAGTACGGGCTTCGCGCGCCTCGGACCGGATGTCTACCGCGAGCGCGGCGACGCGCTCCTCGCTGCGCTTGAGCTCCGCCTCAGCGCGGGCCAGCGCTGCTTGGTGCTGATTGAAGATGGGCAGCCCCAGCTCGACAGAGGGTCCGATGAACTTGTCGCCGCCGGGCTCGCGCTTGTAAGCCACCCCGATGCCGAACGGACCCAGGTAACGGAACTGCCGCGTCAGGTTCAATGCCTGAGCCGCGGCGTCCACGCTTTTTTTCGCCGCCGCGAGGTCGAGGCGTTGCGCTACGGCTCGCGCTTCGACCTGTTCCAGCGGCGGAAGCGTATCCGGGACGCCCGCCAGTCGGCTCGGGATCTGCCAGCCGGTATCGCGGCCCCACAGGCCCATGAGCCGGTTGAGCCGCTCCCGGTCCGAGGCGAGCTGCGCTTCCGCCTGGGCCGATTCCAGCAGCATCTGCGCGTAGAACGCCTGCTGCAGCGACTGATCGCGCCGGCTCAGGTTGCCCGCCGAGCGTTGTCGTTGCGCGAGCTCCGCCGCGGCCTCGGTGGCGGTCACGACCTGCTGCGCCAGCTCGAGCGCCTGGGCATCGCCCACCACAGTGAAGTACTGTGCCTGGACCTGCCGCGCGCGATCCACGACGTTGTTGGCGACTTCCAACGTCACGCGCTGCGCCGCGGCTTCGCTCACTTTCTTACGTACCGATAGGCTGAGCAGACTGACGAAGTCCTGCACGACCGAGGCTTCGGTAATAGTGCCCGCATGCCCGGTATACAGCGTGATGGAGAACACCGGGTTCTCGAGCAGCCCCGCCTCCACGAGGTCCGCTTGCGCCACGCCCAGGCTCTCGTAGATGGCCTGTAGACTGCGGTTGTTGAGCAACGCGATCTGCACGGCGGCGTCCGCCGTCAGCTCCCGTTGCAATAGACGGCCGACGGCTTCGCGGGCGCGCCGGTCCTGCTCCCCGTCACGGTTCCAGGCCACGTTGCTATTCAGCCGCTGCCCGACACTGTCTTTCACGTCCGGGAAGCGCGCGTCGTGCTGCACGGATGCACATCCGGTCAGGGTCAGCAATACAAGGGCGCGCACCACAACTGCCAGCCCGGCGCGCCACGTGCAGTCAGCGGTGGTGTTCATGCGCACTCTCCTGGCTTGACTGCTCGGGTTGCTGGACCGTGTCCTGGTCGGGATTTGGAGCCGGTTCCGTTTCCGGTACGACAGCATTGGCGAACGACCTGTAGCTCGTCAGCGTGCTCGACGTCGGTGCCGCGGCCGCAGCAGGCGCCGCGGGATTGGCCGGGTGGTCGAGCGCGTACTCGGGCGGCTGGACAGTGGCGCAAGCCGCCACTGCGAGGCTCGCTCCGGCGAGCCAACGAGTCCGCTTGACAGACCGCTTGATGACATCCATCTCGATCCTCTGCTCGTGTGCGTGGATCCTGGCTCGCGCGCGTGGCACGCAGTCAGGCGAGAGCGCGGCGCACTGCCGGTGGCGGTGGCGCGCTGCGGGCGGCGGCGAAGAAACGGGACTATCCGGGCGAGCTGCGCCGGAACCTGGCTTCCGCCGCGATCAGCCGATCGCGGCGAGCGGAGGACGGTTGCGTTGCTCTGGAACGAACAGCGGTGGGAGCGTAGGGGAGAACCGGGTGAAAGCCTGCGCGCCGGCCGGCTCGACGGCGTTGGGTGAAGCTGGCGCAGCCGGCGAACAGGCGAGCTCGCACACGTCGCAGTCATCGCAAGCGAGATCGCCAGAGGGGCCGCCGTGGCGATGCGTGCCGGCGCGTGCGGCAGGGTGCGGCTGAGAGTGCGGGTTGCTCACCACGTCGCGGTGAACCTGCTGCGCAGCGGGATGCACATTGGCCGGGCCCGTCACGCGCGCCGGCGGCGTCCGGTGTCCATGCTTGCAGAACGGCATGGTGTGCGCAGCAAGACCCTGCAGCGGGAGCCACAGAATCATGAGCACGCTAAGAACCGATCGCCAGCGCTGCATCGGCGCAGTATAGCCCTTCCGGTCGTGCGCGGGACAGCCGGGGCCGGCGACGCCGGTTACGCCGCTGTAAGGCGATTGACAGCTTGAGGTGCCTAATATCCAGGCGCATCGACTGGGATCCGGACGCCTAGACCGCGAAGATCTGTGCGTCACGACAACAGTTCTCAATTACCGCAGCGATTGCGACTCGTGTGCGCCGACACGCCGCGCAACCAACTCGGCGTATATTGGACCATAGGAAGGTATTTGGCGCAGCGAGCATGCGTATTCTGATCGTAGAGGATGACCCGTTGGTCGCAGACGGGCTCAAGCTGGGGCTGGAACAGGTCGGCTTCGTTGCGGACGCGGTGAGCTGCGCCGAGCTGGCGGAAAGCTGCCTGCGCCAGGAGGCCTTCGATCTGGCCATCGTAGACTTGGGATTGCCCAAGGTAGACGGTCTGGAGCTGATTCGGCGCGTTCGCCGCCGCGGCCTCGCCTTGCCGGTTCTTATCCTCACCGCGCGCGATAGTCTGGAGGAACGGGTCGACGGCCTGGAGTTCGGCGCCGATGACTACATGGTGAAACCGTTCCAGCTGCTTGAGCTGGTCGCGCGCGTGCGCGCCCTCATCCGGCGCTCTAACTCTGTCGTGAGCTCCGAGCTGAGCTATGGCCCGCTATGGATGCACCTTCAGCGGCACAGTGCGAAGCTCGCCGGCAGCCCCCTGGAACTGACCCCGCGGGAGTGGTCCATCCTGGAGTACATGATGCTCAACGCCCCACGGGTGGTGAGCAAGGACAGGTTGGTGCAGAGCCTGGGCGGTTGGAGCGTCGACATGACGCCGAACGCCGTCGAGGTTCACGTGTCCCGCCTGCGCTCGAAACTGGAGCACGGCAGCATCAAGATCCACACGGTGCGCGGCATTGGGTATCGCCTGGATGCGCGCGACGCGTGACGGCGTGGTGCCGAGCATTCGCCGTCGCATGCTTGGCCTGCTCATGCCTGCGCTGGCGGTCGTGCTTGCGCTCAACGTCTGGACCGACATCCGCACCTCCACCGAGCCCACGCGCGAGGCTTACGATCAGGCGTTGGCCGACACTGCGGTGGCCGTTGCCGCGCACGTCCAGTATCGCGACGGCGCCTTCTTTGTCGATCTACCTCCGCAGGCCGCGATGGCCTTGCACACGAACCGGTTTGACGAGATCTACTACGTCGTGCGCGATGCGCGCGGTCAGCTTGTGGCGGGCAGCCCGGATCTGCCCGTGGCGCCGCGCACCTTGGAGCACAGCCCGGCTTACTTCGATGCGCAATATCTCGGCAAGCGGGTGCGCGTGGTCGTGTACCGCAGTGCGACGCCGGCCGGCGAGGTCACGGTCCAGGTTGCGCAAACCGTTCGCCGGCGCGATCAGCTGGCAGCGCGCTTCGTGACCATGGATATCCTGCAGGACCTGCTCCTGGTGGTGGCCACCCTGCTGCTGGTCTATTTTGGAGTGCGCTTCGGACTGGCGCCCTTGATGCGCTTGCGCGAGGACCTCGAAAAGCGGACCGCAGACGATCTGCGCCCTGTCGACGAGGCGCAGATTCCCAGCGAAGTCCAGCCGCTGGTGCAGGCCTTGAATCGACTGTTGCGCCTTCTGAGAGTGGCGTCCGAGGCGCAGCAGCGGTTTCTCGCCAATGCCGCGCACCAGCTGCGCACGCCGTTGACCGGACTGCAGACGCAACTGGAGCTGGCGGCCAAGGAGCAGGACCCGCGGCGGCTGCAGGAGCGACTGTGCCGCCTTCAGGAAGCGGCCTCGCGGCTGGTGCGCCTGACCAACCAGGTCCTGGCGCTGGCCCGTGCCGAGCCGAGCGCCAGCCTCCTGCAGGGCATGCGCACCATCGATCTGCGCAACGTCGTCGAGACGAGCGCCTCCACCTATCTCGACCGAGCGCTGGCCAAGAACATCGACATCGGCTTCGAAGCAGCCCCCGCGCTGATACACGGATCCGACTGGCTGGCCAGAGAGTTGACAGCGAACTTGGTCGAGAACGCGCTGAGCTATACGCCTTGCGGCGGTCAAGTCACGGTTCGTTGCGGCACACGCGGCCGGGAGGCCTATCTGGAAGTCGAGGACAACGGGCCGGGCATCCCCGAGAGTGAGCGCGATCATGTATTTGAACGCTTCTATCGGCTGCCCGGTTCGGCCGGCGAAGGTTCGGGACTGGGCTTGGCAATCGTGCAGGAGATCGCGCAGGTACACCGCGCCCGCATCCAGATGGACACGCCGCAGGGCGGAGGCACGCGCGTCGAGGTCAGGTTCGCCGGTGTTCAGTGACCGGCACCTTTAGGCGCGCCACACCGGTGCGACTAAGCGAGGGTTCCCCGCCCTCGGAACTGCATGAGGTCAGTAGAGACCAGGCGAAACCGCTGCCCGCAGCGCGGTTTCGAGCCGCTCGCCGCGCATACGGCTCGTGAGCCACCAGATCGCCCCCTTCTTCATGCTGAATTCTGTTGGCTCTCCGGACAGCAGCACCGCCGCGGTCTGACCCAGCGTCGGCTGATGCCCGACGACAAGCACCGCGCCCTTGTGGTCGGGCCAGCCGGCAGCGGACAACACCGCCGCGTAGGAGGCGCCGGGACCGATCTCCTTCACCGTCTTGTATTCGTGCGTAAGCGCTTGCGCCGTTTGCTGCGCGCGGGCCGCAGGGCTCACCAGGACCTTGCTGTCCTTTGGCAGATGAAGCTTGAGCCAGTTCGCCATGTCGGCCGCCTGCTTGTGTCCCTTGTCTGTCAATTGCCGCTCCAGGTCGGGGAAGCCGTCCTGCGCATCGGCGTGTCGCCACAGAATGAGATCCATCAGTGCCAGAATGTCTCGCAATCCCGGAAATGCCGCCACGCGTGGGAGAGCTGCTCGAGGCGGGCGCGCGAGCTACCGGCCGCCCAGCCCCGCACCAGACCAGGTGCCTCCAGCCATTGCTCGGCGCCGTCGCATCCGCGCAGCGGCTCGAGCAGACGCTCGACGGTGGCGGCATCGTTCAGCCGGCCCAACACATCCTGCAAGTCTGCCAGTCCGCTCAAATATTCGCGCATCCCCCCCTTGTTGTACAGGGCAGAGAAAAACTCCGCTGCGTAGCGCAGCTTCTTGACCTGGATGCGAAGCGCATGCAAGCCGGCAGAGTCCAAGTCCTCCAGGTCGCGCCCCCTCTTGAGCGCGTTCTTGTGGCGTCGCAGGAGCACGCTCGCCGCGAATTCCGGCAGCGGCAGAGCGCGCAACGCTGCGGACGCGCTGTCGTCGAGCTGCAGCCACGGTTCGCGCAGGAACAGACCGGTGAGCTTGAGAAGCAGGACGGTGTAACGGGGCGCAGCCACCGCCTCGCGGGCCGCGCTGTCCGCCGCTGTGCGCAGCTCGGCGCTACGCTCGGTGAGCCAGTGCAGCCCGGCTTCGCCGGGGAAGGCCGCGCAGACCACCGGCAGCGTTTCGGTCGCGAACACGTCCCAGTCGCGCGCCGGTCCCAGGCAGCCACCAAGCCAGCGCAGCTCGGCGATCACCTCCTCGAATAGCGCACGCGGGAAAGCGCGGTTGAACACGCTCAAGGCCGAGCGCAGACGCCGCAACGCGACACGGGCCTGATGCAAGTATTCCGGTTCGTCGGTCTCGAGCAACCCCTTTTCATTGGCCTGCAGATGGGCGATGCAGGCGAACACGACTGTGCGAAACGCCTGGGTTACCGTCATCTCGGGCAATAGCGCGGGCGCGGTTGCCTTCGCCGGCGCTGCCGTGAGGCCGGCCGCCAGCGCGTAGCCGCGCTGCGCCTTGCTGGCGGACTCCAGGCGCAGCGGCACGCGCTCGAGCAGAGCGAGCGCGAAGTCCAGCAGCCGCTCGGCAGGCCCGCTCTTGAGCTCCAGCTCGATCTCGCTGATGGGAAGCCGCGAGGTTCCCGCCGAGATCATGCCGCGATCTAGACAGAGCTCGATCTGCGTGCCTGCGGTCGGGTCGAGCTGGCGCGTGGTGCGCCTGAAATCCGTGACGAAGACCGGCTGGAGTCTGAGCGGCAGAGCGGGATCGGCCAGGACCGCGGCTGCACCCGATTGAGCGAGCGCCGGATAGTTGAGGATTTGGGCCGGCACCGGAACCTCGATCTCCTCGCGCTGGTGCAGTCCCGCCTCAACGCGTCCGGCCGTCTTGAGGGTCTGCAGCCAGCGAGAGCCGACCTTGCGCAGCCGCAGCGCGACGCGCTGGTCCCGCAGCGCGAAGTCGGACGTGTCGTAGTAGACGCTGTACACGTGCGAAGTGGCGGCGCGTCCGCGGGACGTCGACTTGAGCAAGGGGACGCGAGCGAGCTTGGGCACGTCGCTCGCCGAGATCGCGAGCTTCAATTCGATTTCCGCGGGCACGGCGCGGACTACGCTTTGCGTCTTCTCTTCAGCTTGCGGGTCTTCTCAGGCGCTTCCTCCACAGCGCGCGGCGCGGCGAGCTCGGCCAGCAACTCCATCTGTGCCGAACGCGCGCTGCCGCGGGTCGGCTTGAGCCGCTCATAGTGCCCGTCCGAACGCATCTCCCACGCCTGGGTATTGTCGGCCAGGTATTTTTTCAGGCCTTCTTCGATCACGCGCTTCTTGAGCTTTGCGTCGAGGATAGGGAAGGCGACTTCGATGCGGCGGAAGAAGTTGCGGTCCATCCAGTCGGCGCTGGCGAGATAGACCGCGTCGCTGCTCTCGAAGTAGTACACGCGGTGATGCTCCAGGAACCGGCCGATGATGGAGCGTACCCGGATGTTCTCCGACAACCCCGGCACGCCCGGCCGCAGGGCGCAAACCCCGCGGATGATCAGGTCCACCCTCACGCCGGCCTTGGAGGCCTCGTACAGCTCGGCGATGATCTCGGGCTCCAGCAGGGCGTTCATCTTGGCTACGATTCCGCTCTTCTTTCCACTCCTGGCTTGCTCGGTCTCGCGCCGGATGGCGGCCACCAACTGGGCGTGCAGGGTGAACGGAGACTGCCACAGATGGCGCAGTCTGCCCGCCTTGCCCAGACTGGTGAGCTGCATGAACACATCGTTCACGTCGGCGCAGATCTCCTCGTTGCAGCTCAGCATCCCGAAGTCGGTGTACAGCATCGCTGTGCGCGAGTGGTAGTTGCCCGTGCCCAGATGACAGTAGCGGCGCAAGCGTCCAGCTTCGCGGCGCACCACCAGGGCCAGCTTGGCGTGAGTCTTGTGCCCGACGATCCCGTACACGACGTGGGCGCCCTCCTCCTCGAGCTGAGACGCCCAGTTGATGTTGGCCTCCTCGTCGAAACGGGCGAGCAGCTCCACCACCACGGTGATCTCCTTGCCGCGCCGCGCCGCCTCGACCAGGATCTGCATGAGCTCGGAGTTGACCCCGGTGCGGTAGACGGTCTGCTTGATGGCCACCACATCGGGGTCCTTGGCCGCCTGCTCGATGAAGTTGATCACCAGCCGGAACGACTGATACGGGTGGTGCAGCAGGATATCGTCCTTGCGGATCGCGGAGAACATGTCGGGCCGCTTGACCAGCGCGCCCGGAATGCCGGGCGTAAACGGCCTGTACTTGAGCTCCGGCGCATCGACCTGCTCCGGGATCTGCATCAGCCGCACGAGGTTCACCGGCCCGCTGACCTGATACAGGTCGTCGTGCACCAATCCGAACTGCTGCAACAGGAACTCGACCATCTCCGGCGGGCATTCCTGCGCGGCCTCCAACCGCACCGCTTCACCGAAGCGCCGCTCGGACAGCTCGCCTTGCAGCGCCGTGCGCAGGTTCTTGATCTCCTCCTCGTCGACGTACAGGTCGCTGTTACGGGTCACCCGGAACTGATAGCACCCCAGGACCTGCATTCCCGCGAACAGCTCGCCCACGTGCGCGTGGATGACCGAGGACAGGAACACGAAACCGTGGTCGCACCCCGCGATGTCGCGTGGCAGCTTGATGACGCGCGGAAGGACTCTGGGCGCCTGCACCAGCGCCGTGCCCGACTTGCGGCCGAAAGCGTCCTTGCCCGACAGCTGCACCGCGAAGTTCAGGCTCTTGTTGAGTATGCGCGGGAACGGGTGCGCCGGGTCCAGCCCGATAGGCGTGAGCACGGGCATCAGCTCGCGGAAAAAATAGTCCTTGATCCATTCCCGCTGGGCGCCATTCCACTGGCCGCGGCGCAGAAATCGGACGCCTTCCTGCGCGAGCAGCGGCACCAGCCCCTGGTTGAACAGTTCGTACTGCTGCGCCACGAGCTGGTGGGTCTGGCGCGATACCTCCCGGAATACGACCGACGGCGCAATGCCGTCCGGCCCGGGCGCGTCCGCGCCCTCGTCGATTTGCGCCTTCAAGCCCGCGACTCGGATCTCGAAGAACTCGTCCAGGTTGCTGCTGACGATGCACAGAAACCGCAGCCGCTCGAGCAGCGGGACCTCAGAGTCGGCCGCCTGCGCCAGCACCCGGCGATTGAACTCGAGCTGGCCGATCTCGCGGTTGAGCAGCAGGGGGGGCGGAGCCGGTGCTACGGACGGAAGCTTGACCTTGCGCGCCCCTTTGAGGCGTGTCGGGACGGGGGCGACCTCTGCG
Organism: Burkholderiales bacterium; assembly: GCA_035501675.1. Taxonomy (GTDB): domain Bacteria; phylum Pseudomonadota; class Gammaproteobacteria; order Burkholderiales; family SHXO01; genus SHXO01. The sequence continues at coordinate 13,214 of DATJVW010000154.1, forward strand.
GCCACCGGTACTTCGGTGTCGACCTCGCGGGGCATGGGAAAACTCGGAAAGTTATCGTTTTTCGGGCGGCACGTAGCCGGCGGCCTGGTCGGCGCCGGCGCCGAAGAAGTGCTTCAGCATCTGCTCCTCCAGGTATTTGCGCGCCTTGGCGTCGGCCAAGTTGAGCCGGTTCTCATTGATCAGCGTCTTCTGGTGCTCGAGCCAGGCCTGCCAGGCCTGCTTCGAGACGTTGTCGTAAATCCGCCTGCCGATCTCGCCCGGGTAGGGCGGGAAATCGAACCCCTCAGCGTCGCGCCCGAGCTTTATGCAGTGCACCATCCGGGCCATGGGAAGCTTCTTTGAGAAGAACTGTGCGGGGTCGTTAGAGTTCGGCGAACGAGGTGATTATAGTACTTGGCAGGAGAGCAGAGTCAGGCCGCGACTCAGGCCCGACTCTTCACGCCTTTCGCAGGGCGGGGTGCTGCGCCATGGGCTCTTCCAGATGATAGCCTTGCGCCAGATCCACGCCGAAGCTGCGCAGGACCTCCAAGGTGGCGCCGTCCTCGACGCACTCGGCCACGGTCAGCTTCTTCAGCCCGCGCGCCACGTCGACGATGGCCTTCACGAACACCTGGTTATCGCGGTCGCTGGGCAGGTCGCGGATGAACTGCCCGTCGATCTTGAGCATGTCCACGTCCAGGTGCTTCAGGTAGGCGAACGAGGAGAAGCCCGACCCGAAATCGTCCAGGCACACGCGCACGCCGTTCTCGCGCATCGACTCGATGAAGCGCTGCGCATCGTGCAGGTCGGACACGGCCGAGGTCTCGGTCAGCTCCACGATCAGGCGCTCGGGCTCGACGCGTGCCAGCCTCAGCGCGTCGGAAATGAAGCGCGGCAGCGTGGGCTCGTTGAGCGAGCGCCCGGACACGTTGAGTGCGATCGCTCGCAGCGCGGGGAAGCGCGCCAGGGTGCTGGCGCAGGCGTTGATCACCCAGCGGTCGATGTCGAGGATCTTGCCGGTTTTCTCCGCCACCGGAATGAAGGTCCCAGGCATGACGACGCGCCCCGCATCGTCGCGGTCGATCATGCGCACCAGCGCTTCGACGTGGCTCCGCTCCCCCGAGCCGCAGTAGAAGATGCCCTGATAGTGCAACCGCAGCAGATCGTGTTCCAGGGCGTCCTCGATGCGCTCGTTCCAGTTGAGGCGCGCCAACATCTTGCGCGTGGTCTGGGCGTCCTCGCGGTACATGCGCCAGGTGTTCTTGCCTGCCTCCTTGGCCTGGTACATGGCGGCGTCGGCGTGCGCCACGAGGTCCTCGGCGGTCGTGGCGTGGTCCGGGTAGACCGCTACGCCCAGGCTGCAGGTGAGCCGCAGGCTGTTGCCCTCGAAGCTGAACGGGATGCGCGCGATGGCTCGGACGATGCGTTCCGCGAACGACTCCGCTTCCTGGTCCGATATGTCGGGCGCGAGGATGCCGAACTCGTCGCCTCCCAGACGCGCGAAGATCTCGTTGCGCCGGACCTGGGCCGATACTTCGCCCGCGGAGCGGATCAACAGCGCGTCGCCGGCACGGTGCCCGAACGTGTCGTTCACGTGCTTGAACTCGTCGATGTCGAAAAACAGCAAAGCCACGCGCCGCCGCCGCCGCTCGCCGCTGGACAGCATGCGGGTGAGCTCCTCCTGGAAGCGGTGGCGGTTGAACAGCCCGGTCAGCGCATCGCGTTCGGCCAGGTAGAGGATCTGATTCGCAGTCTGGCGCTCGCGCGTCACGTCCTCGAACAGCCACAGGTAGCCGACCATCTGCTCGGCCGAGTCGCGCACCGGATAGCCCACGCGCGTGATGAGCCGCCCGTCCGACATCTCGAGCTCGACCGGCGGCGCCGGTTGGCCCTCATTGGCCAGCCGCAGCAGGTCCTGCAGCGCCTGGTCGCCGCGGCTCAACCGCTCGGTGGTCTGCAGCAGCAGCGCGGCCGCATCCATGCCGGTGAAGCGCGTTTTGCTGCGGGTGAGGAGCCAGATCTGCTCAAAGGCGGGGTTGGAGTAGATGACGCGATTGTTGCGGTCCACGAACAGGATGCCGATCTGCATCGCGTTGAGCAACGCGTTCAGACGCGCCCGTTCGTCGCTCGCCAGAACGAGGTATTCCTTCTGAATGGCGTTGGCGCGCTCCAGTTGCCGCAACGTCTCGGACAGCTTGTTCTCGGCCTCCTGACGTCCCGTCACGTCGTGCACCGACAAGCGCAGCCCGAGGTAGGTCTGATCGGAGCCGAAGATGGGACGCCAGTCGGCGGAGGCCCAGAACTCAGAGCGGTCCTTGCGCCGCGCGCGGAACAGAAAATCGTTGCCCGTGGTCCCGTGGAGGGCCCCGGCGATGGCCTCGCGCACTTTCTTCCAGTCCTGGGGCGAGACCAGCGGCAGGGGAAAGTCCGGCATGGCGTGGCACTCGTCCACGGTGTAGCCGGTGATGGTTTCCACCCGCGAGTTGATCCAGAGCAGTTGCTCCTTCGGCCCGATCCACAGCTCACAGCCGTAGCTATAGTCGGCGATCGCGTGGAACTTGGCTTCGGAGGCGCGCAGCTCGCGCATGCGGTCCGCCACCGCCTCGGCCATCGTGTTGAAGGCCGCGGCGAGCTGGCCCACTTCGTCGTCGGACTCTACCGCCACCCGGGCCGACAGATCGCCGCCCGCCATGGCTTCGCCGGCGGCGGTGAGACGGCGCAAGTGGCGAGTCAGCCATAGCCCCAACGCGAACTGGAGCACGATCGAGATCACGATCGCTGCGCCCGCGATGATCAAGCTCCCGTGCAGGAGGCCGGCGCGGGCGGAGTCGAGGAACGAGGTGGACAGCGCGAAGCGCAGCAGCCCGTAGCGCCGGTTGCCCAGCTTGATCGGGATCTGGGTGTCGAAGCGCCCGTCGGACTTGAAGTCAGCCCGGGACTCGATGTCTTCCACGGCCGGCAATGGCTGGCCGGCGTCCCAGCCCTCCGCGGCGATCACGTGGTTGTGTTCGTCCAGCAGCACCAGATAACTCAGCCCGTCTTCCGTGCGGCTCTCCCTCAGTATCTGCCGCAGCGTCGCGTAGTCGCGCTGCGCCAGCGGGGCCGCCAGTGCGGCATTGAGCATGGGAGCGAGGATTCGCGCGCGCAGCTGCGCCTGTTGGATCAGCGCCTCCTCCTCCAACCGCAGGCTGTTGGCGGCGAGCGCGGCCAGCATGACCACGAGCAGCAGCACGCTGCTGAGCACCAACTTAGCGCGCAGCGAACGCCCGACCGGGGCCTTCATGCCGCCCTCGCCGATTTGCCGCGCGCCGCGCGCGTTCGTGCCGGTGCCGGCCCGCTAACCGAGCGGCAGTTGCCAGTGCTCACTAGCATGCGAACCTTTTGCCTGTGGGAGCTTGGGCTGTGGGAATGGGGTGTGCCCATACCCAAACATCGGTGCAGGTGGGCAGGGACTTGAGCCGAGAGGATCCCGCGGGGAGCGAATCAGCAGGCGTGGCCGGCTGGCCCGGCCCGACGGGCATCGGCCGGCGGGCCTTATGACGGCTTGACCAGCACCTTGGAGCGGCGCTGGAAGTTGTACAGCGCCTGTTTGCTGGCGGGCAGCGCCTCAACCGCGGATTCGGTAAATCCATGCTCCATGAACCAGTGAGTCGCGCGGGTGGTGAGCACGAACAGCCGCGTCATGCCCTGCCGCCGCGCTTCGCTCTCGACCCGCTGCAGCAGGCGCTCACCGGCTCCCGCGTTGCGATATTCGGGATGCACGGCCAGGCAGGCCAGTTCGCCGGCACCCTCGTCCGCAAACGGATAGAGCGCGGCGCAGCCCACGATAACGCGGTCGTGCTCGAGCACGAAAAAGCGCCCGATCTCGATCTCGAGCAGTTCGCGCGGGCGCTTGACCAGCGTGCCGTCGGCCTCCAGCGGTTCGATCAGTTGGAGAATGCTTCCGACGTCGTCGATCCCGGCCGGACGCAGCTGCTCGAGCGGGTCCTGGCTCACCATCGTCCCCACGCCCTCGCGAGTGAAAAGTTCCAGCAGCAGCGCCCCGTCTGCGTGACGGCTGATGAGATGCACGCGGGCGACACGTCCGCGGCAGGCGCGAATTGCGGCGCGCAGGTTCCCTTGTGCCTCGCGGTCCAGTTTCTCGCCCTCGGTCAGGTGCGACTGGGCCTGCGACACCGTCAGTTCGCGCAGGAGGCTGCCTTCCTCGTCCACCACCCCGGCTGCGTCGATCAAGAACACGAGCTTGTCCGCGCTCACCGCGATGGCGGTTTCGGCGGCCACGTCCTCCAGTGTGAGGTTGAAGATCTCACCAGTGGGCGAGTAACCCAACGGCGAGACCAGCACCAGCTCGCCGGCGTCCAGCCGTTGGCGGATCGCGTCGGCGTGTACGCGGCGCACCTCACCGGTGTACTGCATGTCGACGCCGTCTACGACGCCGCGCGGGCGCGCCACCACGAAGTTACCGCCGGCCACGCGGATGGTGGCATTTGCCATGGGCGAATTGGGCAAGCCCATGGAGAGCAGCGCTTCGATTTCCACGCGCAACTGGCCGTTTGCCTGCTTGACACACTGCAACGCAACTTCGTCCGTGACGCGCGTGCCGTGCACGTAGCGCGGCCGGATGCCGCGCGATTTCAGCTGCGCCTCGATCTGGGGTCGCGCGCCGTGCACCAGCACCAGCCGCACGCCTAGGCTGGCCAACAGGTTGAGGTCGTGCGTGAGCCCGACGAACTTGCCGTCGGCCACCACCTCGCCGCCGAAGGCAACCACGAAGGTCCGGCCGCGAAAAGCGTGGATGTAGGGGGCCGCGCCACGGAACCAGTGGACGAATTGCTCGGGCGAGGGAGTAGAGGTCCCCTCTCCCTCGCCACCGGGGGAGAGGGCTGCGGTGAGGGGGCTCACCTCTTTCACTGTCATCTCTTTCACTTCCTTCATGCGACGCTACTTCGGCCCCATTCGAATCGCGCCGTCCAACCTGATGGTTTCGCCATTGAGCATCTCGTTCTCTACGATGTGCTTGACCAAGGCGGCGTACTCGGATGGGCGACCCAGACGCGAAGGGAACGGCACCTGCTTGCCGAGCGAATCCTGCACTTCCCGCGGCAGCCCCTTGAGCATCGGCGTTTCGAATATGCCCGGTGCGATGGTAACGACCCGGATCCCGTTGCGTGACAGATCGCGGGCGATGGGCAGAGTCATGCCGACGATCCCGGCCTTGGAGGCCGAGTAGGCGGCCTGCCCGATCTGACCGTCGAAGGCGGCGACCGAGGCCGTGTTCACCACCACGCCGCGCTCGCCGGCCGCGTTCAGCTGCTGCTTCGACATGACGTCCGCGGCCAGACGGATCATGTTGAAGCTGCCGATCAGATTGACCGTGACGACGCGTGCGAAGCTTGCCAGCGAATGGGGTCCTTCCTTGCCCACCGTCTTTTCGCCCAACCCGATGCCCGCGCAGTTGACTAAGCCGTGCAGCGCGCCGAAGGCTTTCAGCGCCAGTTGCACCGCGGCCTGGCCCTGGTCCTCGCGGCTCACGTCGGTCGCGATGAAGCGAGCG
>DATJVW010000155.1:0-4262 GCA_035501675.1 Burkholderiales bacterium
AGACAAAGTAGCTCTCGAAGCCCGCCTCGGCAGCATCCTCCGCGGTCCACTTCACGCACACATCACGCGCCAGACCACAGCAGAATACTGCGTGGATGCCGCGCTCCTTGAGATAGCCGGCAAGGCCGGTCACGGGACGCCTGCCCTGCGCGTTCCAGTTGTTGCGGAAGCCGCTGTAGGAATCGCAGTCGGGTTGCATGCCCTTGCGCACGATCACTGCTACCGCGTTCCACGGAACACCCCGATGCAGGTCGGCGCCCGGCGTTCCCTGGACACAGTGGTCGGGCCACAGGGTCTGCTCGTGACCGTACAGTCCGATCACATCGAACGGTTTGTGTCCCGCATGCGTGCTGGCAAACGAGACGTGTCCGGGAGGATGCCAGTCCTGTGTCGCGGCGACGCAGTCGAAGACCCCGCTCTGGATGAGATCGCGGATCGCGGGTACGATGCGGTCGCCCTCGGGCACCGGCAACGCGCCGCCGGGCATGAAATCCGGCTGCAGGTCCACAAGCAGCAGTGCGCTGCGCTCTCTGGATACGCTCACTGTCGGCTCGCTCATCGGCCACCTTCGCTACGATTGCTGCGCGGCTCGGTTCGGCTGGCGCGGTCCCCTGCGGACTCGTAGACTGCCCTGTGCCCGCCGACCCGATGGAACTGACCGCGATCGCCAAGCGCCTGCAAAAACAAGTCGCAGCGCTGCGCTTCGGCGCGCCGGTCGCCTTCGTCTACGATCCTCTGGATTATGCCTGGGCGCCGCATCGAATGTACCTCGAGCGCTATGGAACCGGGCATCCCCCGGTGCTGTTGGTGGGGATGAACCCCGGCCCTTTCGGCATGGCGCAGACGGGCGTGCCGTTCGGCGACGTGGAGATGGTCCGCGACTGGCTCGGCATCGAAGCGCCGGTGAGGCCGCCGGCAGAGCACCATCCGAAGCGGCCGGTAACCGGTTTCCAGTGCCATCGGCGCGAAGTGAGCGGGCAGCGGCTGTGGGGATGGGCACGCAACCGCTTCGGGACCGCGGAGCGCTTCTTCGAGCGCTTCTTCGTCGCCAACTATTGTCCTTTGTGCTTCGTCGAGGACAGCGGGCGAAACCGCACCCCTGACAAGCTGCCGCGCAGCGAGCGCGACCCTCTCTTCCGCCTCTGCGATTGGGCGCTCGTACGCACGGTGGAGCGGCTGGAGCCGCGCTATGTCATCGGGATCGGGCACTTTGCCGCCGAGCGTGCAGCGGCGGCACTCCAGACGTCGGGCGTGAAGCTCGGCTCGGTGCCCCATCCCAGCCCTGCCAGTCCCAGCGCCAACCGCGGCTGGGAGGCGCAGATGGAACGCGCGCTGCGTCAGCTCGGGATTGCACTGCCCTGACGCGGTGCTCGCGCCTGGACAGCCGGCGACGCGATCCCAGGAGCCAGCGGTCCTGCGCGAGCGCTCCCGCTCAGATCGCCTGGTCCTGCTCGAGCGCTGCGACGAAGGCCTGATCGAAGCCCAGCTCCGAGAGGATGGCGTGAGTATGCTGTCCTACGGACGGGACCGGATCCATGCGCGGCTCATCGCCGTCGAGTCCTACTGGCGGCAGCAGCGCGTCGATGCGTCCCTTCGGCGTCTCGACCTGACGCCAGCGGCCGCGGCTCTTGAGCTGCTCATGCCCCCAGAACCCGTGCATGTCGTTCAGCCGGGCATTCGCGATCTGCGCCCCATCCAGCCGCGCCAGCAACTGGGCCGAGTCGAGCTTCCTGAATGCGCCCAGCAGGATCTCGGAGAGCTCGGAGCGATGCGCCTGACGTTGGCTGCTGCTGTTGAAGCGTAAGTCCGACGCAAGCTCGGGGCGTTCCAGGACTTGGGTGCAGAAGCTCGCCCATTCACGCTCGTTCTGAATTCCGAAAAAGACGGTCTTGCCGTCACCAGCCGTGAACGGTCCGTAAGGGTAGATCGTGGCGTGACTGGCGCCCGTGCGCGGCGGTGGCTGGCCCCCATAAGCTGCGAAATACGCGGGATAGCTCATCCACTCCCCGAGCGCCTCGAACATCGATACATCGAACGCGGCTCCGTCGCCGGTCCGCTCGCGCCGATACAACGCCGTCAGGATGCCGGTGAAGCCGTACATGCCAGCAGCAATATCCGCGATCGAGATGCCTGCCTTGCTCGGAGTCTCCGGGGTGCCGGTCACCGACACCACGCCGGACTCGCATTGGATCAGCAGGTCGTACGCCTTCTTCAGGCTGTAGGGACCATCCGGGCCGTAGCCGGAGATGTTGCACACGATGATGCGCGGATGCCGTTCGCGGAGCACCTCGGAGCCCAGCCCGAGGCGCGCGGCTGCGCCGGGCACCAGGTTCTGCACGAACACGTCGGCCGTGGCGATCAAGCGTTCGAGCACCCGCGTCGCATTCGGATGCTTTACATCCAACGTCAGACTCTCCTTCGAGCGGTTGAGCCAAACGAAATGCGAGGACTGGCCCAGAACGGTCTTGTCGTAGCCTCGCGCGAAGTCGCCGGCCCCCGGCCGTTCGATCTTGATCACGCGCGCACCGAGGTCGGCCAACTGCCGGGTCGTGAACGGCGCGGCCACGGCCTGCTCGAGTGAGACGACGGTGATGCCTTGCAAAGGAAGCATGGTTTGCACTGTGGATCGGGCCTACCCGGCGCAGACTACACGGCGAGGATCCGCTCTAAACGCGACCGCCGGCGCGCCAGATATCGAACCCCGATCAGGGCGCGAGCCTACGGCGCGAGCCGACCGATGCCATCCGGATGCGTGTGCCGGCCGGTCACGATCCAGGGCTATCGGCGAGCGCGACTCCGATCATCGAATCGCGCGTCGCCAGCGTCGCGAGCCGCTCCTCGCTCCAACCCTCCGTACCGGCGGGACGCATGGGGAGCACGAGGTAGCGCATGTCGGCGGTCGAATCGTGCACACGCACCGTGACATGCTCGGGCAGATCGAGCCCGAATTCGTGCAGCACGGTGCGCGGTTCGCGCACGACGCGACTCCTGTAGTTGCGGCTCTTGTACCAATCGGGCGGGAGGCCAAGCAGCCAGCGCGGATAGCAGGAGCACAGCGTGCATACGATCACGTTGTGCACCTGCGGCGTGTTTTCCACCACGACCAGCTTGTACGCTCCGTGGTCCAGCCCGACCTCTTCCGCCGCGGCATTGCCGTTCTCAAATACCCGTGCCTTATAGGCCGGGTCAACCCACGCACGCGCGACCAGCTTCGCGCCGAGGCCCGCGTTACGCCCGTCCATGTCTTCCACCTGGCGGCGGATCTCACCCGCGGAGAGGAGGCCTTTCTCGACGAGCAGCTCGCGCACTGCGATCTCCATCGCCTGGTGGTAGGTCAAGTGCTCTGCGCCGTCGGGCGAGGTTTCGTGTGGATGATCGTGCTGGTCGCTCATGGCACACCTCGTTCATCGGGCTCGAGCCAGTGCTGATAAATCTCGATGTCGACGGTATCGTGCGCGTTGGCCGCGTAGTCCGGCCAGACGTCACGCTGCAGGAAGCGCACGCGGTATAGCGGCTGCCTGGGCAACCCGTCACGCGCGTAGGCCAGTTCTTCGGGATTCGGATAGGCGCCGCAGAGTCGCTCGATCACGCCGTGATGGCCTCGGATGTACCAGGGCGTGCGGACGTGCCCGAGCGGATACGCGCGCCTGACCTGCACCCGGTCGCCGGGTCGGAAGCGCGCCTGGAGCGCGTCCACCGTCACAGTTCCCCTCGGGCGTGACGCTGTTCGACCTGGCTCATCTTGCGCCCTAGCTCGTCGATCGTAATGACACCGCGCTGGATCAGCGTCTGCGTGATGGAATGGATCCAGCGCTCGTAGTAACTCATCCGGTCGTAGGCCTGCGGGCCGAGCGCTTCGATGTTACGGCGCAGTTCGTCGACGGTGATCAACCGCCGGTCCTTGCCCGAGAGCAGAACCAGCATTGCGTCGACCCGTTTCTCCCACAGCAGGTAGGCGTGTTCGGTTCGCTCCACCGGGCCGGCGGGCCGTCCGCCCATGTCGTGGTGGCTACGGGGATGCTCCGGTTCGGACATGCATTCATTATAGCGCCCTGCCAAAGGCACGCTGCTTGTAAGGCCGGCGCGGCCAACGGGGACTCTTAGCGCGGCTGCGTGGGAGGCTTCGCTCCCGGTGGCGGCGCTGCCGGCGTTGCGGCGGCCGCTGGAGCGGGGCCCGCGGGCGCCGGGTTTACTCTGGCTCCGTCCGACACCGTGTTGGGCAGGTTGAGCACGAGCCGCGCGCCCTCGTTGATGCCGCTAGC
>DATJVW010000156.1:0-2280 GCA_035501675.1 Burkholderiales bacterium
GGGTCACCCATCTAGGCGAACCCCTCGCGGCGGTCGACTACCCCTGGACCAGATGCCTGCGTGAAGGTCAACCGGAACGCAACGCCCGTGTGTGCCTGGAGGATGGGGTTGGCCAGCTACGCTCGTTCCTGGTCAACTGCACACCTATCATTGGGGCCAACAACAAGCCAGGCGGTGTGCTGATCAGCTTCGATGATGTGACGGAACTGCAACAGAAAGAGATCGAGCTGCGCGTGGCCAAAGAGGAGGCCGAAGCGGCCAACCGCGCTAAGAGTGATTTCCTGGCGAACATGAGCCACGAGATCCGGACGCCCATGAACGCAATTCTCGGGTTCACGGACCTGCTCCGGCGCGGCATTCACAAGAGCAACGCGGAGCTGAGCAAGCATCTCAATACCATTCATTCGAGCGGCAAGCATCTGCTCGAACTGATCAACGACATCCTCGATCTCGCTAAAGTCGAGTCGGGCCGTTTGGAATTTGAGCGGGTCGCCTGTGCTCCGCACGCCATCATCGGCGATGTAGTCGAGATTCTGTCGGTTCGTGCAGAGGAAAAAGGGATCTGGCTGCGATTCGAATGTGCGGGGCCCGTGCCCGAGAAGGTTGTCACCGATCCCGCGCGGGTGCGCCAGATCGTGACCAACCTGGTGGGCAACGCCATTAAGTTTACCGATGGCGGTGGGGTGAAAGTCGTGCTGGGCCTCGGTTCCGACGGGCAGGCTCCTCTGCTGTCGATCGAGGTGATCGATACCGGGATCGGCATTCCCGCCGACCGCCTCGAAGCGGTTTTCGAGCCTTTCACTCAAGCGGAAGGGTCGACTGCCCGCCGTTTTGGCGGGACAGGATTGGGGCTGACCATCAGCCGCCGCTTCGCGCGCGGCTTGGGCGGTGACATCGTCCTGCACAGCGAGATCGGCAAGGGCAGCGTTTTCAACGTCACTGTAGATCCCGGCCCACTCACCGGCGTTCGTTTCCTGAGCCCAGAGGAAGCCACGCAGCGCATGACAGAGGCAGGGCCGGTGAAGGGTGCTACCTGGGAGTTCCCGCCGGCGCGCGTGCTGGTGGTGGACGACGGCGAAGCCAATCGGGAACTGGTCCGGTTGGTGCTAGAGGAGGTTGGGCTGCGCGTCGACGATGCCGAGAACGGGCGCGTGGGTGCGGACAAAGCCCTGCGGGAAGGCTATGACGCTATCTTGATGGACATGCAGATGCCAGTCATGGACGGTTTTGCTGCGACGCGGCTGCTGAGGCAGCGAGGCGTGAAGGTACCGATCATCGCGTTGACGGCCAACGCCATGAAGGGTTTTGAGCAGGAGGTTCTTGACGCCGGCTGCAGCGGGTACCTGACCAAGCCTGTGGACATCGACGGTTTGATCCAGACCCTGGCCGGCTCGCTCGGTGGCCGACGTACCCAAGGTCCTGCGCTCAAGAAGGAACCAGGCCCGTCGATACCGGCGGTTGCGGCAAGCTCCACCGCCTCTGCTCCGGTCGTCTCGCGCTTAGCCGATCATCCCCGCCTCCGGGCGGTGGTGCGCAAGTTCGCGCAGCAGATGCCCGAGCGCATGCAAGCGATCGAGGCGGCGTGGGGCGCCCGAGATTTCGGCGCGCTGGCCAGCCTCGCGCACTGGCTGAAAGGCTCCGGCGGCACGGCAGGCTTCGACGCGTTCACCGCCCCGGCCAAGACGCTGGAGCAGCTGGCGAAGGCGGGAAGCGAGGAACAGACGCACGAAGTGGTGGCTGAGTTGCGCCAGTTAGTCGAGCACTTGGTCGTACCAGACGAACAGGAAACGGCCAAGGTCGCATAGCTATCGTGGATCAGTCGTGATGGAGTTGGCTAACAAAATCGAGCTGGTGCAACCCTCCGCCCCGGAAGACACGGGAGCGGTAGATGCCCGCGCACGGTCCGCAGTTGCACCGTCGCCGCCCGTTGCCGCCAACTCCAGCGCAGTCAGCGACACGGACAGTCGTTCCGGACCGCTGAGAAGCTCGACCGTGATGATGGTCGACGACGATCCCATCATGCTGGAAGTTGTGCAGACCTATCTCGAAGAGGCTGGATACACGAGCTTCGTCACGACCAGCGAGCCGGGGCAGGCCATGGAACTGTTTCAGCAACGCAGGCCCGATATCCTACTGCTGGATCTCATGATGCCCGGGGTCAGCGGTTTCGACATTCTGGCTCAGATTCGCGCACACGAAGAGTTCCGCTACACCCCGGTCATTATCCTGACTGCGGAGAGCGAGCCTAAGGCAAAGCTCAAGGCGCTGGAGCTGGGCGCC
>DATJVW010000157.1:0-5418 GCA_035501675.1 Burkholderiales bacterium
CGTGGGTGATGCAGGCCTATTCGCTCCTGGTGGACAAGAATCTGGCTTACGACGACCTCAAGACGCTCGATACGAAGCTCAAGCTCCCGCCGGGCTGGAAGTACCGCGTCAAGGTGCGACAAGGATCTTGGAATCGGTGCGATCAACGGCATCGCGCATGTCACCCAGGACGATCTGGAGGACACCTACAACGCGTGCTTCGAGATGGACAAGCAGACGAACTGCACCTACAAGCCGTAACGGGGTTTCCCCGGTCAGCTCGACTCGGGTGACAGCCGCGACGGCAATTTCCCGCAACCGAAACCTGTATAGGAGACGATCATGTCGATTCGAAGAATCCTCGCTGGTGCATTCATTGCCAGTCTGTTGCAGCTCGCGCTGACAGGGTCAGCGGCGGCGGATGTCCCCAAGGGGCCGTATATCGGGGTTGACGGCGGCCTGGCTTGGACCGCCAACCTGACCTACACGACCTACTATCCTTCCTGTGTTCCCCCTTACTACTGCTACAGCTATCCGTACTACTACAACGCGGTCACATACGATCTGGGCTATTCGGCAGGTGCGCAGATCGGCTATGCCTTCGGCGGGGCTCGGGTGGAGTTCGAGTACAACTACCGCAACAACGGCGCGAGCACGATAGCGACCTCGGCGGGAACCCAGTCGGCCACGGGCAGCCTGACGTCGAACAATTTCATGGTGAACGCGCTGTACGACTTCGACACCGGCTCTAAGTGGGTGCCGTATATCGGCTTGGGCCTCGGGGTCTCCGATATATCGGCCAACACCATCAAGCCGAGTTCTTCGAATGGCGGCCTGAGCGGATATCTGGACGGGTCGAGCAGCAAATTCGCGGTGCAGTTCATTTTCGGGGCCGAGTATCTCGCGTCCGACAAGCTGGGCGTATTCATCGACTGGCGCGGACTGTGGGCGAGCAATGCGAACTTCAACTACGGCACCGGGTGCCCGAGCGGCAGCACGACGAATTGCTTAACGACCGGCAGCACCAACTACGACTACTGGAATGGGACGTTGAACGTGGGGCTGCACGTGCGGTTCTGAGGGATCGCTCGCCCTGAACTCCTCCAAGGGCAGCGTAAACGTTGCGCCCACCGTCGCCGAGATCACCACCCCAAATTGGGACATTTCCGTCCCACTTTGGGCTTATACTGCGGCGGTGGCCACAACCATCCGCCCCGCAGATGCGATCCTGACCCGAACGCAGCAGCGCGTGCTCGCCCTGCTGTTCACAGCGGAGGCGGAGCGCACACTGAGTGAGCTCGTCCGCCTGTCGGGCGGCGGGTCGGGGGCGATTCGCAGGGAGGTCCACCGGATGACCGCCGCGGGACTGTTGCGCGAGCGGCGCGTGGGTAACCAGCGCCGCTTCAGCGCGGATCGGGCGTGCCCGCTATTCCCCGCGCTTGAGGCGCTCGCCGCGCAGGTGGTGGCGCCGGCGCCCAGCCGCTCACCTATGCAGCCGCGCCCGTCGGCCGCGCTGGTCACGCGGCGCGCCGCCGTGAAGCGAACTCTTGCCCGGCACGGGCTCACGAACCCGCGCGCATTCGGGTCGGTCGCGCGCCGTGAGGACACCGAGGCGAGCGATCTGGATCTCCTGGTGGACGCACGGCGCGGCATCTCGCTCCTCGACCTGGTGAAGGCGAAGCACGCGCTCGAGGACACGCTCCACGTCCGGGTGGATCTCGTGACCCTTGACGATCTCCCCGAGTCCTATCGGGCGGCGGTACTCGCGGAAGCGGTACCGCTGTGACCGGACCGGATCCGCGCGATCCCGCGTATCTCGACCACATGCTCGAGGCCATTGTGCGCATCCGGCGCTACGTCGGACGCAAGCGGCGCGCCGGCTTCCTCAGCGACGCTTTGCTCCAGGACGCGGTGATCCGGAACATCGAGATCGTGGGCGAAGCCGCGAGCCGGCTGTCGCCGGGGTTCACGGCACGGCATCCCGAGATTCCCTGGCGCGACATCGCCGGCATGCGGCACCGGCTCATCCATGGCTATCTCAAGGTGAACCTCGATACCGTGTGGGAGGTGGTCGAGCGCGACTTGCCGGCGCTGGCACCACGGTTGCGCGCGCTGCTTGGGGTGCCGCCGGCATCGACGGTCAAGCGCCCGGTGAGCAAGCGGCGCGGCCCGACTCCTCGATCTGCGCGCGGCGGCCGCGTCCCGGCCAAGCGTCGCCGCTGACTGCATTGCGACCAACGGCCGTGCTCGGCTTTACACAGCCGCAGCCGGCACCCGTCCCGTTGCCTGCCCATGCAGAACTTGACTTGTTCCGCCCGGGCCTTGGCCTGCTGTGGACTCATCTGAATCCTCTATGTATTACAATCACTGCCAGAGTCCCCGCTCTCGTCAGCCATGTCCAAGGATGCTGCCCCGGTTCGCCGTGAGGAGTTAATCGCTCTGCTTCGTGGTTGCTCTCAAGATCTGCAGCGCTTCCGCGTGAGATCGCTCGAGCTGTTCGGTTCACTAGCTCGCGGTGAGGCCCATGCGGCCAGCGACGTGGACCTCCTGGTCGAGTTCGATGACGGGCCTACCTTCGATCAGTTCATGGACCTTAAGTTTTTCTTGGAGGATCTCCTCTCGCGACGAGTCGATCTGGTCACGCGCGCTGCGCTCAAACCCAGAATGCGGCCCATCATCGAGCGGGAGGCCGTTCGTGTCGCGTGACTGGCGGCTGTACTGGGACGATATATTGATCGCGTGCCGCAAGATCCTGCGGTTTACCGCTGGCCTCGACAAAGCGAAGTTCCGTGCGGACGAACGTACCTATGACGCAGTCCTGCGCAACCTGGAAGTGATCGGAGAGGCCGTCAAGAATCTTCCGGAGGACGCACGCGACCTCGCTCCCACGATCGAATGGAAGAAGATCGCCGGGTTGCGAGACATCATTGCGCATGGGTACTTCGGGGTCGACGACGAGATCCTCTGGAACATCGTGACAGAGAAGGTGCCTGAACTGCTAGGCGCCCTGGAAGCGGCAGACCCGCCCCTGTAGGGCTCCAGATGATCGCGGCAGCGGCCCAACGGCAGGTCACATCGTTGTAGTGCTATTCCAGCCGGTGCCCGCAGCGTCAGCGCTTCTGGGCGGACTGAATGACGCCCATGCAGAATTTGACTTGCTCCTGCCGGGTCGTGGCCTGCTCTGGACTCGTCGGAGCGGTGCTGTCCATGGTCAGCAGCGTGAAGCAGGCTTCCGCCAGATAGTCCCTGTTGACGACAGTCGCCACGATGTCCTTGACCGCCACGGCGAACTGCGCCATGGACGCTTGGTCTGCCGTTACAACCTGGCTCCTCGGATCAAGGTGGATACGTGTAATACACGCCGCCATAGGGATACGGATACGGGGCGTAGGGGGCACAGCAGGGGCCATACCACGGATCGGTGTAGATGACCACGGCGCGGGGAGGCGGGGCCGGCCAGAGCTTGACGGCCTGCACATCGACCGTGGCCACCTGGTGCTCCACGTTGTTCACCTTAACGGTCAGCGGCGGCCCCACGGTTCCCACCACCGTCATGGTGCGTCTGGGAGCATATAAGGCCGGGTCGTAGTAGCCTTTCGCGCAGGCCAGGAAATGGCCCTGGGGCTGGTTCTGCAGGTGCGGCTCTCCGTTGCCCCCGAGGAAGAAACTGAGCATCCGGAAGCAGGTCTTGTCCGGCTTCGGCTCAACGGTCAGGATAGGGCCGCCCCAGCGCACCTCGTCGCCTACCGCATTCTTCTCCAGCGCCTGCAGCGGCGTGATGTCCTTGACCGGAACCTTCGATGGCGGCTCCGCCGCGCAGCCCGCCAGTCCGGCGATCAGCGCGCCGGCGCACAACGGACGAATCCACATAAGACGTTTCCCTCCTCTTCCTGCAGGGCGCGACACCGCGCGAAACGCACATCTTGCACAGTCGATGTCTCGTTCTGCCCACGAAGCAAGGCGCGCGGTGTCGTTCACTTTGCGCTAGCGTAGCAGGTGTAGCGCCGGCACGGAATTGGACCTTGGGCCATAGAGACGTGGTAGCCCGGGTAAAGCGCAGCGCAAACCCGGGGGATGTAGTGCGCCACAGAAGGGCGCCGATCACTATTTGAGCAGGAACTGAAACTGGAAGACCACCGCGGGCCCGGAATCCGGGTTGAATGCGGGGTTCCACACGATCTGCAGGTCCGGTTGCAACCGGCTCATGGGCGTCAGTTGCAGCGCGTAGAACGTCTCGAATACGTACTCGTCGTTGTGGTACACCGTCTTCGTCGTTGCGGACGGCTGGCTCCAGACGAAGCACGTCGTTGCTCAACTGGGGGACCCATCCGGCATATTTGACGGGCGCCTGCATACTGAGCCCGGTGCCAACCTGGGCCTTGGCGCCGCTCGACACCTGAGAGCCGCCGTAGCCGAAGCGCCCGAACCAGCCGAACGGCGAGTCGCCGCCAAGCTGCTGCTGAAGGTTGACGCCCAGGCCCCCCCTGCACGTCTCCGCCGGAGCGGGCCAAGAACGGCTGGATGCGATAGACGCCGGGACCCAGGCCCAGGACGTCACCCGGCGCATGACCCACCTCCCACTCCACCGACCAGGTCTCCCAGCTGAAATTGGTCTTTGGCTGCTCGGCTGCGTTGGCACTGCCGACAGAGTAACCGAGCAAGGCGTACCAGTCGTAGCTCGGCTGCCATTGCAGGTTCACTCCATAGCCGTATGCCGGGAGCGGCAGCACCATGCTGTCGATCAACGCCGAGTTGATGAACTGGCCGCGGCCGCTGTTGGCGTATACGTTTGCGTCGATGTAGTTGCCCTGGTTGATCACCCCTGCGAGGGCTACGATATGGCCTGCGTCGAAGGACTCCTGCCAGGCCAGCTCCGGTATGCGGAAACCGCTGTGCGTTGACCAGAACGCGGTTGGATTGGTGAGCGTGCCGACATTGGTCTGGACCGTTTGCCCCTGATCCCCGCTGAGTGCCGGGGATCGGGCCACCTTGCACAAGATTGGAGCGCGCGGGGGGCATCGCGCCTTTGACATGGATCAAAGAGGCGCGAGCGCGGGTAGCTAGAATTCTCCACCCAAATTTTGGTAAATTGCCGAGCGAACGCGGACAGCGGCTCGTCGAGGCGGGGGTCGCCGAATTTGGTAATCCTTGCTTCGGGCACCGCTGAAAACAAGCAGATGAGGAGAAGAAATGATGAACGTGCTTGATCCGTCCAGGTTGTCGTTATCCCTCATCACGGTCGCTGCGTGCGTCGGGACTGTTTCCGCACAGCAAGTTACCGGTGAGTTGGGTTCGCCCAGCGCCACCACCCCCATCAGTGGAAAACAGCTTCCGCCGCCCGATCCGAAGTTCGGCGGGGTGATCAGGGAGAAGGCCTCGCAGTCGAAGGCTTGGTGGCCGCCGCGCGTCGTGCCCCCGAAGGGCGCGCCCAACGTGCTG
>DATJVW010000158.1:0-6892 GCA_035501675.1 Burkholderiales bacterium
GTGGCAGAAGGGCAGTATCCGGGCCCCGGCTTCGACCACAGTGTCCTTGATCACGCAGTTTGCGCCGACGCTCACGCCGGCTTCGAGCGCGACCTTCCCCTCGAAAACGCAGTTCACGTCGATGCTGACGTCCGGCCCGCAGATGAGCTCCCCACGCACATCGATGCGCGCCGGATCGGCCAACGAGACACCTGCCGTCATCAGCTTCATCGCTTGCCCGCGCTGGTAGATGCGCTCCAGCTCTGCCAATTGCTCTTTGCTGTTCACGCCGAGGATCTCCCATGTGTCGCGCGGCCGCACCGTGTGGATTGTGACGCCATCGGCGACGGCGCGGGCGATGATGTCGGTCAGGTAGTACTCGCCCTGGGCGTTGTCGTCGCGCAAATCTTCGAGCCACGCCCTGAGCTTGGCTGTGGGTGCAGCGAGGATGCCGGTGTTGATCTCGCGAATCGACTTCTCGGCAGGGCTGGCGTCGCGCTCCTCGACGATGCGCACGACCCGGCCCGCGCGGTCGCGCACGATTCGGCCATAGCCGGTGGGATCGTCCAGGTCCGCGGTGATGAGGGTCAGCCCATTGCGCTCCTGCAACGCCTGCGCCAAGGTTTCGGGACGCGTGAGCGGCACATCGCCATACAGTACGAGGGTGTGCTCCCCGGTGACGTTTGGCAGCGCTTGCTGAACCGCGTGGCCGGTGCCGAGCTGGGGTTCCTGGCGCACGAATCGCAGGTGGTTGTCGGCGAAAGCCGACGGCACCTGCTCTCCCCCGTAGCCGTAGACCACCACGATCCCATTCGCGCTCAGCTCCCGCGCTGTCTGCACGACGTGCTGCAGCAGCGGACGCCCCCCGAGCGGGTGGAGCACCTTGGGTGTCGAGGAAAACATGCGCGTCCCCTTGCCGGCGGCGAGGATGACGACGTCGAGGCTCATTGGCTGGATCGCAGGACTGGGACCGGCGGCCGGGCCGCGATTCCCACCGGGATTATCGCATAGCCGCGGTACCCTCCCCAGGCCAAGCGGCCTCAGCGGACCCCGCTGGCGTGGAATGCCGCGCGCGCTTCGGCGGCGAGCCGGCCGACGTTGTCTCCGGTCAGGGCCTGCAGGAACGCCTCCAGCGCCTGTTTTTCCTGCGCACTGAGATGAAGCGGCTGCAGCAGGCGGTCCTTGCCGGGGTTGTCGATCCCGCCGCGGTCGTAGAACTCGATGACTTCGCGCAGCGTCGCCAGCGATCCGTCGTGCATATACGGGGCGGTGAGCGCCACGTTGCGCAGGCTCGGGGTCTTATAGGCCCAGCGGTCCCTGGGCTCATGCGTGACCTCGAAGCGGCCATCGTCCCGCAGGTCTCCGCCGAACAGCGCGGCCATCTCTGCCGCCGACACGTCGGCTGTCGCTCCGCCGCCCAGAGGCACGGACAATGTTCGCCTCGCGGCATTGGCACGCTCCCACCCGACACCGGTGTTGTGGAAGCGGTGATCGGTGAACAGGGCGTCGCGCTTGCTGAAGTGGTGGCAGGCGGCGCAGCCGCCCTTGCCGCGGAAGAGCTCCAGCCCTTCGCGCTCCTGCGCGCTCAGCGCAGAGCCCTCGCCGGCGAAGAACCAGCGGTCGAAGCGCGAGTTCGCCGCGATCAATGTGCGCTCGTAGCTGGCCAGAACCGCGGCGATGGTGTCTTCGGTCACGCCCGCGTCCGGGAAGGCGAGCGCGAATGCGGCGGAATAATCGGCGATAGTGCTCACCCGCGCCACGACGTCTGCGCGCGAGGCGTTGCCCATCTCGTCGGGCGCGAGGAGCGGGCTCCAGATCTGGCGTTCCAGGGTGGTCTCGCGTCCATCGTGGAACAGCGACCGTTGGAACCCGACGTTGAGCACCGTCGGGGCGTTGCGGCGCAGGCTGCGGCCCTCGATCCCGATGGCGGTGGCCATCTCGTTCACCGTGAATCCCTGTTCTGGAACATGGCACATGCCGCAGGACATGGTGCCGTTGCGAGACAGCCGGCGGTCCATGAACAGTCGGCGCCCGAGCTCTGCCCGGGGGGCGTCCGATGGACCGTTTTGGGAGACATCCACGGGAGGCAGCCCAAGCGTGGAGTCGGCGGCAGCGCTTTGCGCCAGCACGAACGCCGCGCTGAGGATGGTCGATGCGAGGGAAATGCGGGTGCGATCAGGCACGCTGCCTGCCGATGCCGCGCTCAGCGCAGCTTCACGCCGTCTTCGAGCAGCAAGGTCTGCACGTCGTTGACGATCACTTGCGGCACCAGGAAGTTGCTGGTGTAGATCTCTCTCACCCACCCGTCGCGGTCGATCAGGAACACCTTGAGCATGTGGGTGAGGTTAGCGGGCTTTTCCGCCTCGGCTTCGTCCGCCGGCACCCTGACGTCCTGCCCCAGGCCATCCAGCACCGGCCGCAGATCCTGCGGTGAACGCGCGGTCAGAAAAACCCAGGGCACGGGCGAGTGCCTCTGCGCCTCGCCCGCGCCGTAGGCGCGCATCACCTCGGGCGTGTCGTGCTTGGGGTCGAAGCTCAGGCTCACGATGCGGACCCGGCTGCCCGTCGACTTTTCCCGCTCCAGGTCGCGGCGCACCTTCTGCAACGTGTACAGCGCCATCGGACAACCGCTCGGATCGGCGCAGGAGGTGTACATCAGGCTCAACAGCGTGATGTGACCCTGCGTGTACTTCGCGAGCCGCGCGGACCGATTTCGCGTGTCGACCACCTCGCCGTCGGGCACGGCCTGGATCCGTTCGAGCCGATACGTGCCCGGCGCCGGCGGAACGAAATCGGCCTTGGCCGATGAGACCTCGTGAGACAGCGCCCCGCCACTGCTGATCAGCAGCGCGAGAGCCGCCGGCAGCAGCCGTGCCCGCGTCCCCGCGCTGTCAGCGCGAGCGCGACGACAATTGCTCGGGTTGCTCCACATAGGCCGCCTTGAGGGCCTTCGAACCCAGCTTGATGTGATGCGCCCGGCCCAGCTTCTCCTTGTAGAAGTCCACTTCGAAGGTCTGGGTGAGTGCATTTCCATCCCAGTCGAAGCCGCGCAGAAACTGCACGTCGTTCTCGCCCGTCTTGTCCCAGTTGGCCAGCAGCGAGGAGGTGATGTAGACGCGCTTGCCGTCCCAGCTCTGCGAGACCATGTTGACTTGCTTGCCGGTCACCTTCTCGTAGGTCTGGCTGGGGTGCTCGGGGTTGCTCAGGTCGAAGTAGCGCGTCTTGCCGTCCATGAAGGTGTTGACCCACAAGCCCTTGCCGTCTGCTGCGATGCTGATGTCCACCGGCAGCGGGATCTTGGACGGGTCGCCGATCACCGCCACGTCCTTCGCCTGCCACTCGCCGGACGCATCCTGCTTGATGAGCCAGATCTGGGACGTCAGGGCGGTGGCGATCACGGCCCAGTTGTCGCCCGGGTTCAGCGACCAGCGGATCTCGAGCGGCGAGCCCGGAACGCTGAACACTTTCTTCGGGGTCATGGCCTTCAGGTCCCACAGCACCACCGTGTTGCCGAAGTGCTTCATCGCCTCGGCGTCGCCCACCAGCTCGCCGAGGTTGCGCATGTAGTTGTTCCAGCCGGTGAAGCTGGAGGTCAGCAGCACGTTCTTCTGCGGGTTGATGGCGATGTCGTAACCGTAGCCATCCCCCCCGTTGGAGGTCGGCATCGGGTACATCTGGATCAGGTCACCCTGGTTGTTGTACAGCGCCAGGCCCGTTACGCCGCCGTGGTCCTGCGCGTTGGACAGATTGCCCACGAGCACTCGGCCGGGCAGCGCGTAAAAGGTGTGCGGGCCGACGAAGCCGGTCTGCTGCGGCAGGTCCCCGATGGTCTTGACCAGGCGGGGTTTGCCCGGGTCGGTGCCGATGTCGAACACGTAGATCTTGCTGTCGTCCAGCCCGCCGGCCCAGAGGAAGCGCCGGTCGTCGCTGAACCCCATGTGATGCGCCTCGCCGCGCGCGCCCACCGAAACGGAGTTCAACACTTTTCCGTAGCTGAGCGAAGCCGGGTTGACGTCGATGGTGACGAGCTTGTCCGAGCCGTCGCCAAGCCCCTCGACGCCGAGCGTCCAGACATAGGCGTAGTCTTCCTGCCCCTTGATGAGGTTGGTGACGTAGGGTGAATTGCAAGTTTCGTCCGCCCATGCGGTAGCGGACCCCGCGAACAGACCGATCAGTGCGATGACGCGCGCGACGCGCTGCAACAGCGAAGCTGACATGGCATCCTCCCCCTAGGTTGAGATTACTGCCGAGTGAAACTCGGCACTGTACCGGACCACCGGCGCAATGCGAAGTTCGCACACAGCATAAGCCTAAGCCGCGGCTTCAACGCGTGCAACAGGTGCCGGAGGCGCCCCGAGACGAAGCCCACTCGACCACCGCTTCCTGGAAGCTCTGCGCGCCCATCGCCTGAGGATGATTGATGATGCTCACCACCACGATGGTCCGGCCGCGGCTGTCGACGACATAGCCGGCGATGGCGCGTACGCCCTCCAGGTATCCGGTCTTCAGGTGCGCGCGTCCGATCGCGGGTGATCCGGAAAGGCGTCGGCGCAAGGTGCCGTCCACGCCGGGGATGGGCAGGGAAGACGCGTACTCGGGCATCAGCGGGCTGCGGGCGGCGTACAGGAGAAGCTCCCCGAGGTGGCGCGGGCTGATGCGTTCGTTGCGCGACAGACCAGAGCCATTCTCGATCTGGACCTCGGGAAAATCTAAATGGCTGCGCGCGAGCCACTCGCGCATAGCGCGCGCCGCCTTGTCGGTGCTCACCGGTGGATTGTCGGCGGCGAGCGAGAGCGTGAGAAAGAGCTGGCGCGCCATCACGTTGTTGCTGAACTTGTTGATGTCTCGAATCACTTGGGCCAGCGGAGGCGAGTCCCAGGTCGCAAAGAGCCGAGCCGACTCGGGCACCGTGCCGTCACGCACTCGACCCGAAAAGCTCCCGCCCAGCTCGCGCCACAACTGCTGGAACAGGGCCAAGGCATATTCGTTGGGCCCGAGCAGGCTGAAGTTCTTCACCTTCTCGCCGCAGCCGCGCGGGAACACACCCGTGAGGACGAGGCGTGCCTGCTCCGGGTTCGCTTGCGGCCGCTCGGGCCAGAACTCGCAGTTGCCCGGACCCAGCGCCAACTGGTTGATGATGCTGATCTGCGGCAGGTCCGGCATAGGCAGGATCCTGACCGTGCCGCTGTCCTCCTGCGGCAGGAACTGCAGTCGCACGGACTTGTAGTTGAGCAGCAGCGCGTCGGGGCCCACGTTGTACGACCGCGTGGGATCGTTGTCGAACTGTCCCGGATCGGTCGGCTCGAGCGCGAAGAAACTGCGGTCCAATACCAGGTCGCCGCGGATCTCGCGCAGGCCGCGCGCGCGCAGGTCGCGCAGGAACAGCCACAGGTCTTCGATGGTGAGCTTGGGGTCGCCGTAGCCCTTCAGCACCAGGTTGCCCTGCACCACGTCGCCGCTGAGAGCGCCGTCGAGCCAGGCTTCGGTGCGCCAGGTGTAGTTCGGTCCGAGGAGCTCCAGCCCGGCCAAGGTGGTGAGCAGCTTCATGGCCGAGGCCGGGTTCATCGCGCGGTCGGCGTTGTGCTCGATGAGCGGCTGCGTCGCGCCGACCTCTTGCATGTACACCCCGACCGCGCTGGCGGGCACGCCGACGGACGCAAGCGCTTCGCGCAGCGGGGCGGGCAGCGGCGCCGATTGGGCGAGCGCGGACGCGCCGAGCATGAGCGGACCGAGGAACACAACGCAGGAGACGGCGCCTTGCCTGGCGGCACGCAGGAGGGAGATCATCGAGCGATGCGAAGCGTCACGTGCTCGTGAGGGAGCGCATTGTAACCGAAACATTAACGGCCCCCCGATGTGCGGTTTGAACGCTTCGAGACTCCGTAAGGTGATGCGCCGCGACGGTGCCTTGTGCACCGCCTCTGCGCATCGTGACCTGGCAGCGTCCGACCGTGAGTGCTGATCGTCGCTCCGAAAGTTCCCGCCCTCTGGCCCTGTTGCCGAGCGCAGCCGGCGTGCTCGCGCAGCGCAAGGCGATCGATGACGTCTCCGGTGGCATCGAAAATGCTAAACCCTTGCGTACCGGGAGCGGACTCGGTATTTTTTTATCATCGGAGGAGGTTGAGGCTGCATGGAGCTGATGGAACGAATCGAAGAACAGATGGCGGCGACGCAGCTTCCGCTATTCGCGATTACGCTGGCGGCGGTTCCCTGTCCCGATACGCCAGTGATCCTGACGCTTCATTGGCATGCGTTCGTGCGCGAGCGCCTGGCCGATACCGAGGGCGCTACGCCGGTCGCTTACAAGGCCGTCCCCAGCTCCGCACTGCAGCTCAACGAGCGGTGGGGAGATGTTCTCACCGTCGATCGCGCAGCTCTGGAGGCCGCGTGGGAACTCGGTGCCTGGGACGTCGCACGCGCCGAGCGGCCCTCCGTCGCGCGGCCTGGTGCCGAATCGCGCGAGGCGCTCGAATGCCTGCAGGCGTTCGGGGCGTTTCCCTTCGGCGTGGACGGCAACCAGGTCGTGGTGGCCGATGCCCCGGATGCAGACGGTTTGCTCAATGTGGCCGCCCGCCGCGGCTATCTCATGTGGCTCTTCCGCCCGGTGCGCGGCGGGATCTGGAAAGATGTCGCGGACGACGCCACCTTGCTACCCGATGGCACCCGCGAGCCGCCTTGCCCGGTAGAGCCGGTGCGCCCCGCCGGCAGCGGTACACGCAAGACGGTGTACCGCTTCGGCGTCTCTGCGCGAGTGCAGCACTAGGCGGGCGCTCTTCCCGCCCCCGAACCTCTCACCAGGGGCGAGGGACCTCCGTTCTCTAGACTGCGGGTTCGAGGCGTTCGCGCCCTGCGCGTGAGGTCCGACCTCGGCGTACCCTTGGGCGCGCGTCTCCTGCCGTCCAGCTCGCCCTCC
>DATJVW010000159.1:0-6680 GCA_035501675.1 Burkholderiales bacterium
TCGAAGCAGTGGGTACCTTCCTTCACGCGCCAGCCGTAGTTGGCGCCCTTGGTGACGATGTCCACTTCCTCGAAGCTATTCTGCCCGACGTCGGC
The DNA here is from genome assembly GCA_035501675.1 of Burkholderiales bacterium. GTDB lineage: Bacteria > Pseudomonadota > Gammaproteobacteria > Burkholderiales > SHXO01 > SHXO01. The sequence continues at coordinate 96 of DATJVW010000159.1, forward strand.
GCAAAACAACTCGTGGCTGCCGCCCATGTCGAAGGAACAGCGCCACGGGTTGCGGAAGCCGTACGCATAAATCTCGGGAACCACGTCCTTCTTGCCGACGAACGGGTTGTCCTTGGGCACCGCGTAGGGGTCGCCATGGTTGACGTCGATGCGCAGCATTTTGCCGTGCCAGTCGGCCAGGTCCTGCCCATTGCCGATAGCAGGGTTATGGCCGATGCCCCAGTCGTTGGCGTAACCGCCGTCCCCGGAGGAGATGTACAGATAGCCATCCGGGCCGAAGCCGATCCAGTGACCATTGTGATTGAACTGCGGCCACTCGATCTCGGTGATCTTCCGCTCATTCAGCCGATTGGCCTTGTTGGGATTGTCCTTCGACACCTGAAACTCGGAGACCGTGTTGGTGTGCGCGTACCACAACTGCTTGTCCAGCGTCGCGATACCGCGCACCACAGCCGTGTACGAGATGTAGAACTTCCCGTTTTTCTTGAAATCGGGGTGGAAAGCGAGGCCCAGCAATCCCTCCTCGTCGAAGTCCTGCAACAGCGGCACCAGCTTTTCCCGGATGTTGAGGAACGGCTCGTCCAGAAGCTTGCCGTCAGGCATCAGGATCCTGATCGTGCCAAGCTGTTCGACGATGAAACGCCGGTCGTCACCCGGCGGCGAGACCATCGTGAGCGGGTGGGTCAGCCCCGCGGCCACCTGTTCCAACTTTACATCCAAGGCCGAGGCCGTTTGCAGCATCATCGCGCACGCAGCTACCGCCGCCAGCGCAAAGCAGGTTCTCTTCAGCACGTCTCCTCCTTATTATCGTGGTGTGGTGAACGCTTTCACCTCGTTCGAGCCGCGATCGCACCCTCTCGACCCGTCTGCTCGGCACGCGTGCTTCCCAACGGGGAATAACGACGCCGATCGCGACCGGGGCCAAGTATCTGGCGGCGGAGCTGCCGCGGTAAAGGGAGATTCTCCCGTCGCGATCCGCGAACACCCGGGAGTTTTTCCTCGCTGTGGGCGCAACACCTACACGAGAAAAAATGAGGCCGGACCAAGGCCCGGCCTCACAATGGAGGTTGTATTACGTCAAGCTATAACAAGGTGCTACCAAACCGTCACCAGGCTACAGCATGGAGAACGGGCGCAACAGTGAGCCGGTCCAGAGGCGGGCAGGGAGTTCCTCCCATCAACTCACCTTGTTACCAACCAGCCCGCGCTTGAGCGCGATCCACACCATCTGGGCTGAGGTGTCGGCCTCGAGCTTCTGCTTGATCGCGGACTGGTAGTTGGCGATGGTCTTCTGGCTGAGCGACAGGATGCGCGCGATATCGCTCACCGGCTTGCCTTCAGCCAGGAGTCTGAACACCTCGAACTCGCGCGGCGAAAGCGTGTCGAGCGGCAGCTCCTGGCCCGGCATGGCTTGCAGCGCCAGGTGCTGCGCCATGTCATGGCTGAGAAACATCCGGCCCTGAGCAACGGTGCGCACGGCCTCAACCAGCACCTCCGGCGCACTGGCTTTGGTGACATAGCCGCGTGCACCCGCCTGCAGAGCGCGCGAGCCGAACAACGCGTCCTCGTGCATGCTGAACACCAGCACCCGCGCTTCGGGGTCCCGCGCCAGCATGCGGCGCGTAGCTTCGATGCCGCTCATGCCCCGCAAGTTTATGTCCATCACCACCACGTCGGGCTGCAGCTCGCAGAACAGCCGATAGGCGTCCTCACCGGTCGCCGCCTCGTCAATGACCTCGATGTCTGGTGTTCGTTCCAACAGGCGCCGGTAGCCTTCACGCACCACGGCGTGATCGTCGATCAGAATGACGCGCACCGTAGTCACCGGTCCGCCGCGAGCGCCAACTGCGCGGCTACGCGCATGCCCTGGGCCGGCGCGCTGGTCAGTTCCAGCCGCCCCCGCAGCGCCTCCACCCGTTCGCGCAGGCCCACCAGCCCTAGGCCCGCGCGCTTCGCATGCAGATCCACGCCGCGACCGTTGTCCTGCACCTCGACACGGACCTCCCCTTCGCCGCGGCGCGCGAGAGCCACGTGGACGTGCGTCGCGCCGGAATGTTTGGCGACGTTGGTGAGACATTCCTGGACCAGACGATACACAGTGATATTGATCAGCTCCCCCAACCCCTCGAGATCGCCGTCGGACTCGAAACGGCAGGTAACGCCGGGGTTGCGCCGACGCCATTGATCCACCAGTTCCCCCACTGCATCTCGCAGACCTAGAGCATCCAGGGCGGCGGGCCGCAGCCGCTGCATCATGCTCCGGACCACGTCGTACACGTGGTTCGAGATTTCGACGATCGAGCGGGCGCTCGACTCGATCTCCGGTTGCGTGCCTTTCGACAGATCGCAGATCGAGACCGCATCCAGTTTGATGGCGTTCAGGCACTGCCCGAGCTCATCGTGCATCTCGCGCGCCAGGTTGCGCCGCTCCTCCTCCTGCACCAGCAAATATTTCTGCGACAACATGCGGTTCTCGGCCAGTGTGTCGCCGAGCTCCTTTTGCATGAGCTGCAGCTCGGAGATGTCCGCCAGGTAAACCTGAAGCTCCGGCGACTTGCCGGGGGAATGACGCGGCAGCATGCGCGCAATGGCTTTTACCGGAACGTCGTCGGCGCTGCGTAGATCCAGCAATGGCATCTCCAACTTCTCGCCGCGCGTCAGCGCCGCACGGTGCTGCACCCACAACCTCTGATCAGCGTAGAAGTCGGCAAGGTTGCGCCCTACCGCTCCGTCGGGGGAGGGGGCACCTAGGATGCGCGCCATCGCCGGGTTGCAAAGGAGAATGACGCCATCCATCGCGAGCAACGCATTGCCCGCCAGATTCTCCATGAACAAGGTGCGGTACTGCGATTCGCGCTCCGCCAAGGCGCGCTGGGCAGCAACGCGCAGCCGCAGCTCCTCCGCCGACTCCCTCCAGCGGCGCCAGGAAAACCAGGCAAGCGAGAGCGATAGCGCTGCAAAGGTGAGCGGCAGCTCGTCGATCTGATAAGGCTCCAGCGGCCGCGTGAAATCGGTCAGCCACTCCCTCAGCTCGAATGCAGAGGAGAACAGGAACATTGCGACCGTTATGGCGAGGACCACCAGCAGATCGCCCGAGACCCGGCGCCTGCGCACCGGTGCGTCGAGCGCTGTGGGTAGAGACAGCTGAGTATGCATCGTTGCGAAATCCATCGAGAACGGGAAAAGCACCCCTAAGCATCGCCCGCGCGAGACCGCCTCGGTATCTATACCGAAGGCTTCCCGACATAACAAGGGAGTTTTTCCCGGTTCTTGGGAAACAGCGCCGCGAAGCGGCGGCGCCAGAATGCGGTAATCGGGCAGCTTTCCCGGCTTTCCCGGGAGGTTCACCCTCGCGCCTTGGCCGCAGCCCCTGCAGTCTGCCAGGAAATGGCGCTTCCCAGCCCGACCCTCCGACCAACCGACTCGCTCCCAGGCCGTGTTCCGCAACCTCTTGGTTGACCTGGTCGGCGCTCCTTTGCTCCTGCCGTTGGTTTTCGCCTACCTTGTGGGTCTGGTTCTGGCCGTCGCCAGCGTCGTGCGCTCGCTCACAGCCGGACGACGCGACGCGGAAGAGCGGCAGCGGTCGTCTCGCGATGCTTGAGCGGCGATGACGAAGGCGTTCGTCTTGGGCTAAGCTGCTTTGAGCAAGAGCGGCCGTGGTCAAAGCTGAAACGGCTGCCGGCGCTACCCCTGCTGCCCCACGCTCGATCTGCTGAGGGGCCGGCGCCATTGAGGACGACCGATGAGCAGCTCCGACAATCGTTCACGCTGGATTCACCTCAGCCGGCGCCAGTTTTTCCGGCGCTCCGCCGGCGTGGCGATTTCGGGTCTGGTTCCACTCGCAGGGCGCGCGACCGGTACCGGTGCAGCTCCTGACTCGCCGAATCTGGTGCCACCGTGGATGAAGACGCAGGGACGGCCGATCCTGAGCCCACCGTACGGCGAGCGCTCCCCCTACGAAGTAGCTGTAGTACGCATTCCCATTCCTGGGCGCACCAACACCACGACCGCCGCCGCCAGCCTCACGCCGCTGCAAAGCTTGCATGGAATCATCACGCCCAGCGGCCTGGTCTTCGAACGCCATCACGCTGGCGTGCCGGATATCCCGCCTCAGGAACATCGGCTCCTCGTGCATGGCCTCGTCGAGCGGGCGCTGATCTTCACCATGGACGACCTGATGCGCTTCCCCTCCGTCTCGCGCATCCACTTCCTGGAGTGCTCGGGAAACAGCGCCGGGGAGTGGAAGGCGAGAGGCAGCACTGTGCAAGTCACGCATGGGTTGCTGTCCTGCTGCGAATGGACCGGCGTTCCGCTCGCGCTCGTGCTGCAAGAGGCCGGTGTAGATCCGCGTGCGAAATGGCTTCTGGCGGAGGGCGCCGATGCGGCGGCCATGACCCGCAGCATCCCCATGGAGAAGGCGTTGGACGATGCTCTGCTGGTCTACGCGCAGAACGGAGAAATGCTGCGACCGGAACAAGGCTACCCCCTGCGACTGTTCCTGCCGGGCTTCGAAGGCAACATGAGCGTCAAGTGGCTGCGGCGACTCAAGCTCGGTGATGCGCCGTTCATGACGCGGGAAGAGACGTCCAAGTACACCGACCTCATGCCGGATGGCACCGCGCGCCAGTTCACGTTTGTAATGGAAGCCAAGTCGGTGATCGTGCGGCCATCCGGCGGACAGATGCTGCGCGGGCCGGGGTTCGTGGAAATCTACGGCTACGCCTGGAGCGGACGCGGTCGGATCCGGCGGGTGGACGTATCCGTGGATGGGGGCCGGAGTTGGCGGGAAGCGCGGTTACAGGAACCCGTACTGCCGAAGTGTCTGACTGCCTTTCGAGTCCCGTGGCAGTGGGACGGAACGCCGGCGCTGTTGCAGAGCCGCGCGCAGGACGATACCGACTACTGGCAACCGGCTCGCAGCGCGCTGCTCGCGGCACGCGGGGTCGACTCCTACTATCACTACAACGCTATCCAGAGCTGGCGCATCGGCCCGGACGGGGCAGTGGAGAATGTACACGCGTAGCCTGTGCCTGCTGCTCCTGGTCGCCGGTGGAGCGGCGCATGCGGACAGACTAGGGATCGGGGCGCCCGCCTCTGCGGAGATCGTACGAGCCTGGAACATCGACGTCGCCCCCAACGGCGAAGGGTTGCCGCCAGGGCGCGGTTCCGTGTCTGCGGGTGCCCGGATCTACGCCGAGCGCTGCGCAGCCTGCCACGGCCCCAACGGCGAAGGTAAGCCACAGGATCGCTTGACGGGGGGTGGGGGCACGCTCGCTTCCAGCGATCCGGTCAAGACCATCGGCAGCTTCTGGCCTTACGCCACGACGCTGTTCGACTACGTGCGACGTGCCATGCCCTTCAACGCGCCGCAATCGTTGGGCTATGAAGAGGTCTATGCCCTCGTCGCCTATCTGTTGTACCTCAATGGCATCGTGCAGGCGGATGCCGTGATGGACCAGCACTCGCTACCTGCCGTGCGCATGCCGAACCGCGATGGGTTTGTACCCGATCCGCGTCCCGATATCCGTTGACGGCGTTCGGCGCAGATTTCTTGCGCTTGACGATAGTAATGAGAATCATTATCGTATGTTGAGGTCCTCGCACTGGGCGTACGCGCCGCGCGTGGACGCCTAGCAGTTGTGCCAGCCAGCCCGGGGTTTTGCCGGAGCCAGCCAGCCCCGTTCACTCACCAGGGAGCCGGCTTTGATCAGAACCACCGATCACCGCTATCGCGGTGGCCATCTTCGTCCTGGGTCTCGCTTTAGCAGTGGACCCTTCAACACCGTCACCCGCGCGTTCGTGGCCCTCAGGCACGTCGAGATCCTACGCGGGCCCGCGTCCAGCCTGTATGGCTCCGACGTCCTCCATGAAGCTTGATATCTAGGAGTCCATCGATGAGTGCACCGAATGCATCCCCGAGCCGGGTCGAAACGATCATCGCCGCCACGCTCTATCTCATGCACGCCTATCAACGTACGCACTGCCCTCGCCTCGCGGCGTGCGTGGTCGCACATCTCGACTGCCTGACGCGCCATCCGGATGCCGATCCGACGATCCGCGCGGTGTGCGGCAGGATGTGCGATGACTGGCGCGCGGTCGCAGAAATCGAACTGCCTTGCGAGACCGTCCACTGACCCTTTGAAGTAAGGACTTCAACCGTCGGCACACGCGAGGAACGCGCCGCAAGTCTCCGCCCAATCGCTCGGCCTCAAGTCCCAACACAGCTTCGGCAGCGGGACGCTATCGACACTCCCGCGTGATCGCCCGCTGACGCGCAGCGAAATCCTGTGCGTCAGAACTTGGTCGACGCTGGCCGTCGCGGCCGACACTGTCGCGCGCCCGGCTGGCGCGCGCGCGGAGCGCCCGTTCGCGGTGGTACACCGCTGAGTTCTGCGGCGTCGGCCCCCCTGACGGGAGATTTTCCCTGTCTTTCCGGGCGTTTTTCCCTGCTCCGTGCGGCACCCCTAAGCCTAGATTGTGTCTTGATCGGGTTCCGCGGCGCTCCGCGCCGCCGGAACTTCAGTGGGAGGACGCTGCGGCGCTGGGAGCCCGCCGCAGCGGTAGTGCACATACCAACAACATAAC
>DATJVW010000160.1:0-5040 GCA_035501675.1 Burkholderiales bacterium
TGGGGTCCGCCGCTACCGCAACGAGCAGCGCCAGAGCCAGCACGGCCGGCGGGTTGGCCGCCAGCCCCAGCAGCAGGGCTGCCGCCACCGCCCCAAGCATGTACACGGTGCGCTGGGCCGGGACGGCGAAGCCCGCGAGCAGCGCATAGCCGCTCGCCACCAGCAGCCCGGCGATGGCGGCGGCCTTGATCGCGGGCACCCGTGCGGTTAAGCGCGGACTGCGCCGCCAAGACCACAAGACCAGCGCGAACGCCAGGCCAGACACCATCGTGATGTGCAAGCCGGATATGCTCATCAAGTGATTGACGCCGGTGCGCGTGAAAACCGTCCACTGGTCGCGCGAAATCGCCTGCTGGTCGCCGATGGCCAGCGCGATCAGAACGCCGGCGTTCGAGCGGTCCCGGAGGGCCGAGACGATGCGGTTGCGCACCCATTCCCGCGCGGCACCTACCAGGTACGCGGGCCTCCAGATCATCCCGTGCAACAGCCGATTGGCCGGGTCCGGCCGCACGTAGCCGGTAGCGCGGATACCGCGCTCGAGCAGCCACGCCTCGAAATCGAAGCCATTGGGGTTGGCAAGACCGTGCGGGCGCCGCAGCCGGATGCTGAGCTGCCAGCGCTGGCCGCAATGAAGAGACACAAACGCAGGCAAGACGCGTCCAGCCGCACTGCCTTCGGCGTACCAGGATAGGGCAATGCGCCGTGGAACTTGGGCGAGGGGCGTGCTGACCTCCTCCACATCGAACTCGAAGCGCACGCCGCGGTCCGTCGCTTGCGGCAAGTCGGCGATCACGCCGCGCACCCAGATGTCCCGGCCCTCCCACTCGGGCGAAAGGTGGTCGGCGAGCTTCACGTGGGCCACCAATGCGGCCCAGAGGAAGCCTCCTGCGAAACAAAGCAGGGCGTCCCCCGTCCGCCGCAGCAGCAACTGGCGCGGCCCGACCGCGGGAAGCAGCAGCCAGCGTGCAAAAACCGCCGCGCCAAACGCATAGGCCCACAGCACGCTGGGCAGCGCTGCCTGTTGCTGCAGCCACGCCGCACCCAGCACGAAGACGGCAACGTTCAGCAGCATTTCACCGCCGCTGCGCAAAAGCGTCCGAACCGGGCGCCAAGCCGGTTAGAATCCAAACACCCAGACCGAGCGAGCGCGCGATGCCGAAGAAGTACGTCAGGAAATTCCTGCCCACTCATGAGTCGGTCCGCGACCACCGCTACATCGGCGTTCTTGGCCCCGCCCTCAGCCACCCCAATCTCTGGCACCTGAATCGGCGCTCGGTGGCGGGCGGCGTGGCGATCGGGATGCTGTGCGGCATGATCCCGGTGCCGATCCAGATGGTGTTCGCCGCTGTCCTCGCCCTTGTTTTCCGCGTGAACTTGCCCGTGGCGCTGGCGGCGACGTGGTACATCAACCCGTTCACGATCGTCCCGCTTTACTATCTCGCATACAAGGTCGGGACCCTGCTGACCGGAGAGGCCCCCGCGGCGAGCGGCCCGCCTCCCGTGTCCCTGAGCTTAGGCAACGTAGGCGATTGGGTGCCCATCCTGCTCGGGTGGATCGACGCCATGGGCAAGCCCTTCGTCGTCGGGTTGAGCGCGTCGGGCGCCGTGTTGTGTGTCGGAAGTTACTTTGCCGTGCGCGGCGCATGGCGCTTGTACATCGTCACCGCATGGCGGCGGCGCCAGCGCGTGCGGCGCTCTAGACTCGTGACTCGCGGCTCGTAACAAGGCCGTGATTCGTGGCTCGTGACTCGTGGTTCGTGGTTCGTACTTCGTCGTCGGTGTTGGGCAACGTCGATGGGCGCGAACCTGGAGTCGTAATCGCCGCTGGACGGTGCCGCGCAGCCGGTCAAGCGAGTGGCGCTCCCCGCATCGCTATCACGAGCCACGAGCCACGGATCATGAATCACGAAGCAGCACGCCGTCGTCCAACCTCAGGACCCGGTCCATCTTAGCCGCAATGCTGTGATCGTGCGTGACGATCACCAGGCTGGTGCCGAGGTTGCGGTTGAGCTCGAGCATCAGCTCGAGCACGCCCTCGGCCGTGAGACGGTCGAGGTTGCCGGTGGGCTCGTCGGCCAGCAGGCAGGCGGGCCGCGTGACCAGCCCACGCGCCAGCGCGGCGCGCTGGCGTTCGCCGCCGGATAATTCACCCGGCGTATGGGTGAGCCGCTTCGACAGGCCCACCCGCCCCAGCATATCGGCGGCATGGCGAGCCGCCTCGGCTTCGGGCCGGCGGCGGATCAGGAGCGGCATCGCGACATTTTCCTGTGCCGTGAACTCCGCCAGCAGGTGATGGAACTGGTACACGAAACCCAGCGCCTGATTGCGGATCCGACCCTTTTCCGACTCCCCCACCGAGGCGATATCCTTGCCCTGGATCAGAACCTCGCCCGCGCTGGGCGCGTCGAGGCCGCCCAGCAGGTGCAGCAGGGTGCTCTTGCCGGACCCGGAGGCGCCCACGATGGCCACGCTTTCGCCCTGTGCAACATCCAACTCGACGCCCAGCAGGACCTGCACCTCCTGGGGTCCTTCGCGGAACACCTTGCGCACCCCGCGCGCGCTGATCACCGGTTCACTCATAGCGCAGCGCCTCGGCCGGGTTCACGCGCGAGGCACGCCAGCTGGGGTAGAGCGTAGCCAGCAGACTGAGCAGAAGCGACATCACTCCCACCGTCACTACGTCGCGCAGCTGAAGGTCCGAAGGCAGCTCGCTGATGTAGTAGACATCCTTGGCCAGGAATTGCACTCTGAATAACCGCTCGATGGCCGGAACCACCACATCGACGTTGAGCGCGATGGCGATCCCGCCCACTACGCCGATCGCGGTGCCGATGACGCCGATCAGCGAGCCCTGCACGACGAAGATCTTCATGATCGAGGCGGGCGTCGCGCCCAGCGTGCGCAGGATCGCGATGTCGGGCTGCTTGTCGGTCACCGCCATCACCAGGGTAGACACCAGATTGAATGCGGCCACCGCGACGATCAAGGTCAGGATGATGAACATGACGTTCTTCTCGATCTGCACCGCGCGGAAGAAGTTGGCGTGGCTGCGGGTCCAGTCGGTGACGTACAGGTCGCCGGGAAGCGTGCGCGTCAGATCGCGTGCCACTTCCGGGGCCAGGAACAGGTCCTTGAGCTTCAGGCGCACGCCGGACACTTCGTCATCCAGGCGATACAGCTTCTGCGCGTCCTGCAGATCGACCAGCGCGAGACCGGCGTCGTACTCGTACATCCCCACCTCGAACACGCCGACCACGGTGAACTGCTTGATGCGCGGCAGGATCCCGGCCGGAGTCACCTGTCCCTGAGGCGCGATCAGGACGACTTTTTCACCCAGACGGGCGCCAACCGCGTGGGCCAGCTCGGCGCCGAGCACGATACCGAACTGACCGGCCTTGAGATCGGCGAGGCTGCCGCGCTTCATGTGGCTGCCGATGTCGGCGACTCGGTCTTCGAGCTCGGGCACGATGCCGCGCACCAGCGTGCCCTGTACGTTCTGCCGGTTCGCGAGCAGCCCCTGAGCCGAGATGTAGGGGGCTGCCGCGACCACATCGGGGCCGCCGCTCGCCTCGCGCGCAACGGCCTGCCAGTTCGCGAGGCGTCCATCGATACCGCTGATCTGCACGTGCGCCGCCACGCCCAGAATGCGCGCGCGCAGTTCTTTTTGGAAACCGTTCATGACCGACAGCACCACGATCAGTGCCATGACGCCGATGGCGATGCCGGTCATGGAGGCCATCGAGATGAAGGAGATGAAATGATTGCGGCGCTTGGCGCGCGTATAGCGCAAGCCGACGAATAGCTCGTAGGGGCTCACGAGTGGCGGTAGCAGTCCGTTGAGTTGAGGGCGCGAGGTGCGGCGACGCTCGCACCCCGCATGCGAGCGTGTCGCTGGGGCGCATGCCGGCCTCGCCGGCAAGCTGACCCCGCAGATGCGCAGCGGCCGGGGCAAGTGTGCCACAGTCGGCCCGTGCCCGCGAATCGACCTCGCGTGCGGGGACGGAAGTGCTACACTCGAAACGCCCGCCATGCGCTCGCTCCGGTTGTTCCTGCCCCAGCCTCTGCCCGTCGCGGGAGCCCTCGCTGGCCTGCCGGCGTTGGCGCGGATCCTGTCTCGCGCCCGCGCCATCGCCTGCGGGGCCGGCGGGTGGGAAGCGGCGCTGCTCGAATCGTTCGGCGTCCAGCGGCAGTGCGACTGGCCCGTGGCGCCGCTGAGCTGGTTGGGCGACGGCGGAGAAGCCGGGGCGAGCTATTGGTTGCGCGCCGATCCTGTACATCTGCGGGCGGAGCGCGATGCACTGGTGTTGATCGACGGGCGTCACTTCGCGCTCGAGGCCGAGGCCGCCAGCGCGCTGGTGCAAGCGCTCAACGCACACTTCGAGTCCGACGGCCTGCGTTTCTTCGCGCCTAGCCCCATGCGCTGGTACGTCGCCATGGACCGCGTTCCCGAGATCGCGACCAGCCCGCTGCGCGCGGTGGCCGGGCGCAGCGTCGAGCCGTTGCTGCCGCAAGGGGACGGTGCGCTGACTTGGCATCGCTGGTTCAACGACATACAGATGATGTTCCATATCCACGCCGTGAACGAGGCCCGCGAGTCCGCCGGTCAGGCGACGGTGAACAGCGTGTGGTTCTGGGGTGGAGGCGTGTTGCCAGCCCGCGTGCGGGGTGGTTTCGCTGGCCTCTGGGGCGAGGATCCCCTGGCGCGCGGGTTGGCGCGCGCGGCGGGACTACCATGGACTGCGCTTCCAGAGAACGCGGCTCAGTGGCTGGCACAGGCCCCCGAAGGCGAGCATGTCGTGGTGCTCGATCCCTTCGGCGTGCGTCAACGCGAGACGCTGGAAATCATGGAGCACGGATGGTTTGCGCCGCTGCTGCGGGCCCTGCGCCAACGACTGCTCTCGAAGATGACGCTGCTGGCCGAGAGCGGCGACGCCACTGTGCGCTTCGAGCTTGGCCCGGGCGACCTGTGGAAGTTCTGGCGTCGCATGCCTGCGCTGGTTAAGTGACATGCCGGAGATCGTCGATCGCGCCGTCCCGCCG
>DATJVW010000161.1:0-11657 GCA_035501675.1 Burkholderiales bacterium
CACGCGCCCCGCGGGTTGGCCTTCGACGCGGTCATTCGTTTGGGTGAGAAACTGCCCTCAGAATCCGAACCGAGCGCCGTCGTGCGCCCCCTTTCCCTGGCTCCGCGCCACGCAGATGGCACCGAAGAACAAGTACCCGCCGTGCGTTGACCGTCTATAACAGTTAACAAATTCAAATAGTTGCTGGCATGGGGCTTGCGAAAATCGCCACCCCTGACCTCAGGCGTCCAGGATCGGACCCCCCGCGGCGCAAACCCTATCCTTGTGCGACGCGCTACTGTCACAGACTCGCGTCACCTCAGTCCGAATTCCCGCTCATTTGACATTCGCCCGGATAATTGCGAACGGCGGCTTTCTCCGCGCTTACAACCAATTGCACGGTTGCCACGCGGCCGTGCGCGAACGTGGCGCTGCGTTCGCTGCCAGAGCGTAGCCACGCTTGACAGTCTTTTACAGCGCGCTGCGCGCGTGGCATCTCGTTTGCGCCTCGATGTCTGCCGGCGGAGACATTGCTCCGGCCGTCAAACGCCGCGAGACCTTCCTTTGACTTTCTCGCGCAGTGATAGACGAAACTGACTCAAACATCACGAACGGGTCCGCTCGTAGTGACGCCGCGTAACGCTCGGACAGCCAACATGGTCACCCAACAGGTCTATAAAACCCGTGGTCTGTCGTGGGGCGCTCGCCGCCGGATCATCTTGCATCCTCTCCCGCATCGAAACGCGACTAAGAGAATTTCGGCGCTTTGTCTAGACGTTACGGCGTCCTGTGGCACTTGAACGAAATCGCATTGCCGACCCGTGTCGGCGTTGAGAATCTAGTAAACATTGCAGAAGGCTTTTCCGGAGGTTGATCATGGCGAACGATACGATCAATGCTACTGACGGTCTAAACACCATCAACTATGAGCTGGGCGACGGGGTCGACTCGGTCAGCTTTGCGCTCCCGCGCAGTTACCAGTACGCGGAATTCCTCGCTGCCGCGGAAAATGGCCTGAACGATCTATCGACCTTCACCGGAACTGATTACACCAACAGCTACTTCGCCACGGCGAACCAGAGCCTGGTCGACGCCTTGCCGTATGACATCTCATCTACGCTCAGCGCAATGCGCCAGAGCTATGTATGGGGTAGCGGTTATGTCGCCGGCAAGGTCTCTCCCGCCGCAGCGCAGGCCGCATTTGATGCTTTGATCGATTGGATCAATGCGCCCGCCGGCAACGTGATCCAGTTCGGTCCCGGGATTAAGCCAACCGATCTCACGGTTCAGGTGGGCGCCACGGCCGATTTCGGCGGGCCGCAGAGCACGCCCGTGCAATTTGCCCTGGCGCTGAACAACGAAGCGGGAATAGTGTTTGGCCTCGCAGGGACGCAGGCTGTAGCCGGAGACACGTCAGTGCCCCCGGTCATTAATATGCAATTCCAATTCGCCGACGGGACGAGCGCGAATCTAACCGACCTTCTTTCCCGTCCCGGCCAGGGCGTCATCGGTACTCAGACCGGCACCGACGGCAGCGATTTTCTCCGCGGCAGCCTGAGCGACGACACGTTGCTCGGCAACGGTGGAAACGACAAACTTGACGGCGGTGCTGGCGCCGATCAGCTGTTCGGCGGCACTGACGACGACGTCATCAGCGGCGGTTCGGGCAACGACACGATCTACGGAGAAGACGGCAGTGACGTCATGGCTACGGGCAAGGACGGCGGCTTCATGTCCGGCGGGCCCGGCGACGACGTCTACTGCTTCAATCGTGGCGACGGCCCGGTCACCATAGACAATCAGGACTGGGACGGCAGCGGCGTCGACACCATCTCTTTCGGCGCGGACGTGGCGCCCTCGGACTTGGTTGCATCCGTAGACCCGTCGAGTGGCAACTTGACGCTGGGCATAGTCGGCACTGCAGATACGATCACGATCCCCTGGTTTGATCCATGGAGTGGTATGGCGACGCGGGCCGACGAGGCTATCGACCGCGTGCAATTCTTCGATGCCGACGGCACGGCCCACGTCTATGACTTGGCCAGCCTCGTGGACGCGGCTTTTCCCGATCCTTCCGCGGCCGATCCGTCCGCAAGTGTTTCGCTAGTAACCCCGGGCTCCGCAAAGCGGTCCTACGCGGCGGCCGGAGGAGAGGCTGCGCGCAGTTATGCGCTGACCGGAAATTTGTTCCCCAGCGAGAACCATGCGCCAACCGCCATCCCCATTGCGGATCAGAGCGCCACTCAGGACGTAGCGTTTTCCTATGCGGTGCCGTCGGACACCTTCGCCGACGTCGATGTAGGCGACACACTGAAGTACAGCGCCACGCGGGCCGACGGCTCGGCATTGCCTTCCTGGCTGAACTTCAACGCAGACACGGGCACGTTCTCGGGTACTCCGTCCAACGCCGACGCGGGGTCGCTGAGCGTGAAACTCAGCGCCACCGACAGCGCCGGCGCCAGTGCTTCGAGCGTGTTTGCACTCAACGTGGCCAACGTCAACGATGCGCCCACGGTTGCCCACAGCATTGCAGACAAGAGCGCGACGCAGGATGTAGCGTTCTCCTATGTGGTGCCGTCGGACACCTTCGCCGACATCGACGTTGGCGACACGCTGAAGTACAGCGCTACGCAAGCCGACGGCTCGGAGTTGCCCTCGTGGCTGAAGTTTGACTCCGCCACGGGCACGTTCTCGGGTACTCCGTCCAACGCCGACGTGGGGTCGCTGAACCTGAAGCTCAGCGCCACCGACAGCGCTGGGGCCAGTGCCTCGAGCGTGTTTGCGCTCAACGTGGCCAATGTCAACGACGTGCCCGCGGTTGCGCATGCCATTGCGGATCAGAGCGCCACCCAGGACGTAGCGTTCTCCTATGTGATGCCGTCGGACAGCTTCGCCGACATCGACGTAGGCGACACCCTGAAGTACAGCGCTACCTTAGCCGACGGCTCGGCGTTGCCTTCGTGGCTGAAGTTCAACGCCGACACGGGCACGTTCTCGGGTACTCCATCCAACGCCGACGTAGGGTCGCTGAGCGTGAAGCTCAGCGCCACCGACAACGCTGGGGCCAATGCTTCGAGCGTGTTTGCGCTCAACGTGGCCAATGTCAACGACGTGCCCACGGTTGCCCATGCCATTGCGGATCAGGGCGCTACCCAGGACGTAGCGTTCTCTTATGTAGCGCCGGCGGACACCTTCTCCGACATCGACGTGGGTGACGCGCTGAAGTACAGCGCCACGCAGGCCGACGGCTCGGCGTTGCCTTCCTGGCTGAAGTTTGACTCTGCCACGGGCACGTTCTCAGGCACCCCGGCCAACGCCGACGTGGGCGCGCTGAATGTGAAGCTCAGCGCCACGGACAACGCTGGCGCCAGTGCCTCGAGCGTGTTCGCGCTGAACGTGGCCAATGTCAACGATGCGCCCACGGTTGCGCACGAGATTCCGGATCAGAATGTCACGCAGGGCGTGGCGTTCTCCTATGTAGTGCCGGTGGACACCTTTGCCGACATCGACGTGGGCGACACGCTGAAGTACAGCGCCACGCAGGCTGACGGCTCCGCGCTGCCCTCCTGGCTGAAGTTTGACTCCGGGGGCCGCACGTTCAGCGGCACGCCGGCAACGGCGGGCAATTGGACCATCCAAGTGCAGGCCACCGACCTGAGCGGTAGCAGTGTTTCCGATGAGTTTGTCCTGGACCCGGTGCCGGTCGCGCCGCCACCGGCCGACCCGCCGCCACCAACCGCGGGGCGGACCATCACGGGCACGAGGCGAAAGGATAGACTGTATGGCACTTCCGGCGATGACACTATCAATGGGGGCAAGGGCAACGACGTGCTGTCGGGCCGAGGCGGCAACGACGCGCTGTGGGGTGGTTCGGGCAACGACCGCCTCGACGGCGGCGCCGGCGACGACGACCTGGAAGGCGGCGGCGGCCACGATGAACTCAGTGGTGGAAGCGGCAACGACGTGCTGCGGGGTGGTTCGGGCAACGACCGTCTCGGAGGCGGTGCTGGCGACGACGACCTGGAAGGCGGCAGCGGCAACGACGGGCTCAGTGGTGGAAGCGGCAACGACGTGCTGCGGGGTGGTTCGGGCAGCGACCTGCTCGAGGGCGGCGCTGACAACGACTACATGAGGGGCGGCAGCGGCAACGACCGGCTCAGAGGCGGCCGCGGCGACGACGTGCTCCAGGGCAACGACGGCAACGACCAGTTGACCGACATGTCCGGCAACAGCCTCCTCGACGGCGGCAAGGGTAACGACAAGCTGACGGAAGGGTCTGGCAACTCGTTGCTGGTAGGCGGCAAGGGCAACGATCACCTCTACCTGGGTGGCGGCTACGACATCATCGCGTTCAACCGCGGTGACGGCCGTGACGTTGTCAGCAGCGGCAATGGAGGCACGGTGACCTTGTCGCTCGGCGGCGGGATTCGGTACAAAGATCTGAGCCTGCGCCGTTCTGGCAACGATTTGATTCTCGAGACCGGTAAGAACGACCGCATTACGTTCGCGAAGTGGTACGAGGGCACCAAATACCAGGCGGTCTCAGGGCTGCAGGTGGTAGCCGAGGTAGCAGGCCACGAGCCGCAGATCGCAACGTACGATTTTACCGACCTCGTCGGCAAGTTCGATTCGGCCCGCAAGCAAGACCCAGGTTTGTCGAAATGGACGCTGACCAATGCAGTGACGCAGTTCCAGCTGAGCAGCACCGAAGCGCTGGGCGGGGATCTGGCTTACCAGTACGGGGCCCACGGCACGCTCGCCGGTGTCGCATTGCACGCGGCGCAGGACACGTTGGGTTCGGGCCAATTTGGCAAAGAAGCGCAGGCCTTAAATGGCGAAGCCAAGGTGAAGGGCGGGCTGATGAAGCTGTCCTGATCGAACGCGGACGCCAGCGGTCATGCGTTCCTTTACACAAGTGCTGAGCGCGGATGCGCTCGACTTCTCTCCGGCTATCCTCCGCCTGCAGCGCGAGCCACCTTCCCCTCTTCCGCGAGTCGTGCTGTACGCCCTGGGGGCGTTGCTTGGCGGGCTGGCCCTATGGTCGGTAGTCGGGCGGCTCGACATCATAGCCGTTGCGCCTGGGCGGCTTGTCCCAGTCAGTTACGTCAAAGTGGTGCAGCCGGCCGACGCGGGAATCATCAAGGAGATCCTGGTGCATGAGGGAGACGTGGTCAAAGCCGGGCAGGTGATGGTTCGCATGGATCCGCAGATGTCCAACGCCGATGCCAAGCAGCTACTCGCTCAGCGGCAAGCCGCTGGCCTAGCGCTTCGACGCATCGACGCGGAACTCGCCGGCACCGAGCCGAAACCGGAGGCAGACGATCCTGCCGAATTATTTGCACATGTGCTGGCGCAGTACCGGGCGCGCCGGCAGGCCCATCTGGACGGCATTGACACGGAAAAGGCGGTCCTGGCAAAGGCCCGGCAAGACCTCAACGCGGCTCTCGCGACCGAAACGAAGCTCAGACAAACGCTGCCCATCTACCAGGACCAGGAGCGTTCCTGGGGCCAACTGCACAAGGAAGGGTTCGCCGGCCGTTTGCTGGCCGAGGATCGGCGCCGTGTGCGCATCGAGGCCGAGCAGGAATTGAAGGCGCAGGGCCATGCCATCGCCGGCTTGCGCGCCAGTATCCAGCAGTCGGAAAAGCGCCTTGCCGAGCTGGAGTCGAACTACCGCCAGCTCCTGTACAACGAACGCGTCGAGGCCACCGCGCAGTATGAGAAGGCTGAGCAGGAGTGGCAGAAGCAATCCATCCGCCAGGAAGGGCTCGAGCTCAAGGCGCCGCAGGACGGCATCGTTAAAGACCTAGCGACGCACACCGAGGGGGCGGTGCTGTCGCCAGGCACCGTGCTGTTGACCATCGTGCCCGCCGAGGAGCCGCTGCGCGCAGAAGTATGGGTAGGCAACGAGGACCGCGGGTTCGTGCGTGAAGGCCAGGCGGTGAGACTCAAAGTTCGCCCCTATCCGTTCCAGAAGTACGGGATGGTGGAAGGCGTGGTGAGAAACGTCAGCGCGGACGCCACGGAGCAACCGGAGCGAGAGGCGAGGACCGGCACAGACGCCGGGTACAGATTCCGCAGCATCGTCGAGCTCACGTCACAGGTCCTGGAATCGGATGGGGTGCGCCACCCGCTCACTCCGGGGATGCAGGTCGATGCCGAGATCGCGCTTGGCGAGCGCACCGTGCTCGAGTATATCCTGTCGCCGGTGCGCAAAGCCTTCCACGAGGCCGCGCGCGAACGCTAAGACGCGTGTCGTAACTCGCGACCGCTGTCCAGTACCCTGTCCAGCGAAATCATAGCTTGTAGATCACGGGCTACGAGCAATACCCCGCCGCGCGGAGCGTCCCACGCCAGAGGTCCAGCGCGAGCTGCGCGCACGACCGCTTCTATCACGACATTATTGCCCTGCCGCAGCAACGCGATTCTTGTGTGGAGCCGGTCGCGCGCGATGACGCGGGTCCTACCTAGCGTAGTCGGGACCTCGACGGGACGCTATTGCGTGGCCGGCGTTTGTTGCTGCGAGGCCGCCGGCTGCGTCGGACGCTGGCTGGGGATCATAAGAGGCGCCGGCGTCTCGTCGATGGCCTTCACATCCGTCACGAAGTGGCCGGTGTCCCCAAAGCAGGAAGTGAGCAATCCAATGTGCTCCTCATAGTTGAGGGCAACCCGCTTGCCCATGACCGCGTTGACGCGCTCAGCAACCCTGTCGTCGCGGATTGTGAAGAAGAACTTTTCGGGGATAGAGCCGGGCAGGGACACCATGACCATTTCCCCTTCCCAGGTCTTGCAAATGTAGCCCTTCTTGGAGAGCTTCTGCACCCATCCCGCGCGCTCACCGCTGGAGTAGCTCCAACTCAACATCAGCCAAATGTACCCAGCGAGCAGCAGTATCCCCAGAACTAGGATCAAGATTATCCATGCCACCAGGCCAAGCCCTCGCTGGTTGTCTCTTGTGGACGTCATAAGGCCGCACTCCCTTCGTATGACGCGGGCGATGCCCACGTTCCCCAGATTATACGGACGGCCGGAACAGCGCCCAGGGTCACGAGCCCTCGGCCTTGGACTCAGCCGGCACCCGGTAGCGTCGCTGGCCTTTTGATTCCTCGCTCCGGCCCCACCTTGCTTTCAGACAGCTGCCCGCTGGTGTTAACCTTACGCGAGCCCGATACCGGTACGTGGTTTGCGCCGACTCGCTACCCGGCCGACGATGCGCCCCGTCACGACCCCTTGTTTCTCCCCAGCCCACTCAGGGG
The DNA here is from genome assembly GCA_035501675.1 of Burkholderiales bacterium. Classification (GTDB taxonomy): domain Bacteria; phylum Pseudomonadota; class Gammaproteobacteria; order Burkholderiales; family SHXO01; genus SHXO01. The sequence goes on from DATJVW010000161.1 coordinate 7,236, forward strand.
GCTGGAAAACCATCCGCACGCTGCTCCCTTATCTGTGGGAGTTTAAGGGGCGCGTCATTCTCGCGCTGTCGTTCCTGGTCATCGCCAAACTGGCCAATGTCGGCGTGCCGCTCGTGATGAAGGAAATCGTCGACACCCTGGACGCCAAGCGTGCGGTGCTAGTCTTGCCGCTTGCGCTGCTCGTGCTCTACGGTGCGCTGCGGGCCTCCAATACCCTGTTCGCCGAACTGCGGGACATCGTGTTCGTTCGGGTGACCAGGCGCGCCATTCGCCGCGTTGCCCTTCAGGTATTCCGTCATCTGCATTCCCTGTCGCTGCGCTTCCACTTGGAGCGACAAACGGGCGGGGTGTCGCGCGACATCGACAGAGGCACGCGTGGTATTTCGACGTTGCTGTCCTACATGCTGTTCTCCATCATTCCGGTGATTCTCGAGTTCAGCCTCGTCGCGGCGGTGCTATTGTCCAAGTTCGACTGGCGCTTTGCCGCGACTACTTTCGTCGCCGTAGTCGTGTACCTCGGTTTTACGTTCAGCGTCACCGAATGGCGCATCGAGATCCGGCGCCGGGCGAACGAACTGGACTCGAAGGCCAACGCGCGGGCCATCGACAGCCTGCTCAACTACGAGACGGTCAAGTACTTCAACAATGAGGAGTTCGAGGCGCGTCGCTACGACGAGAACTTGAAGAAGTACGAATCGGCGGAGGTCAGGAACGAAGCCTCGCTGGGGGTGCTCAACATCGGGCAAAGCGCAATCATCGCGATAGCGGTCACACTGCTCATGATTCTGGCTGCGCAGGGCGTAGTGGATAGGAGTCTTACGCTTGGCGATCTGGTATTGGTGAACGGTCTGCTGATCCAGCTCTACATCCCGCTAAACTTTCTGGGGATGGTCTACCGTGAGATCAAGCAATCGCTCACCGACCTCGACACGATGTTGCGCTTGCTGCGGGAAAACCGCGAAGTCGAGGACCGACCGGGCGCGGCCGCCCTCCTGGCCGGGATCGCGGCGGTACGATTCGAACAGGTCAGCTTCGGCTACGAGCCGCGACGCCAGATTCTGTACGACGTCAGCTTCGATATTCCCGCTGGCAAGACGGTAGCCGTCGTCGGCCACAGCGGATCGGGCAAGTCGACGCTGTCCAGACTGCTGTTCCGCTTCTACGACGTGAGCAGCGGGCGCATCACAATCAATGGGCAGGACGTCAGGGACGTGACCCAGACCAGCCTGCGAGCCAACCTCGGCATCGTTCCTCAGGACACGGTCCTGTTCAACGACACGCTGTTTTACAATATCCACTATGGTCGGCCGGACGCCACGCGTGAGGAGGTGCTCCAGGCGGCGCGCGCGGCTCACATCCATGATTTCATAGAGAGCCTGCCCGATGGTTACAACACGATGGTCGGCGAGCGCGGACTGAAGCTGTCCGGCGGCGAGAAGCAGCGAGTGGCCATCGCCCGCGCCATTTTGAAGAACCCGAGGATCTTCGTGTTTGACGAGGCGACCTCGGCGCTGGACTCGCGCTCCGAGAAAGCGATCCAGGCCGAGCTGGAGCGGATTGCCCGAGAGCGTACCACGCTCGTCATCGCGCACCGCCTGTCGACCATAGTGGACGCGGACCAGATCCTGGTCATGGAACACGGCCGGATTGTGGAGCGAGGCACCCATCGCGCGCTCCTAGATCGCGAAGGCAGTTACGCTCAGATGTGGGCTTTGCAACAACGCGAAGAGGAGCAGCTCCGAGAGGAGCTTGAGACGCCCTCACGCGCACCCGCGATCGCACGGGCGGGAGGTTAACGGCGAGCGCGGCGAGCTGGAAGGTGGATCGTAGTCGTGCTAAGTAGGACAGCCAGCGCTGGGAGGAACCTGAGGCATGACAGCCGACATAACCCGTGGCGGACAAGGAGAAGCACCTCGCTGGTCTCTGGCCGATCTTGACCTGGGACGGATCGAGCTGGACCTCGTGCGCGACGACCGGTTCACCTACTATCTGGTCGCGGGAGCCTCCTTCATTGAGACGGCAGCCGACCTCTACACCAACAACCTCGTGCAGCACTTTCCCGACCCGCTGGCGCGAGACTGGCTGGCGAAGCGTTGGCAGGTCGAGGAACTCCAGCATGGGCGGGCGCTGCGAGCCTACGTGGAAGCGGTGTGGCCCGGTCTAGACTGGGAGCGAGGTTACGCCGGCTTCCTCGGCGAATACTCCAAACTTTGCACGATGGACCAGTTGGAGAGCAGCCGGGCGCTGGAAATGGCTGCGCGGTGCGTGATCGAGACCGGGACCGCCACCTTCTATACGACATTGCACCGCTGGGCGCGCGAGCCGGTGCTGAAACAGCTCACCGGCCTCATCCGTCGCGACGAGGTGCGGCACTACAACTACTTCAGAAGCTTCTACCGGGCCTACCAGGCCAAGGGAAGGGTAGGACGGCTGGGCATCCTGCGCGCACTGTATAAGCGCTTCGCGGAGGCCGAGCAGGAGGACGCCTACGTCGGGTTCAAACATGCCTGGATCATGCTGCATGCGGGCGAACCGTTCCGAGATGGGCACTTCGCCGCGTTTATGCGAGAAGTGCGCGAGCGGCTGCGCCCACATTATCCCTATCGCATGGCGGTGCAGATGATGCTGCAGCCGTTGGAGCTTAACCGAGTCGTCCAGAAGGTCGTCGAGCCGTTGCTCATCCGCGGAGCCCGGCGTCTCGTGTTCGCTTGACTTGGCACCGTTTACCGCGTGACCTGTATGGGGCTAGTCGCCGGCCGCGCTATCGCTTGCTAGGGAAGGCAACGGTTACGCACGTGCCTCTGCCCTTGCTGCCGGCGTCCAGACGCACGTCGGCGCCGTGGTTGACGGCGATCTCCCGCACTATCGCGAGTCCCAGGCCGCTGCCTGGGGTCTGCGAGGACGCGCTGCCACGATGAAACCGCTCCAGCACCTTTGAGCGCTCGTCTTCCGGAATGCCGGCGCCGTCGTCTTCGACCTTGAGAAGCGCGGTCCCCGCGGCAGTGAGCTCCACGCTCACAGTGGCTTCACCGCCGCGCGGGGTATAGCGAACCGCGTTGTCGATCAGGTTGCCGAGCAGTTCTTCGAGCAGAAGGCGGTGGCCCCGCACTTCCGCTGGGGCACTGGAGCCTTCGAAACCCAGATCGATGGCATGCGCCAGCGCTTGCGGCACCCAGCGCGCCGTGGTGTCCCGCGCCAACTCGTTCAGATCCAGTGCCTCGAACTGCAGCGACCGCCCGCTGTTCGGCTCCAGACGCGCGAGCGACAGCAGCTGGCTTACCAGGTGCCCGGCCCTGCCGGCCGCCTGGTGCAGCTGTTCGAGCGAGCTGCGCACCGCCTCGGGGTCGCTCTCCCGCAGAGCTAGCTCGGCCTGGGTGTGCAGTCCGGCTAGCGGTGTGCGCAATTGATGAGCGGCGTTGGCCACGAAGCGACGGTGGGCAGCCAACGCGCTGTCCAGCCGCGACAACAAGGCATTGATCGCATCGACTAGCGGCCGCACCTCCCGCGGCACATGCCGCACCTCCACGGCGCTGAGGTCCTGGTCCGACCGTCGGCCCACCTCCAGGCGCAGACGTTCGAGCGGAAACAGCCCACGCCCTACACCGTACCAAACGCCGACCGCCGCAAGAGCGACCAGCAGCCCTTCGGGAACCAGGGTCGCGAATAGGATCTCACTCGCAATCGAGCGGCGGGCATCGGTGGACTCCGCCGCCGCCACGAGCACGGCTTCACGGGCGCCGGGCAGTGGCACTAGCGAGGCAGCCACTCGCACGGTCGCGCTCCCGAGTTGGGCCTCGTAATAGCGGGTGCCGCCCAGCGCTAGCGACCGGGGCGCGGGGAGCGTTGGATCCCCGGCGATATGCTTTCCCGAAACCGTGGCAACCCGGTAGTACACCCGATCTTCTTCATCCCATTCCAGGATCTGGATCGCGGCACGCGGCAGGTCAATCGTGGGCCGTCCGTCGACCACCGTCATTTGGCGCTCGATGTCCCGGATGGAAGCGTGCAGAGAGCGATCGTAGGCCTGCGTAGTGAAGTGCAGGGCGAGCAGGTAAGCCAGCCCTGAGCTACCCAGGGACCACAACACCAGCGGGGCGAGCAGCCACGCCAACAGCCGCTGACGCAGCGACCAAACCCCACCAGGCCGCTTCACGGGGCCGTCCGGAGTACGCTGTGGGCGCGGCGCGCCGGCTTAGGCATGGCTCGGTTTCTCGACTAGGTAGCCGAGCCCACGGATGGTGCGGATCACTACACCAGCGGGCTCTATCTTGCGGCGCAGCCGATGGACGAAGACCTCGATCGCATTGGGGCCGACCTCATCGCTCACCCCGTACAATCGGTCGGCAAGTTGGTCCTTGCTTACTACGCGCCCGGTGCTTAACAGCAGTGCTTCCAGCAGCGCGACTTCGCGCGCCGACAGGT